>JBILUH010000073.1:0-8070 GCA_044371095.1 Cyanobium sp.
CGGAACCTTCTTGGACGGCACTGCCACCAACAACGCTCCCAATGTTGCTGACGGCACCTACACCATCAACGCTAAGGACATCGCTGGCAACTCTAATACTGTTGGCCACTTCATCATTGATACTTCAGCTCCAGCTGTTGGCGATCTTGATATAACCACACTGACCGATACTGGCGCTGATGACAACATCACCGCCAACGGCAATCCCGTCCTCACCTTCTCCGGCGAGCCGGACCTTGAGATCACACTCAACGGTACTGACGGCCAGCCCCTACCCACGACCTCTTTCACGGTCACCTTCACTGGCGGCATCTACACCGTTTCACTCCTTGATGCTGATCCCGCCAACCCGGGCATCCAGCCTTTCGGAACCTTCTTGGACGGCACTGCCACCAACAACGCTCCCAATGTTGCTGACGGCACCTACACCATCAACGCTAAGGACATCGCTGGCAACTCTAATACTGTTGGCCACTTCATCATTGATACTTCAAATACAGATCTAGACAACGATGGAGCTGACGACAATATTGAACAAGGCCAAGACGGTAATAATGACGGCATTCCTGATAGTGAGCAAGCGACTGTTGCCACCTTCGAAACCTCTAGCGGCGGCATCGCCACCATCGCAGTCACCATCGTCGAGAATTCAAGTTCACCAGACGGCAGTCTCCAGGCATCCACAGGCCTGATCTTTCAAGGCGTGAGCGCCAATGCCCAAACCTCCGGCGACATCATTACCGGGCTTGAGCAGGCCGTTGGCGCACAGGTCATCGCCGTTTCCGATCAACCGAGTTTCCTCCTCAAGCCGCAGGTGATCGCCAGCGGTCCGGTCGATCCCGGCACCCAAGCCGAGTTCACCAACAGTGTCAATCAGCGCTTCAGTGACACGATCCAGCAGGTTGACATTTTCTTTGAGGAAGGTGCTCAGGCCTGGAATTCACTCTTCAAGCCTGACGGCAAAGGTGGGTACTTCTTCTTTGGCTACAACCCCCAGACCGGGCTTGGCGGGATGTTGCTGGATCGTAATAACAACAACATTGTTGATGGCGCTCGTCTCTTCCTTAAAGACGGTGAACTTGGGGATCTTGATGGTCTGCGCAATGGTGAAATCCAAGATCCAGTTGGCTTGGCTGCCTTGGCGGCAACTCCTACCCTCCGTCTCAGCGACGACCGTCGCGGCTTGATCGTTGATGGAGTGGCTGGTACCGGCCTGTGGCTCAACATCGATACCATCTCGGCAAAAGCTTCCTGGCAGAACACCCTTGAACTCGTCACTCGCGATGGTGAGCAGCTCGGATCAATTGGTGCCACTGCCAACTCCACCAACCTCGGCAGCAAAGAAATCTATCTTGAAGCTGGCCAGGAATTGCGTTTTACCCAGAGCAGCGGCAATCAAACCAACAGCACTCCCAGAATCCGTCTCTCCTCCGAAAATGGTGGCTTCCGCCTGTCGCTTGAAGACGGTGGTGGAAACATTGTTGACTTCAATGATCTCGTCATTCAAATCACCAGTTCCCTCACCGCTCAAGCCCCCAACGCCATCGTCATGGCACGGCTCCAGCACAACAGCAGTGATGCCATTCTCGATCTCACTGCAATTCCGGCTGCAGGCACCAAGCTCAATTTTTCGATCCTCACCAATTCGAACTACGTCAACCGTTTTGGCTTGGTGAAGCTTGCAGTCGACCCCCTCACCGGTGGTTATGCTGTCAACGGGGTAGCTGCAGCAAACTCCGATGCTTTCCGGAACGCTGTTCGCGACAACATCATCAACCCTGGTGGATCTCCTATCACCGCTGGCGGTTACACCGGCAGTACCATCAGCTGGAATGTCACTTCTGCCGATCAAGGCATCTACGCGGCAGTGCTCATTAATCCGAACGGGCAGGTCTTCACCTTTGGGGCTACGGGCTCTGATGGAAGCCAGCACGTGAAAGTGCTTGGAGACAGCACCTTCGGATTTGAAGATCTGCTCAGCTCTCAAGGCTCCGATTGGGACTTTAACGACTTCAGAGTTCAGGTTTCATTCGCTGTTTGAACCTCTTCAATTCCACCCCCCCTTTTCGCTCGGCCACTCATGTGGTCGAGCTTTTTCATGTCATCAGCACTGCGGCACCAACACCTGCAATCCGCAGGAGCGAGAACCGGAACGGCCCACGCCAACACTCCGGTCAACTCATAGTCGGTTCGACTTTGGATAAGCTACGCTCTTCCGCAACCGCAGCATCCCAAAGCCATGGACCTCTCCAAACCCAGCACCCAGGCCAACCTCGAGGCCGCCTTCGGCGGTGAGAGCATGGCCAACCGCAAATACCTGTTCTTCGCGGAGGTGGCCAAGCAGCTCGGCCATGCCGAGCTGGCCAAGCTGTTTCGCGACACCGCCGCCCAGGAAACCGAGCATGCCTTCGCCCACTTCCGGCTGCTCCACCCGGAGCTGGTGATCGACGATCCCGCAACCCTCTCCGACACACAGAAGCAGGCCCTGCTGGGCCGCTGCCTAGAACTGGCCATTGAAGGCGAAACCTACGAGTACACGACGATGTACCCGGAGTTCGCTGCCCAGGCCCGCAGCGACCGGGATCAGGGCGCCGAAGCGGAGTTCCACGAGCAGATCGAGGAGTCGAAGGAGCACGCCGGCATCTTCCGGACTGCCGCCAGGAACTTCGGCCTGCTGGTACCGATCGAGCAGCACCACGCCGAGCGCTATGGCGTCGCCCTCAAAGCCCTGCAGGGCAAGGGCGTGGCCGGCGAAGCGGCCGAGCCCGTGACCGGCCAATGGATCTGCAAGCTCTGCTCGATGATCTACGACCCGGTTGTGGGCGATCCCGATTCCGGACTGGCCCCGGGCACGCCGTTTGAAGCCATTCCCGACGACTGGCACTGCCCGATCTGCGGAGCCCGGAAAGCCAGCTTCGTGCCCTATCGCCAGCCCGAACTCCTGGTGGCGTAAGCTAGAGCAACTGGGCTGCAGTGGCTGTAGCCCAGCATACCCAAGCCACGGATTGTCACACCAGTTCCCATAACTGGAGGAGCCGCCAAAGTCAGTCCTACTAAGCTTTTGGCAGGATTCAACCGAATCCCTTTCAAGGTGTAACAGCAAAACGGAAGCGAATCGGCAGAGACCCTGAATCGGGTCATCAGACCGCTCCAATGGTTGGAACGCAATCAGAGCCGATGCTCACCCCAACTGCCGCTCTCTCCGCCAGCAGTCATCACCCCCTGGGGGTGAGGGTGGCCGTGCGCTACCGGGGCTTTGTGCTGATTCCCCAGCCCGATCTCACCTGGCTGGTGCGACCCGAGCGCAGCCCCATGCCCGTGCTGCCCTTCCGGGCTCCGGCCAGCTCCCTGGAAGATGTCAAAGCCCTGATCGATTGTCGGCTGGACTAAGCGGCCTGGGGCGGGGGCGTGGGGTCGCTGTGGCCCTGGAAGGGCAGCACCAGCGTGGCCCAGTGATCCGGGCGCTGGGGACGGGCACGCCGGGCATGACGCACGCCAAAGGGAACCCGCACCACATTGGTGCCTTCCACCCGCAGAATCTGGCCCCTGCCCGAGCCGGAGTCGCCTCCTGATCCAGAACCGTCGTTACTGCCCTTCATGCTCCCCGGTAATGAATGGCGCTGGCGCTGATTGTGTTGGCAAAGAGGGCCCACGAACACGAAGAAATGCTGTGATTTCCAGAATGTCCTGATCCGCTACGCCAGTACGCCAGCCGCCCCGCGTCAGATCGTCACAGTGTGAAGCATGGCGGGATCACAGAACGGTGACCGATGGCACGGGTTGGGCCAGTTCCTCAACTGAGGGGCAGGTGCACACCAGGTGGCGATCGCCGAAAGCGTTGTCAATCCGGGCCACCGCCGGCCAGAACTTGCGCTGCCGCTGTCCGTCTCCGGCGGGAAACGCCGCCTGTTGGCGCGAATAGGGGCGGTCCCAATGATCGGCGGTCACGGCGGCCAAGGTATGGGGCGCCCGCTTGAGGGGGTTGTTGAAGGGATCGACAGCGCCGGCCTCGATCGCCGCGGCCTCCTGGCGAATCGCCACCATGGCCGCACAGAAGCGGTCGAGCTCGGCCAGCGACTCACTTTCGGTGGGCTCCACCATCACCGTGCCCGCCACGGGCCAGCTCACGGTGGGGGCATGGAAGCCGAAGTCCATCAGGCGCTTGGCCAGGTCATCCACCTCCAGGCCACAGCTGCGCTTGAGCGGCCGCAAATCGAGAATGCATTCGTGGGCGACACGACCGCCGACACCCCGGTACAGCACCGGAAAATGGGCCTCAAGTCGGTCGGCGATCAGGTTCGCCGCCAGCAGCGCCACCTGACTGGCCTGCCGCAGTCCCTCACCACCCATCATGCGGATGTACATCCAGCTGATGGGCAGGATGCTGGCGCTGCCCAGCGCCGCCGCCGCCACCGGGCCCACCGCAGCCCCTGTCTGGCCGGTGGCACCAGGGAGGAAAGGCACCAGATGGGCCGCCACCGCGATCGGTCCCACCCCTGGACCGCCGCCGCCATGGGGGATGCAGAAGGTCTTGTGCAGGTTGAGGTGGCAGACATCGGCCCCGTAGAGGCCCGGCTTGCACAGGCCCACCTGGGCGTTGAGGTTGGCGCCATCGAGATACACCTGGCCGCCGCGGGCGTGCACCCGTTCGCAGATGCGGCGGATGGCCGGCTCAAACACCCCGTGGGTGGAGGGATAGGTGACCATCAAGGCCGCCAGGCGCTCGGCATGGACCTCGGCCTTGGTCTCCAGGTCGGCCAGGTCGATGTTGCCCTGGGCATCGCAAGCCACCGGCACCACCTGCAGTCCGGCCATCACCGCACTGGCGGGATTGGTGCCATGGGCACTGGTGGGGATCAGGCACACCGTGCGGTGACCCTCGCCGCGGCTGCGATGCCAGGCCCGGATCGCCAGCAGGCCGGCGTACTCGCCCTGGGAGCCGGCGTTGGGCTGCAGCGAGACGCCAGCAAAACCGGTGATCGCCGCCAGCCACCGCTCCAGGTCGGCGGCCAGTCGCCGATACCCGGCGGTCTGATCAGCCGGTGCCAGGGGGTGCAACTGACTGAACGCCGGCCAGCTCACCGGCACCAGCTCGGCGGCGGCGTTGAGCTTCATGGTGCAGCTGCCCAGCGGGATCATCCCGTGCACCAGGGAGAGATCCTGGGCAACCAACTGCTGGATGTAGCGCAACAGCTCGGTTTCGCTCCGGTAGCGCTGGAAGGGCTCCTGCTCCAGCCACCCCCCCTGCCGGAGGGGGAGGCCGGCGGCGGCAAAGCGTTGAAACGTGCCGTTGCGCCCATCGGCAAAGGCCGCCCGGCAGGCCTCCCGGGCCCGGTCCACCCAAGCCTGATCCGCAGCGGACCCGGCAGCCGGCGCCAGCGCCTCAAGCAGCCGGTTGAGCTCCTCGGCGCTGCTGAGTTCATCGAGGCTGATGCCCACGCCAGCTTCGGTCTGGTGCAGGTTGAAGCCGGCCACCAGCGCGGCCGCCACCAGCGCCTCGCCCTGGGCTGGCGGCACCGGCAGCCACAGCGTGTCGAAGCCAGGACCGTCCAGCAACGGCAATCCCAGGACCTCCAGCCCGGCAGCCAGGGCCTGGCGCAGACCCTGGATGCGGCGGGCGATCGCCTCCAGCCCCTCAGGGCCGTGGTGCACGGCATAGAAGCCAGCCATCACCGCCAGCAACACCTGGGCGGTGCAGATGTTGCTGGTGGCTTTGTCGCGGCGGATGTGCTGCTCCCGGGTTTGCAGTGCCAGGCGCAGGGCGGGCCGGCCCTCGGCATCCACGGAGCGGCCCACCAGGCGGCCAGGAATCTGACGCTTGTAGGCCTCGCGGGTGGCGAAGAACGCGGCATGGGGACCACCGAAACCCATCGGCACCCCCAGGCGCTGGGTACTGCCGATGGCGATGTCGGCCCCCAGCTCGCCCACCGGCGCCAACAGCACCTGGGCCAGGGGATCGACCGCCACCGCGCTGATCACGCCCAGCTCAGCGGCGGCGCTCAGCAGGGGCTGGGGATCCCAGAGACGACCGCGCCGACCAGGCAGCTGGAGCAGCAGGCCAAAGGTCTCCTCCGGGAGCACATCGGCCGCAGCGGCACCGGCAGCCAGCCGCCGGGCCACGGCTTCAGCATCCACCAGCTCCAGGCTGAGGCCCAGGGGCTCGGCCCGGGTCTGCAGCACCGCGAGGGTCTGGGGCAGCACCTCGGCATCCACCCAGAAGCGCCGCGCCTGGGGACGGCAGCTCACCGCCAGCGCCAGGGCCATGGCTTCGGCGGCGGCCGTGGCCTCATCGAGCAGGGAGGCGTTAGCGATCGGCAAGCCGGTGAGCTCGCTGATCAGGGTCTGGAAGTTGAGCAGGGCCTCCAACCGGCCCTGGGCGATCTCGGCCTGATAAGGGGTGTAGGCCGTGTACCAGGCGGGATTTTCGAACACCTGGCGCTGGATCACCGCCGGGGTGGCGGTGCCGTAATACCCCTGACCGATCAGGCTGCGACGCACACGATTGGCCCCAGCCATGGTGGCGAGCTCCGCCAGGGCCTGGGCCTCACTGCAGGGCTCCGGGAGCCCCTGCAGTGCCGCCGCAGGCGGCAGCAGCAGATCAGCAGGCACCACCTGGGTCGACAGGTCTTCAAGGCTGGCGGCGCCCAGCTCCGCCAGCATGCGCCGCTGGTCTTCGGCACTGGGGCCGATGTGGCGCCCGACAAACGACAGATCCGCGCCCTGCGAGCCTCCCATCAACTTCCCTGCAGCTTGGCGGCGTAGGTCGCCGCATCCATCAAGCCATCCAGCTGGCCAGGATCACTGGGGTCGAGCAGCAACAGCCAGCCCTCGCCGTAGGGATCGTTCTGCAACTCCTCAGGACTGGCCAGCACCGCTTCGTTGCGGGCCACCACAACGCCACTCACGGGAGCCAGCAGATCCTCCACCGCCTTGACCGACTCGACGCTGCCGAAACTGACACCCTGCTGCAGGCTGGCGCCCACCTCGGGAAGCTCCACAAACACGATGTCGCCGAGCTGATCGATGGCGAAAGCACTCAGGCCCAGCCGCAGCCTGCCCCCTTCGGAGCACACCGTTTCATGGCTGTCGGCGTAGCGGCGATCGTCGGGATAGCTGAGCGCCATCGCGGGGGAAGAAGGTGGCTCCAGTTTGTCGGACCTGGCGCGATCGAGCGCGGCGAAATCAGCAGCAACACGCACAACGTTGTCCAATTCTGTACCGGGGATCCGGAATTCAGACCCCTGGTCCATCCAACAGGCCAACCCCCTGGAGCGCCACCAGGGCCCGCTCCAGGGCGATCTGGGCATGGGCCCGGTGGGTGCCGCCCTGGGCGAACAGCACGTAGGGCTCCCGCAACGGTGCATCGGCCGAAAACTCACTGGTGCTGCCATCGATGAAGGTGCCGCCCGCCATGACCAGGTCGCTGGCATAGCCAGGCATCGGCGCCGGCACGGGATCGAGGTAGGCGCCCACCGGCGAGGCGGCCTGGAAGGCGCGGCAGACGGTCTTCAGCCGCTCGGGATCGCCCAGCCGCACCGCCTGGATCACATCGCTGCGGGCCGCACCGGGAAGGGGATGCACCGCGTAACCCAGATCGCTGAACACCTGGGCCACCAGGTCACTGCAGATCAGGGCCTCCGCCACCATCTGGGGAGCCAGGAACAGGCCCTGGAACAGCAGACGGTTGAGATCGAAACTGGTGCCACCTTCGCCGCCGATGCCCGGGGCCGTGAGCCGGCAGCAGGCCTGCTCCACCAGCTCGGCCCGGCCCGCCACGTAACCACCGGTGGGCGCGATGGTGCCGCCGAGATTTTTGATCAGGGAGCCGGCGATCAGATCGGCTCCCACCGCCGTGGGCTCCTGGGCCTCCACCAGCTCGCCGTAGCAGTTGTCGACAAACACCACGCAGCCCGGCTGCAGCGCCTTGACCCGGGCGCACAGGGTGCCGATCTCCGCCACCGACAGCGACGGCCGCCAGCTGTAGCCGCAGCTGCGCTGGATCAGCACCATGCGGGTGGGCTGCGCCAGGGCCGCCTCGAGCCCGGCGTCATCCACCCGCCCCGCAGCGGT
>JBILUH010000097.1:0-4652 GCA_044371095.1 Cyanobium sp.
ATTGCGCGCAATCACCACCTCCGTCTCCAGCCCTCGCTCAATCCCTTCCACAAGGCGAGAGAGCTGCGTTTTGGCTTCCAGCATGTTCACCATGCGCGTGGCACGGACGCGACTTTCCATGACCCACGAACGCCAACCAGACCAGACTGGACCAGCCAACCGAGCCTGGGCCTGTTGACAGCGCCCGCCCCAGCGCCCAGCATCCGCAGCGATGCCCTGCCGATGACAACCTCCTCCCCGATCGCGCACCGCCAGCGCGGAGCCCTGCGGCTCGCGGCCCTGCTGGCAGCCGGCATCGGCGCCCTCGCCTGGCTGGGCCGCAGCGCGGATCCGGCCGCCAAGCCGCTCACGGCCGGGCCCCTCACCCTCGGCGCCGCCATCGCCTTCACCGGCAACGCCAACCTCTACGGCCAGGACCAACGCCAGGGGCTGGCCGTGGCCGAGCGCTGGGCGCAGCAGAACGGCAGCCCCGCACGCCCCGTGCGGCTGCAAGTGGAAGACGGCGCCTCCGATGAGCCGAGCGCCATCGCCGCCTTCAACCTGCTGATCCGCCAGGGCGTGATCGCCCTGATCGGACCCACCCTCTCCCAGCAGGCCTTCGCCGCCGACCCGATCGCCCAGCGCCAGGGAGTGCCGGTGGTGGCGCCCTCCAACACCGCCAAAGGCATTCCTGAGATCGGCCATTTCATCAGCCGCGTCTCGGCCCAGAGCTCGGTGATCGCCCCGCTCTCGCTGGATGAGGCCCTGCGCCGCGATCCCTCGATCAAGCGCGTCGCCGTGTTCTACGCCCAGGACGACGCCTACAGCACCGCCGAGGTGGCCATCTTCCAGAAGGCCCTCACCGCCCGCGGCCTCACCCCCGTCACGGTGCAGCGCACCCAGCTGGCCGACAACGACTTTCAGACGCCCATCACCGCCGCCCTGCCGCTCAAGCCCCAGCTGGTGGTGCTCTCCGTGCAGGCGGTGGCCGGCGGCAACCTGATCCGCCAGCTGCGCGAACTCGGCTACCGCGGCCAGATCGTGGTGGGCAACGGCCTCAACACGCCGAACATCTACCCGATCTGCCAGCGCTGGTGCGACGGCATCCTGATCGCCCAGGCCTACAGCCCCGAGCTCAATACCCCGATCAACCGCCGCTTCCAGCAGCTGTTCCGCCAGGCCCACGGCGACCGCCCCCCACCGCAGATCACCGCCCAGGCCTTCGCCGCCTACCAGGTGCTGTTTGAAGCCATCCAACGCCTGCAGCGCCAGGGCAGCCTCACGGGCGTCACCCTCGGCCAGGCCCGCGCCAACCTGATGGCCGAACTGCTCAGCGGCACCTACGACACACCCCTGGGCCCGATCGGCTTCAGCCCCGAAGGGGAGGTGCTGCAGGATCGCTTTTACGTGGCCGAGGTGCGCATGGCCCCCGACGGCCGTGATGGCCGCTTCGCCCTGGTGCGCGCGCTCCATCTCACAGAGATCCAGGGACAGGAGGGCAAACCGTGATCGAAGCCCTGCTGCAACTCCTGCTCAACGGCGCCGCCAGCGGCGGCGTCTATGCCCTGGTGGCCCTCGGTTACACGCTGGTGTTCTCGGTGCTCGGGGTGATCAACTTCGCCCAGGGTGCGCTGTTTTCCGTGGGGGGCTACCTCACCTACCTGTTGATGGGCGGCAGGATCGGTGTGAATGGCGCCCTGCCCGGCTGGGGTCTGCCGGCCGGGCTGCCCTTCCCTCTGGCGCTGCTCTTGGCGGCGGCCGGCTCGGGCCTGATCGGCCTGCTGGTGGAGCGGCTGGCCTTCGCGCCGCTGCGGCGCCGGGGCGCCGAGCCGCTGCTGGCCCTGATCACCAGCCTCGGTGCCGGCGTGGTGCTGGTCAACCTGCTGCAACTGCTGATGGGGGCCGAGGGCTACGCCTTCCCCACGAGCGCCGATGCCCTGGCCGGCCTGCCCGCTGTGCTGGTGATCGGCGGCGCACGCATCCGCACGATCCAGCTGCTGCTGCTGCTGATCTCCGCCGCCGCCGTGCTCGCCCTCAGCCTCTGGCTGGAGCGCAGCAAGGGCGGCCGGGCGCTGCGGGCGGTGGCGGAGGACGCCACCACCGCCCAGCTGCTTGGCATCCCCAGCGAGGCGATGGTGCGGCTGGCGTTCTTTCTGAGCGGGGCCCTGGCGGGCCTGGGCGGCGGCCTGATCGGCGTGAGTGTCAGCCTGCCGGGGCCCTACTTCGGCATCGGCTACGGCCTCAAGGGCCTGGCGGTGCTGGTGCTCGGCGGCCTGGGCAGCGTGCCCGGCGCCATCGCCGGCGGGCTGCTGATGGGCCTGGCCGAAGCGCTGGTGCCCAGCGCGGCCTCCGGTTGGCGCGATGCCCTGGCCTTCGCGATCCTGTTTGTCGTGCTGCTGCTGCGCCCCAGTGGCCTGCTCGGCCGGCGCACGGTGGAGAAGGTGTGAGGCCCGCATGATCGACAACGGCCTGTTGGTGCAGATGCTGCTGGGCGCCCTGCTCGGACTCTCGGTGTACCTGCCGCTGGCGGCGGGGCAGCTGTCGCTGGCCACGCCAGCCTTCTACGCGGTGGGCGGCACCCTCGCCGCCCTGCTCTCCACCCGCTGGAGCGCCCTGGGCGCCACCGCCGCTGGCGGCTTTCCGGTGCCCTCGCTGCTGCTGGAGCTGGTGCTGGGGGGCCTGCTGGCCGGGCTGCTGGCCCTGCTGGTGGGGCGGCTGGTGCTGCGGCTGCAGGGGATCTACCTGGCCATCGCCACCATCGCCCTGGTGGAGATCGTGCGGGTGGCGATCCTGAATCTGCCCTTCACCGGCGGAGCGGTGGGGATCTTCGCCATCCCCCAGCCCTTCGCCACCGCCGCGGGCTACCTGCTGCCGGCGCTGGCGCTGCTGGCCCTGGCGGGCTGGCTCTGCCAGCGGCTGGAGGGGATGCCCCTCGGCCGCGCCATGGCCGCCATTCGCGACGACGAACTGGCCGCCCGCTGCATGGGCATCGACACCACCCGGGTGAAGCTCACCGCCTTCGTGCTCAGCGCTGTGCTGGCCGGCAGCACAGGCGCCCTCGCCGCCCACTTCCTCAACACCTGGAACGCCCGCCAGGGCTCCTTCGACGCCAGCATCACCACCCTGGCCTTTGTGATCCTGGGGGGCTCACGCACCTGGCTGGGGCCGGTTCTGGGCGGTCTGCTGCTCACCGCCCTGCCCGAGCTGCTGCGCCCCGTGGGCGATGTGCGGCTCGTGCTGTTCGGCCTGGTGATCCTGCTGGGCCCGGTGCTGGCCCCCCAGGGGCTGATCACACCAGGCCTGCTGGAGCGTCTGGGCCGCTGGGGCAAGGAGATCAAATCATGAGCACGCCCCTGCTGGAGGTGCGCGATCTCAGCCGGCGGTTCGGCGGTCTGCTGGCCCTCGATCGGGTGAGCTTCGCCGTGCAGCCCGGCGAGATCTTCGGCCTGATCGGCCCCAACGGCGCCGGCAAAACCACCCTGTTCAACCTGATCTCCGGCGTCACACCCCCCAGCGGTGGCGCGGTGCTCTGGCGCGGCGGCGCCATCACCGGTCAGGCACCCCATCGGCTCAACCGCCTTGGCCTGGCCCGCACCTTCCAGAACCTGCGCCTCTTCGATGGTCTCTCGGTGCTCGACAACCTGCTGGTGGCACTGCAGCGCCGCCCCCGCAGCAGCGCCCTCGCGGGTCTGCTGGGCACCGCCACCCACCAACGGGCCGAGCGCCAGCGGCTGGACACCGCCTGGCAGCTGCTGGAGGAGCTGGGGCTGGCCGGCTTGGCCGAGCGCCCAGCCGGCACCCTGGCCTACGGCGATCGACGCCGGCTGGAGATGGCCCGGGCCCTGGCCACGCGTCCGCAGCTGCTGCTGCTCGATGAACCCGCCGCCGGTCTCAACCCCGCCGAGAAAGACCAGCTCTGCCAGCTGATCGGAGCGCTGCGCCAGCGGCACCAGCTCAGCGTGCTGATCATTGAGCACCACGTACCGCTGCTGATGCGCCTCTGCGACCGCCTGGCCGTGCTCGATTTCGGTGTGCGCATCGCCCTCGGCACGCCCGACGCCGTGCGCCGCGACCCGAAGGTGATCGAGGCCTATCTCGGCACCGGCAGTGGCACCGAAGGCAATGGCACCGAAGGCAGTGGCACCGGAGGCAGTGCCTCATGAGCACGCCGCTGCTGCAGCTGCAGAGCCTGAGCGTGCGCTACGGCAGCGTGCAGGCCCTCAGCGGCATCGATCTCACCGTGCACCAGGGCGAACTGGTGACGCTGCTGGGCTCCAACGGTGCCGGCAAGAGCACCACCCTGCGGGCCATCTCGGCGCTGGTGCCGGCCAGCGCGGGGCAGATCCACTGGCGCGGCGGTTCGCTGGCGGGGGTGCCCGCCCATCGCCTTCTGAAGCTGGGCATCGGCCACTGCCCCGAGGGCCGGCGGGTGCTCGGTCGCCAGAGCGTGGCCGACAACCTGCTCCTGGGGGCCTACCTCCGCAAGGATCGCGCTGGCATTGCCTCCGACCTGGAGCGCTGCTACGGACTGTTCCCGCGGCTGGCGGAGCGCCGCCAGCAGCTGGCCGGGGCCCTCTCCGGCGGCGAACAGCAGATGCTGGCCATCGCCCGGGCGCTGATGGGCCGGCCCGAGCTGCTGATGCTGGATGAGCCCAGCCTGGGGCTGGCCCCCA
>JBILUH010000047.1:0-16372 GCA_044371095.1 Cyanobium sp.
TTGCATCGGCCGGAGGCGGCGGCGGTGTCCTATCCCGGCTTCTGGGACGATCTGGCCCGCCTGCGCCAGCTCGCCCCCTGAGTCAGCCCGCGTAGATTCCCGGCCAGCCGAATGCACCCGTCCATGCTCGCCGTTGCCGTGTTGGCTGCCGGGAAGGGCACGCGCATGAAGAGCGACCTGCCCAAGGTGCTGCAACCCCTGGCCGGCGCCACCCTGGTGGAGCGGGTGCTGGCCAGCTGTGAGCACCTCCAGCCCGATCGACGGCTGCTGATCGTGGGCCATCAGGCCGAGCGGGTGGAGCAGGCCCTGGGGTGTCACAGCGACCTGGAATTCGTGCTGCAACAACCGCAGCACGGCACTGGCCACGCCGTTCAGCAGCTGCTGGAGCCCCTGCGGGACTTTCGCGGCGATCTGCTGGTGCTGAATGGCGATGTGCCCCTGCTGCGTCCCGACACCCTGGCTGCCCTGCTCCAGCAGCACCGCAGCAGCGGCGCCGCCGTCACCCTGCTGACCGCCCGGCTCGCCGATCCCAGCGGCTATGGCCGCGTGTTCGCCAGCTCCGATGGGCAGGTGAGCGCCATCGTGGAGCACCGCGACTGCAACGATGAACAACGCCGAAACGCCCTCACCAATGCGGGTATCTACTGCTTCAACTGGGAGCAGCTGGCGGCCGTACTGCCCAAACTCACCACCGACAACGACCAGGGTGAGCTGTACCTGACGGACACGGTGGCCATGCTGAACCCGGCCATGCATCGGGAGGTGGACGATGCCGATGAGATCACCGGCATCAACGACCGGCTGCAGCTCAGCCAGTGCGAGGCCGTGCTGCAGGAGCGTCTGCGGCGCCACTGGATGGCCGAGGGCGTGACCTTCGTCGACCCGGCGAGCTGCACCCTCAGTGAGGGAACCCGCTTCGGCCGCGATGTGGTGGTCGAACCCCAGTGCCATTTCCGCGGCAGCAGCTCCATCGGCGATGGCTGCCGCATCGGCCCCGGTTGCCTGATGGAAGACAGCCAGCTGGGTGCCAACGTCTCGCTGCTCCACTCCGTCCTACGGCAGGCCCGGGTGGCGGACGGCTGCTCCATCGGCCCGTTCGCCCAGTTGCGTCCGGGCACCGAAGTGGGCGAGCAGTGCCACATCGGCAATTTCGTCGAGGTCAAAAACAGCAGCCTGGCCAGCGGCGTCAAGGTGAACCACCTCAGCTACATCGGTGATGCCGACCTGGGCCCAGGGGTCAACGTGGGAGCCGGCACGATCACGGCCAACTACGACGGCGTGCGCAAGCACCGCACGGTGGTGGGGGCCGGCAGCAAGACCGGTGCCAACTCGGTGCTGGTGGCACCCCTGCGGCTGGGCAGCAACGTGACGGTGGGGGCCGGATCCACCATCACCAAAGACGTCCCTGACGGGGCACTGGCGCTCGGCCGGGCCCGGCAGCTGGTCAAGGAAAACTGGACAGGTCCCCGCCCATGAGCCCGAAGAACCCTGAACGCCCGAAGTTTCAGTACGAACCCGTGGAGAGGTTCGGCGCGAGCATGACCAGTCCCAAGCCCTGGAACACCAAGGCCCTGGCCGGGGTGGAGCTGCTCAATGGGCGCGTCGCCATGCTCGGGTTTGCGGCCGCCATCACCGGCGAACTCCTCACCGGCAAAGGCATGGTGGGCCAACTGACGGCCCTGCTGCGCTGGTATCTCAGCTGAACAGGGCCCGATCAATCGTCAGAGGAAAGGCCCCGAGTGAACCACCACCCAGGGCCTCTGCCCGAAGGCACAACATCGTGAAATGCTGCTCCTGCGCCATCATGGCTGATCGGGCAGACACTGGCGATCCTGTTGGAGCAGGGCGATCAGCCGCTCCAGCGCCACGCCGCGGCTCGCCTTGAGCAGCAGCACATCTCCGGGAACCAGCCAGCCCTTGAGCAGAGCCGCCGCTGCCTCCGGCGTGGCGACCCGCTCCAGCCGGGTCAGACCGCTGGCGGCCAGCAGCATGGCGGCCCCTTCCTCCCCCCCATCGACGATCACCAGGCCATCGAGGCCCAGCCGGCGGGCCCGTTCGGCCACCTGCCGGTGCAGGGCCAGGCTCTGATCGCCCAGCTCAAGCATCGTGCCGAGCACCGCAAAACGGCGACCGTGTTGCCGGGCCAGCAGATCCAACGAGGCCAGCACCGCCTCCGGGGAGGCGTTGTAGGTCTCATCGAGCACCAGCACCCCTCCCAGCTCGAGGCGCCGGCTGCGGCCCCCTGGCAGGTCCACCTGCAGGGCCTGCCAGCGATCGGGATCGAGCCCCAGCTCCTGGGCCACCGCGAGGGCCAGCATGAGGTTGCGGGCATGGTGGGTCCCCTCCAAGGGCACAGCCACCGCAACCCCGGCCAACGCGAGCGTCTCCCCGCTGGCTTCCAGATGGCCCACCCAATCGGCCTGGGCCTCGTGGCCTTCACCCGCCAGCGCGATCCGCACCACCCGGCCTTGCCACACCCGCGCCAGGGCGGCATCCAGCAGGGGATCCCCGGCCGGGATCACCACCACTCCATCGGGCCGCAGCCCGGCGGTGATTTCACACTTGGCGGTGGCGATCGCCTCGCGGCTGCCGAGCCGGCCGATGTGAGCCGTACCGATATTGGTGATCACCGCCACATCGGGGCGGGCACAGCGACTCAGCCGCTCGATCTCACCGAGACCCCGCATCCCCATCTCCACCACCACCGCAGCGTCATTCGAGGTGGCCTTGAGCAGGGTCAGGGGCACACCGATGTCGTTGTTGTTGTTGCCGCTCGAGGCCGTCACCGCCCCCAGGGGAGCCAGGGCCGCCCGGATCAATTCCCGCGTGGTGGTTTTGCCGGCCGAACCGGTGACCGCCACCACCGGAGCCGGCAGCTGCTGGCGCCAGAGGCCGGCGAGCTGCTGGTAGGCCAGCAGCGTGTCAGGCACCAGCCAGAGGGGCACGCCCGCCTTGGTGGCCGCCACGATCAGCGCCTCCTCGCTGGCAAGGTCGAGATGGGTGGCCTGGGCCAGCAGGGCGGCGGCCCCCAGCTCCATGGCTGCGCCGAGAAAGGTGTGTCCGTCAAAACGCTCGCCCACCAAGGGCACAAACAACTGACCAGCAGCGAGCAGGCGGCTGTCGGTGCACACCGCCTGGGGTGCCAGGGTGCTCAAGGCCGCTGCGGCCGACAGGGGGCCGCTGCTGGGGGGGCCCCAGAGCTCCTGCAGCTGGGCCAGGCGCAAGGTCATCGGTGCATGGCGGGACGACGCCCAGGATCATGCCTGAGGCGACGGGGACGGCTCCAGGAGCACCATGCCGCTTCCCACCCGGGCAGCCTGGCCCATCACCTTGCCGCTCGCATCCAGCAAGCGCAACCGCTCATAGCCAAGCTCCTGGCTGCGCTGCAGCCAGTGGTCCGCCAGCTGCTGGCGTCGCTCGGGCGGCAGGGCCGGATAGGCGGCGGCCATCTCCAGATCGAGACGACTCGCCTGCGGATCGGGACGGGCCGAGGCGATGCAGGCCTGCGGGTCGTCTTCGGTGAGCAGGGTCAGCAGTGGATCGAGCGCCAGCAGGGGTTCGGGCGGCGTCTGGTGCGGGGATGGGGGCTGCAGCGGATTCAACTCACGCTGCTGGCCAGCCTGCTGAACAGGTTGTGAAACGGGTTGTGAAACAGGGTGCGAAACGGGTTGTCGAACGGGTTGAGGAACGTGTTGTTCAACAGGTTGTTGAACAAGGTGTTGAACAGGTTGTTGAACGCGTGATGGAGCAGGTTGCAGGCTGGGCGCCAGACGCTGGATCAGCACCAGCAGAACGGCCAGGCCCAGGGCCAACAGCAGCGGCCAGAACAAGGGGACCAGGGAGACGGGCCAGAACCCCGGCACCGAGAGATCCCCCTCCCGATTGCGACGCCAGAGCTCCCGCAGCTTCAGACGCGCGCTGGCCACCACGGACCGCAGATCGCCGGCCAGGCGTCCCCAAGGCTCCTCATAGGGTGCGGGATAGGGCACAGGGTCCTGGTCCCGGGCGTCGGGCGCAGATCGGGGGGACGTCACCGGCGTGGGTTCAGCGGCGTTTCAGCAGGGAAGCCAGGCCGCGGCGGCTGGGGTCGGCGTCCTGACCCTGGGAGAAGCGCTCCACATCGGCCGCCTCGGGCGTGGGCTCCTTGACGCCGCACACATCGCGGTACATGGCGTCGTACTGCAGGGCCGATCGGGCCCAGCTGAAATCGACCGCCATCGCCCGGCGCTGCAGGTCCTGCCAGCTGGCCTGGTTGCGGTAGGCCTCCCAGGAGCGCACGATCGCGGTGTAGAAGTCGATCGGCTCGTAACGGTCGAAGCCGTAGCCGGTGCCGGTGCCGGCCAGAGGGTCGTTGGGAGGCACCGTGTCCACCAGGCCGCCGACCATGCGCACCACCGGAATCGAGCCGTAACGCATGGCCAGCATCTGGCTGATGCCGCACGGCTCGAAGCGGCTCGGCATCAGAAAGGCGTCGCTGCCTCCGTAGATCAGCCTCGAGAGGGCATCGTCATAGGTCAGAAACACGGCGAAGCGACCGGGATGGCGGGACGCCATCTGCCACAACCCGGATTCGTAGGTGCGATCGCCCGTGCCCAGCACCACGATCTGGCTGTCGGTGTAAGCCAGCACCCGGTCGGCCACCTGCAGCAGCAGATCGACGCCCTTCTGATCCACCAGGCGGCTCACAATCCCCATCAGATAGGAGCGGGGATTCACCGCAAGACCAAAGCGCTCCTGCAGGGCCTGCTTGTTGCGGGCTCGGGGCGCCAGATCGCTGGCCGAAAATCGGGCCGGCAAGGTGGCATCCGTGGCCGGATTCCAGTCTTCGGTGTCAATGCCGTTGACGATGCCGCGCAGCTTGCCGCTGATGAAATTCAGAAGACCATCGAGCTGTTCGCCATACTGAGGCGTGCGGATCTCCATGGCATAGGTGGGCGATACCGCATTGACCCGGTCGGCGTAGAGCAGGGCCGCCGCCATCGTGTGGTCTCCCTGCATGTACCAGGGGCACCAGGTCATGCGATCGAGTTTCCAGCGCCAGGGCCCCTGGTATTTCAGGTTGTGGATGGTGAACACGGTGCTGATCTCCGGGTCCTGATGCATCCACACCGGCAGCATGCCGGTGTGCCAGTCGTGGCAATGCAGCACCTGGGGCTTCCAGTGATGCCAGCAGAATTCAGCGGTGGCGCTGGCAAAAAAGGTGAAGCGCCAATCCTCATCTTCTCCGCCATAGATACGCTCGGGGTCAAACACCGGATGGCCCACCAGATAAAGGGTGAGGCCGTTGGTGGGGTGCTGCGCCTCAAACACGGCGAAGTCGTTGCCCATCGTGTGGCCACGCCAGATCGGCTCGGGCGACACCTGCAACTGGGACCAAAGCTTTCCGTAACCCGGAAGCATGATCCGCACGTCGTGGCCCAGGGCTGCCAGCGAAGGAGGCAGCGATCCAACAACGTCCCCCATGCCGCCAACCTTGATCATCGGCGCGCATTCGGCCGCCGCAAACAAGATCCGCATCCCAGGTCCACCAATGGTGGGGGCAACTCTACGGGCGTTGCTAGGGAAGCACCGTCACGGGCGTGCCCATTTGCACCAGATCGAACAACTCGCGCACATGCTCATCAAGCAGGCGCACACAGCCATGGGAGACGGCCCGGCCGACGCTGTCGCGCTGGGGGGTGCCATGGAATCCAGCACTGACGCAGCCCTTCACCACGAGATGCTCCATGCCGTTGAAACCCACCCGACCGTTGCAGTCGCGATGGAAGCCGATCCAGCGGCTGCCCAGCGGATTGGCGGGGCCGGGCGGCACACGCCGACCGGTGGCGGGATGCTCCCAGGTGGGGTCCACCGCCAGTTCGATCACCGAAAACCGGCCCACGGGAGTCTCCCAACCGGGCCGGCCCACCCCCACTGGAAAGCGACGCCGTTCCTGCCCTCCTTCAAACACCGACAGCCGGCGCTGGCGCCGATCCAGCACGAGATAGCGACCAGCGGCTGCAGCCCCAGGGGAACTGATCGCTGCAGCCGAAGGGTGAGGGGCTGCCAGCCCAGGCATGCCTGCCATCACCATCAGTAGCCAAGCCCACAGGGCCTTGCCCACCAGCTGCATCGCCACCGTCGATCCCTCGCCCTGCGCAACCCCTGTTTGACACTCAAGGTAACCAAGGAGCGTCAGAAAAATTGGGAGAGCGCTTCTCCAGGAAGGCATTGCGCCCCTCCTGACCCTCTTCCGTTCGGTAGAAGAGGTGGGTGGCCTGGCCAGCCAGCTCCTGAATGCCGGCAAGGCCATCGGTTTCGGCATTGAAGGCGGCCTTGAGGCAGCGAATCGCCGTGGGGCTGTGCTGCAGCACCTCCAGCGCCCAGCGCACCCCCTCGGCCTCCAGCTCCGCCAGGGGCACCACCGCATTCACCAGTCCCATCTCCAGAGCCTGCTCGGCCCCGTACTGGCGGCAGAGGAACCAGATCTCACGCGCCTTGCGCTGGCCCACCACCCTGGCCAGATAACCGGCGCCGAAGCCTCCGTCGAAACTGCCCACCCGGGGCCCGGTCTGGCCGAACACGGCGTTCTCGGCCGCCAGGCTCAGGTCACAGAGCAGATGCAGCACCTGCCCGCCGCCGATGGCGTATCCGGCCACCAGGGCGATCACCACCTTCGGCAAGCTGCGGATCAGTCGCTGCAGATCGAGCACATTGAGCCGAGGCAGGCCCGACTCATCGAGATAGCCCCCATCGCCGCGCACACTCTGGTCACCGCCGGCACAGAAAGCCCATCGGCCATCGGGGGCGGGGCCAGCCCCGGCGAACAGCACCACGCCGACACGAGGATTGTCGCGAACCCGCGAAAAGGCATCGCAGAGCTCCTGCACGGTGCGCGGCCGGAAAGCATTGCGTTTGTGCGGACGGTTGATCGTGATGCGGGCGATTCCCTCCTCACAAAGATCGAACAGGATGTCCTCGTAGGAGCCAGCGGGTTGCCAGATCACCGGCGCTGGCGTGCCCTCTGCGGGGGAACCCTCTGCGAGGGAACCGTCTGCTGGGGAACCCGGTGCCGAGGGAACAGAAGAGGCAGTCACGGCTGCAGCACGGAAACGGCGGCCATTCTGCGCAGCTCCTGGCGCCGGGCCGCATCGACGCGCCGATCACTGACCCACTCCAACAAGGCCAGCGGCTGCTGCAATGCCCAGGCCAGCTGGGCCTCCAGATCGGCAGCGGCCTTCACCCGGCGCCCCGGCACCCCATGGGCCGCCGCCAACGCCAGCGGATCGAGCGCTTGGGGCATGGCGAACAGACGCTCAAAATCGAGGGCCTGGGCCGGCGTTGTGCGGATCGGCAGCTGCTCGAAGATGCCACCGCCATCATTGTTGATGAGGATCACGGTGAGGCGGCCATGCAGCTGGGGCCTCCACAGCCAGCCATGACTGTCGTGCAGCAGGGCCAGATCCCCGGTGACCAGCACCGCCTGACCCAGGGCTTCAGCCACCCCGCAGGCGATCGACAGGGTGCCGTCGATACCGGAGGCGCCCCGGAACCCGTAAACCGGACGCGCTGGGGCCGCCGGGTCGCCAAAACTCTCCCAGTCGCGTACGGGGCTGCTGTTGGCGATCACCAGCGGCAGACCCGCCGGCAGCAGATTCCCCAGTGCCCGCGCCAGCGCCGGCTCCCCCGGGCTGCCGGGGGGCAGTGCCACGCTCAACCTCGCTTGCAGGGCATCCTCCCGCTGCTGCCAGGCCGCCGCCAACTGCAGGGCCCTGGAGCCGGGTTGGCCAAGCCAGGTGGATCGGGGCCAGCTGGCGATCCAACCGGCCAGGCCGGACGCGCTCTGGTGGCAGCCCGTGCCAAGGGGATCGAGGGTACGCGGATCGCCCTCGCTCACCAGCCAATGGCGCGCGTCCAGGCCGGCGAGCCAGCGCTGCAGGCGGCGGCTCGCCGGCAGGGGCCCCAGGCGAAGCACCTGGGAAGCCTGGAGGCTGGCGTCAGCGGAATCCAACAGCAGGTCGTACCCGGCCACCACCTCAAGGCCCGCCAGGCCGCGCAGACCACTGAGACCGTCGGCCAGTACAGGCCAACCCGTACGCCGTTGCCAGCGGCGCAGGGCCTCGACGTGAGAGTCCCAGAGCTGGGGCAGACCACGCCAGGGTCCGGCCACCACGACGCCGGGGCAATCCGGATCGGGGTGCGGGATCCCATCGGGCTGTGGGGGCACAGCCGGCACCGGCGCCTGGCGCCCAAAGCCCTCGGGCAAGCCAAAGCGTCTGGCCGCCTCCAGCAAGGCGGGGCCATCGGCGTGAAGAGGCTCCTCAAAGGGGAGATTGAGGTGCACGGGCCCAGGGGGCTGGCCCGCCGCCGCCGTCGCCAGAAGGGCCGCTTCCGCTAGCTGGATGATCGCGCTATCGGCCATGGCGGCCAGGCCAGCCCCTTCCCCCTGCCCCAACCAGCGCACACTCGCGGCCAGAAAGCACTCCTGGTTGACGGTCTGATTCGCGCCACAGCCCTTGAGGCGATCAGGCCGATCCGCCGTGATCAGCAGCAGCGGAATGGTGCCGTAGTCGGCCTCCACCGTCGCCGGCAGCAGGTTGGCGACGGCCGTGCCCGACGTGGTGATCACTGCAGCCGCCCGGCCGGAGGCGCGGCCCAGGCCAAGGGCAAAAAACGCTGCGGAGCGCTCATCCAGGGCGGTGTGGAGGATCAGCCCGCGGCCTTCCAGCACCCCTGCCGCCATGGCCAGGGCGCCGGAGCGGCTGCCGGGACAGAGCACGGCATGGCTGAGCCCCCGCGCCATCAGGGCACCGAGCAGCAGCAGGGCCGCCTCAAGATTGCGACGGGCCAACTCCATGCCAGGGCCGTTCAGGATGGAGCAACCATCCTCCCCTGCGCCCTTGGCCCCAACGCCCCCCAGCAATCCCAGTAACTCCAACGGCCTGTTGCAGGACCTGCGTCGCCAGGTGTTGCCGGTGCTGGCCTGGGTGGTGCTGGCTTTGGTGCTGCGTTGGGCGGTGCTGGAACCCCGCTGGATTCCCTCCGGCTCCATGCTGCCGACGCTGCAACTGCAGGACCGGGTGTTGGTGGAGAAACTGCGGGCCCGCCTGCATCGCCCCGTGCCCATTGGCTCAGTGGTGGTCTTCCACGCACCGCCGGCCCTGCTCGAGGCGGGCTACGACCCCAATGCGGCTTTGATCAAGCGGGTGGTGGCCGAAGCCGGCGACCAGGTTGAGGTGCGCGACGGCGTGTTGTGGCGCAACGGCGCTCCGGCTCCGATGGATTGGTCGGCCGAACCGATGCAATACCAGCTGGCGCCCCTCACCGTGCCGCCGGATCACCTGCTGGTGCTGGGGGACAACCGCAACGCCAGCCTGGATTCCCATCTGTGGGGCCCCCTGCCCCGTGAGGCGGTGATCGGCACCGCGGTGCTGCGCTACTGGCCGCTCAACCGTATGGGCTGGTTACGGTTCTCACACCTAGGCCACCCCCCTGGTGTGGCGGGAGAGCTGGGGTAGGGTGCAACCCGGACGCAGCGCACACCGGCGATGTTCAACCCGGAGTTCCTGACCACCGATAACGAAGCGATCAGCGGCAATTCGCTGATTCAGTACCTCCAGGAGCAATCTCCGGATGTACTGCAACGGGTGGCGCGCTCAGCCAGCGGCGACATTCAGGACATCATTCGCCACAACGTGCAAGGCCTGCTAGGCATGCTCCCTGGCGAGCAGTTCGAGGTGAAGATCCAGACCAACCGCGACAACCTGGCTGGCCTGCTGGCTTCGGCCATGATGACTGGCTACTTCCTGCGCCAGATGGAGCAGCGCATGGAGCTCGACACCAGCCTGCTGGGCTGTGGCGATCTCGACGCCGGGCTGGATGCCGATCCCGGAGAGCTCAGGCTCTGAAGCACGGTCAGGTTCAGAGAAGCTCTGAGTCGCGCACCACGGGACCGGGTTGCCTGGGTTGATCCGGCACCAACCCAAGGCGGAGCAGGGCACGATCAATGCCTGCCAGGTAAGCCCAGCTGCCATTGTCGGGGGCCCAAATGCGCCCCTCGAGCTCATCGGCCAGGGCCTGCAACTGTTCTGGACTGCAGGGCACAGGAGCGTCGTAATGGGCTGGCACCAGCCATCGCAGCTCCGGATGGGCCGCCAGGGCCCGGATCCAGCTCAGCAGCGCCACCTGGCAGCGCGGGAACACCAACCGCTCCAGCACCGGTGCCACCAGTAACGCCGAGCCCTCGCCAGGCACCAACCGCCGGAACTCCGTCTGCCAATCTTGCTGCCAGCGGAATGGGTAGAGACCGAAATAGGCGCGGCGCTCCCGCACACCCGGGGCCAGCAGCCCGGAGAGCAGCTCCCGCCAGCCGGGCACCTGCAGCGGCTCGGGGCGCAGGTAGGAGGCAAACAGCACCAGGCGCTGCCAGCCGCGACGGCGCTGCTCGGGTGAGTCGAGCAGGGGATCGTCCCCCCGCTCCCGGGCATGGAACAGCAGGGGGCTGGGATCGGCGTCAAACAGCTCCGGCGGCTCCGCGCTGATCGCCACCAGGGCATCGGTGACCAGCAGGCTGCCGCTGGCGCGATGCAGGCAGGCCGCTTCCATAAAGGTGCCCAGGCCGAGGTCCAATGGACCCAGGGGAATCCAACCCAGTTCATCGGTGTGGGGCAGACCCTGCTCAAACAACACCCGAGTGCGCTGGGCCGGAAATCCCAGCCAGCTCAAGGGCAGCTGCAGGGGGAAGCTCCATTGCCGTGGGGTCACCCACACCTGGGCCGCCGGGAAGGCCCGCGCCAAGGCCGGCAGGGGCAACTTGTGCTCCAAGCCCGAACTGGTGGGCAGCACGATGGTGACCACCGGCCCGTAGCGGGCTTCCAGCTCAGCCAGGGCGTTTCTCACCTCACCGGTGGGCGGCAGCGGGGCGTAGAGCATCAGCCCCTGACGCAACCGCACAACCGTCATGCGGATCGGCACCGCCACATAGAACACCCCCTGCAACTGCTCCAGGCTCCAGATCTGAGCGGGGATCAGTTCACGCACAAGAGTGCGGCGGCGGCCGTAGGGGTAGAGCGGCAGAAGGGGCCACCAGGGCCAGCGCTGCTCGGCGACGCGATCGGCAGGAAGGGCGTTCACCTCAGGCCAGCAACACCAGACTGACACTCATCACCACCATCCCAGCCGTGACCCCCGCAATCATCAGGTGGTGGTGAGCTCCGGTGCGCTGCGCGGCTGGCAACAGCTCATCGAGGCAGATGTACACCATCAGGCCAGCCACACTGGCAAACACCAGACCCATCACCGTGGGGCTGAGATAAGAGCGCAGAAACACATACCCCACCACGGCACCGATCGGCTCGGCCAAGCCCGAGGCAAACGACACCCAGAAGGCCTTGCGACGGCTGCCGGTGGCGTAGTACACGGGCGCTGAGATCGCCAGGCCCTCCGGAATGTTGTGGATGGCGATGGCAATGGCGATCCCAATGCCAAGGCGTTGGCTGGATAGGGCCCCGACAAAAGTGGCCAGCCCCTCTGGAAAGTTGTGAATGGCGATCGCCAGCGCTGAAAACAGACCCGTGCGCAGCAGGGTCTGCGACTGCACACCGGGATGATCCTCTTCCGTCAGAGCGAGGTTGTGACTGGGCAGTGCATTGTCGATCAGGGCAATCAGCAACATGCCGGCGAAGAAAGCCAGCACGGTGGCGGCATAGCCCGCAGCAGGCCCGAGCCCCAACGCCAGCGACTGCCTGGCCTTGGGGAAAATCTCCACAAACGAGACGTAGATCATCACGCCGGCGGAAAAGCTCAGCGACAGGGTGAGCACCCGGGGGCTGAACCGCCGAGACACCAGGCCGAGCAGGCTGCCGAGCCCTGTGCACAATCCGGCCCCCAGGGTGAGCAGGAAGGCGAACAACACCCGCTGATCCAAGTCAGGCAAGGGCGTCACACCCCAGCAGCGGGCAGACCCGCAGCCGACTGGCTGCGCAGCCACTGCCGTGCCTGCTCGAGGAAAGCCGCCCAATCGAGCTTTTCCGCTTCCGCAGCCCGGGCCACCAGCAAGGGTGCCTGACGTTGGATGGCGGCCAGATCCGGTTCTGGCACCCCAACCGACAGGGCCAACATGTCGGCCATGGCACGGGCCACCACCCGGGTGAGGTAGGCGGCACTGAGGGCCTGCATCGCCCCGCCCACCAGCCAGGTGGCGCCGTGCCACTTCACCAGACCGGCCAGGGCCTGGCTGCTCCACTCGACCACCCCCAGTGCGAGAGAGGCCTTCGCCAGTTCGGTGGCAGCAGCCCGCAACTGCTCCAGGGTCCAGGGGCAATTCCAGATCCGGGCCATGTCCCGCAGCATCAGACCGTTGGCCACCGCCAGAACCAACAGGTCGAGGCTGGGGAGTGGGGCCGCCACCACACCGGCAGCCACCAGCCATTGGGTGCGCCGCTGCAATGGCAGAAAATGCTGACGCCGCAGCCGCTCCAGCTCGCTCTGCCAGCGGCCATGGAGCTGCTGCAACCGGCGCAGCTGGCGGCCCTGGCGCAGGGCTGGTGCGGTACTGACCAGCTCTCGCGCCAAGGGAGCGAGGCTCACCGCCAGGCTCTCGGGTTGTCCATCCCAGAACAGCAGGCGCTGCGACAGATCGGGCCCCAGTTGGGACGCCAGCTCGGCGGCCAGCGGCTCCTGGGACCGACCGCCACTGTCCACCAGCAACCAGGCGGGCTGGCCGCTGGGCAGAGCTTCCAACCAGCGCAGGTCGGCGGCGGAGAGGGGCGTGCGCAGGTGATGAATCAGCCCATCACAGGCCTCGAACAGAGGCGGCCACGACCAGCCGCCACTCCAGGTGGGCAGCGGATGGGCCCAGTGCAGCACCAGGGATTCGGGCCCGCGCAGGGCCTCCACCAGGGCGGGCTGAAGCTCGACGCCCGGAGGCTGGGTGCCCACCAGGGCGAACATCAGGCCCGGCCGCCCCAGCTCCACCCGCAACGCGGCCAGCTGGGTGGCCCGCAGCTCGCGCGCGGCACCGGGCCGGGGATCGGAGGGCTGGGCCTGCGGGCGCTCGCCCTCGAGTTGCACAAACTGGTGTTGCAGCTGCTCCAGCCGTTCCAGCCAGCCCGGCACATCCCTGGCAGTGGGGACAGCCGTGCGGGGGCGGCGCAGCCACCAGCTCCCCAGCACCAGCCCCGCCAGGGTGAGGCCTGGTGAGAGGGGCAGGTGGCTGAGCCGCAGCAGGGCATCGGTGGCCACCCAACCCCCAAGCCCCAGGCCAATGGCCGGAAGCCACGGCCTCAAGGCAACGGGAAGGGACTGGCGGGCCGCAGTCAGGCCAGCAAGCACGGGAGGAATCACCGGCGGGGGCAACGGCGCTGGAAGAATTGGAGCATCTCTAGCTCAGCTTGGAACGCTGCGCCGGCGCCAAATGCCAATAGCTTGATCGCCAGTTGAGGGTCAGTCTTGCCAGCTCCTGGGTTGAGCGATGACCGCTACCGGATGCAGCGGGCCATGGTGGCGGGGCAGGACCACCGCCAGCAGGTGAAACGGGTGCTGCTGGTGGCCTTGGCCGTGAACATCAGCATGACCCTGTTGAAGGCGCTGCTTGGCCTTTTGACGGGATCTCTGGCCATCCTGGCCGATGCGATGCACAGCGCCACTGACGGCTTCTCCAGCCTCCTGGGCCTGCTGACCAACCGGCTGTCGGATCCCGAACCCGACCGCGACCATCCCTACGGGCATCACAAATATGAGGCCGTCGGGGCGCTGGCGATTGCGGCCTTCATCCTCTTCACAGCCTTCGAAATTCTCCAGATCGCCGTCGAGCGCCTGCAGGGCGGTCTGCAGCCCCTGCGCCTCGATGGGCAGGGACTGCTGCTACTGCTGCTGGTACTGGGCTTCAACATCGTTCTGGCCGCCTACGAGCACGCGGAGGGGCGGCGGCTCGGCAGTGCCCTGCTGACGGCCGACGCCGCCCACACCAGAAGTGACATCTGGACCACCGTTGTGGTGCTGGTGGGCCTGAGCGGGGCGGTGTGGCTGAAGCTCAACTGGCTGGATGTGGCCCTGGCCATCCCCCTCTGCCTGCTGCTGGTGCGGGTGTGCTGGAGGGTGCTTCGCTCCAACCTGCCCCAGCTGGTGGACCAGATCGCCATCGCCCCTGAAGCCATCCACCAGGTGGCCATGAATGTGCCCGGGGTGCTGAATTGCCACGACATCGCCAGCCGGGGGGTGCTGGGCCAGCAGGTGTTCATCGACATGCACATGGTGGTGGATGCGACGGACCTGGCGACAGCCCACCGGATCACAGAACTCGTGGAGGAACACCTGGAGGCCCAGTTCGGCAGGGTGCGCTGCACCATCCACCTCGAACCGCGGGAATACGCGAGTGCGGCGATCACCTTCAAGGGGACCCATGGCTGAGGTGCTTGAGGCGCTGACCGCGCGGCAGCGGGTGCTGATCGCAACCTGGAGCGCCGAGCTCCAGATTGCCGAGGGCTGGTGCGGCTCCCTGCCGGTGGCCGTACTCGAGCGCTGTTGGCTGCGCCTGCAGCGGGTGCCGGTGGAGCAGCTGGCCTCCGTCCTGCCGCCTGATGCCAGCGGCGAAGCCCCGGAGCTGGTGCGTTACCGGGCCTGGATCGCCGCCGGCCAACCGGCCTGGTCAGCCCAGTTGCGCTGCTGGCAGGAATTCGGTCAGCCGGCCTGCCAGGACGCCCTGCGCCGCTTTTGGAGCCACCAGGACCGCGGCAACCATGGCTGGACCTTGGAGGCCTACCTGCAGTTCCTGGACACCTACCGGCGTCAGTGCCAGCCGGGTGCGTCGCGGGCCCTGCCACTGATCGTGCTCGCCCGCGACGAACAACGGGAGGCCCACACCCTGCACTGGCTGGCCCCCCTGGGTCAGCCGATGCGGCACACTTGCGCCTGACTGCAAAGGTTGCGGCCATGGCTGACGACACCACCTCCTCCCAACCCCGCGACGACCGGGGAGGACGTCCCAGTGGGGGCCGCCCGCCCGGCAACCGGGAACCCGGGGGATTCCGCATCCGGCTGAGCGACAACGAAATCCGCGCCGCCCACGCCATTCAAGAGAGCTTCGGCCTCCGTTCGACGGTGGCCGCCCTCGGTTTTGCGATCCGCACCGTGGCCCAGCTGCTTGAAGACGGCAAACTCGATGAGCTCGTGGCCCAGCAGCGGGCCCAGGCCGGCAACCGCGGCGAGGGAGGCCGTGGCGATGGCCCCCGGGGTGATCGGCCCCGCGGCGACCGTCGACCGGGAGCGGGAGAGGGCCGCCACGACCGTCAGGATCGCGCTCCGCGGATCGATCCCTTTGCCCGGCCCAGCAAGCCGGTGGCCCCGGCACCTGAGGTCGTTGAAGCTTTCGCAGAAACCAACCCCGAAACCGACGCCGAGAGCGTCGTCGAAGCTGCCGGGGAAGCACCGCCCAGTGGTCTTGAAATCACCAGCGCTGGCGAAACCTCCAGCGTCTCTGGCGACACCAGCACCGAGAGCTGAGACCCATGCCACGGCCGAGGGTTCTGTCCGGGGTGCAACCCACCGGGGCCTTGCACCTCGGCAACTGGCTGGGGGCCATCCGCAACTGGGTGGACCTGCAGGACAGCCACGACACCTACTTCTGCGTGGTGGACCTGCATGCCATCACGGTCCCCCACGACCCGGCCCGGCTGGCGGACGACACCCTCACGACCGCAGCCCTGTACCTGGCTTGTGGCATAGATCCCGAGCGCGCCACGGTGTTCGTGCAGAGCCACGTCGCCGCCCACAGCGAGCTCGCCTGGCTGCTGAACTGCGTCACCCCGCTCAACTGGCTGGAGCGCATGATCCAGTTCAAGGAGAAGGCGATCAAGCAGGGCGACCAGGTGTCGGTGGGACTGCTCGATTACCCGGTGCTGATGGCGGCCGACATCCTGCTCTACGACGCCGATCTGGTACCGGTGGGGGAAGACCAAAAGCAACACCTGGAGCTGGCCCGCGACATCGCCCAACAGCGCATCAACGCCCGTTTCGCCCCGCGGGACACCAACGGTGAGCCGATCCCGGTGCTCAAGGTGCCGGAACCCCTGATCCTGCGCGAGGGGGCCCGGGTGATGAGCCTCACCGATGGAGCCGCCAAGATGAGTAAAAGCGATCCCAACGAGGGATCGCGGATCAGCCTGCTTGACCCTCCGGAGCTGATCACCAAGAAGATCAAACGGGCCAAAACCGACCCCACCATGGGGCTTGAGTTTGGCAATCCCGAGCGGCCGGAAGCGGACAACCTGCTCGGTCTCTACGCCCTGCTGTCTGGCAAAACCCGCGATCAAGCCGCCCGGGAGTGTGGTGCCATGGGCTGGGGCACCTTCAAGCCGCTGTTGGCCGAAGCCACCGTTGAAGCACTGCGCCCGGT
>JBILUH010000098.1:0-4562 GCA_044371095.1 Cyanobium sp.
CAACACTCTCAACGGATCTCTGATGTTCCAGGCGAAGCAGGTCTTTGCCGTCCACTGCACCGCCCACCTCACGATTCACAACCTCACCTCAGGTGCCCCGGACTCAACGGAACGTCCCCATCGACACCTGGCCCCAGGTGCCAGCGCCAGCAGCTCCGCCCACAACTGAAGACTCTCGGATCGGTAAACGATCACGGCTTCAGCCAAGCAAAAACCTCGCGCAGCTCTGCCCGCACCCCCTTGGGTCGGCACCACGGCTGAGCAGACAAATGCCCGGGGCCCGCGCTCCGGGCTTTGTTGCGTCCCGACCCCGCTCAGCTCAATTCACCCAGTCGAATCAAGGCACCCACCACCACAAAGGCAATCGCCAGGGCGGTGATGCCAAGCGGCTCGAACGTCTCCTCCAAGCTGCGGATCGGTGCTGCGCTCTGTGCCCGCAGCGCCCTGGGAAGCACACCCAGGTCGAGCACCAGATGTCCACCTGTCCACACCGTGGCGGCGAGGGCATGGACGATCACCAGCGGCGGGAAGACGGGCACGGCAGCGTCTGGGCAACTCCACCAACGATGGGGGGAAACCGAGGAATCAGATCGTGAAGGTGATTGTGGATCTGTGCATGGTGCCGGTCGGCGTGGGCGTGCACCGGGCCCCTTGCATCGCTGCCTGCGAAAAGGTGCTCAACGAGGCCGGGCTCAAGATCCAGCCGCACCCCAGCTGCACCCAGCGGCACCCCAGCTGCACCGCCGCGGGTTCGCCGGCGGGCCCATTCTCCTGCTGGAGATGGCGTGATCAATCGATGATCCGGCCCAGGTGCTGGCTGAGCACCCCGAGCAATCAGCCAAGGCAGCCAGCAGAAAACCGGCGACACCGACAGCAGGATCGCCCGCGCCAGCCCCTCGACGGAGAGTTGGGCAACCCGCACCACAACGGGAATGGCTACCGGTGGGGGTCGGCTGGGCGCCAACCTACCCGTAGCGCCCTGGAGCCCAACACGATGACGACGATCCATTGCCGCTACGGCGGTGACCTGCGTTGCACCGCCCAGCACGGCCCCTCCGCGACCACGCTCGAGACCGATGCCCCCACCGACAACCAGGGCAAGGGGGAGCGCTTCTCCCCCACCGACCTGGTGGCCACCTCCCTGGCCAGCTGCATCCTGACGGTGATGGGCATCGTGGCGAATCGTCACGGCTGGGACCTGGAGGGGAGTAGTGCCCGGGTCGAAAAAACGATGACCAGCAGCGGCGTGCGTCGCATCGCCCAGCTCGAGGTGTGGATCGAGCTGCCGGCGACCCTCGATGCTGACGCTTTCAGGCTGCTGCAACGGGCCGGTGAGGGCTGTCCGGTGAAGTGCAGCCTCGAGGGCAGCGTGCCGATGGCTCTGTACTGGTCGCAACGGCCGCTCAACTGAGTCCGCGACCCAGAAGCTGGTTTCGTGCCCCGTTCACCAGCTGCATCCTGTCGTGCTCACCGCCGCGGTCCGGATGGTGCTCGCCGGCACAGCGCTTCCAGGCCTGATGGACCTGGGCGGCCCTGATCCGGCCCGAAAGGGGCAACTGCAGCCGTTGACGGGCCACGATCGCCTCGATGTCGGGGTGCTTCCCCAATGGCCCCCGATCGGCCTTGCTCAGGCCTGGACTGTGCTTTTTGCCCCCTTGACGCCGGCGCCCCCTGGCGCCTCGATGGCGACAGGCCAAAAGGCGGGGCGGAGAGGCCCAGCGGCTCCCACGATGGGAGCCATCCCGAGCGGCTGACCATGAAGGTGATCGTGGATCTGTGCGTGGTGCCGAGCGCCTGGGCGCACCATTTCGTCAGTCCAGCCGCCGCAGCGGCTGGTCAGGTGTTCGCCATGGGCGATCAGCCCCTGGTGCAGCTGGCAGTTGAGCACCCGGATTCAGTGCACCCCGGCGTGATGCCTGAACCGGCGAGGCAGGTCTGAGCGAGCCATGGTCAGTTTTCGATCTGGTCGTCGCTGCTCTGGTTGCCCTCTCTGTTTTTTCTTTCAACGCCCTCTGTCTCCATGCTGTTTCCCTCCTCAGTCGCTCCACCGCCCTGCGGATTGGGCTCCATCGTCACTCCAAGCGCTCGGCAGGTTTGGAGGGGGTCAATACCTGGGGCGACCCCCAGGGCTTTGCGCAATGCATCGAGCTGACTGACGGACTGCAGATCGATCGAATTGGTGACCTGCTCGCAGGCAAGCCTTTGGAGCGCCTGGCCATCGGGGCGCCCGCAGCCGGCCAACAAAACCACGGCCGTGCATGCAGCAACGGCTACGACCTTGGGCATGAAGAGTGTTCTGGATCAACACACAAGGTAGAGACATCGGTCAGAAGCGGAACGGCTGTAGCCAGAGCTCAAGCTGGGGTGCCGGTCTCGACTGGATGGTGCCGTGCAGCTGTTGGATGGTGACTGCATCGAGGGCAATCAGGCCCGGATCTGCTTTTGGTTGTGGAGTTGCAGGGTTTGGACCAACTGAAGCCGGAGCAGCCGCGGCTGACGCTGATGCGCACGCGGGCTGTGTAGGTGACACTCCAGCGGCGGCCGGGTTCAGGTCAGTCACAACCACGAGTCGCGGATGATGCGTCAGGCTCAGCTGGAGGCGAGCCTCTGCAGTCCAGCCCTGTCAGTGATGGGCTTTACCGGAGAGGAAACGAGCGTTTTTGGCGTGCAGTTCGCGTGCAAGCCATGCATTTGTCTGGGTGATGGTCATCGCGAGGCAAGAGCCTCAGCTCCGGCCGCAGCCCTAGTCCACTGCCGGCAGCAGGGACTGCTGCACCTGCCTGAGAAAGTTCTGGTGTAGCCGCCGTCGCGGGGTGCTGGACTCCGATTCGCTCAGGGAAGGGGGCTTGAAGCAGCGCTGGAGGCTCCAGCCGTGCTCTGGAGTCCGTCGAAAAGTTCGCAGAGCAGGGTGGCCATCTCCGGGGGGAGGGGGGAGCCGGGCACCGATTCAGCTGCAAGCACCAACAGCGCACAGGCATCGACGAGCCGGGCAGCTTCTGGAGCCGTCAAGGCAATCAAGTGCTCACCTTGATAATGCGTGAATCGCATGAATTTGCGTATCTACTTACCCAACGTACACGGAATCTCAGTAGCTGCAGAGCTGCCTGACCGATGCTGAATCGGCCGCCACAAGCCCGCCCCACGCTCCCTGCACCATGTCGCCACTCCCGGCTCCTGCCATTGCTCTCACCATCGGGGGCAGTGATTCCGGCGGCGGCGCCGGCATCCAGGCCGACCTCAAGACCTTCACCAGCCTGCAGGTGCATGGCTGTTCGGCCCTCAGCTGCGTCACGGCCCAGAACACCTGCGGCGTCACCCGGGTGGATGCCCTACCAGCGGAGGCCCTTTCGGCCCAGATCGAGGCGGTGCTCAGCGATCTGGCAGTGGACGCCCTCAAAACGGGCATGCTGCTCAACCGCCCGTTGATCGAGGCCACCGCGGCAGCCCTGGCTCGGCTGACCCTGCCCAGGCTGATTGATCCGGTGATGGTGTCGCGGGCCGGAGCGGTGTTGCTGGAAGCAGAGGCCATCGACGCCTACCGCCAGGTGCTGCTGCCCCTGGCCGATCTGCTCACGCCCAATCTCCACGAGGCCCAGCTACTCACCGGCAGCGCCATCGCAACGGCCGCCGATGTGGAGCGGGCGGCAGGGCGATTGCTGGAGCAAGGCCCCGCCGCCGTGCTCATCAAAGGTGGGGGGTTGCCGGAGTTGCGCGGCCGCGACTACCTCCTCACCACATCCCAGGGAGGCTGCTGGCTGGTGCATGCCCACGTGCCGACGCCCCACACCCACGGCACGGGCTGCACCCTGGGCGCGGCGATCACCGCCTATCGCGCCCGTGGCCTGGGGCTGAGCGAGGCGGTGCAGGCCGCCAAGGCCTATGTGGAAGGCGGATTGCGGCAGGCCCTGGCGATCGGGGCTGGCCAGGGGCCGCTCTGTCACTGGCACGCTGCAACCGCAGACCCGTCGTTACGGTGACGGCCATGAAGGCTCCCGAACCCCTGTTGCAACGCCTGGCCGAGCTGCCCGGCATGGGATCCGGCCGGCGACTGGTGCTGCTGCTCTCCCAGCTGGGGGATTTTGACACCCTGGAATATGCCCAGGCCCTCGTGCCTGTGCTGCCGCGTCTGGCGGAAGCCGGGTTCACGATTCTGGCCATCGGCATTGGCGATGGCGCCGGGGCCGATCGCTTCTGCCGGTTCACCGGCTTCCCCCGGGATCGCCTGCTGGTGGATGCGGAGCCCGAGCTGCATCAGGCCCTGGGCCTCTACGCCGGGCTGCAGCTTGCTGGTGGCCCGTGGCCCGGGCTGCTGCTGATGTGCGCCGGCATCGGCTCACCCGGCACCCTGGCGGAGGTGCTGCGGGGTTACACGGGCGACCGCTCGGCGCCGCAGCGGCTGGAGAGCCCTTTGTTTGCCCTGGCTGGCGGCGGGGGATTTCAACGTCCGTTCGAGCTGGCCACGGTGCGGCTGCGCAACATGGTGGAGGTGCTCGGCGCCTGGCGCACCTACGTCCCCCGCGACGACTTCATCACCCAGCGCGGCGGCACCTACCTGCTCGACG
>JBILUH010000048.1:0-16285 GCA_044371095.1 Cyanobium sp.
ATCCTGGCGCTGCTGCTGGCGGTCAGTCCCGGCGTTCTGGCGGAGCGTGCCGCCCACTGGCCCGACTGGCGCCTGCCCGCGCCCCTGGCGCGGCCCTCAGCCCTGCCTGGCCAGCAAGACCTGACCTACCCCGACTGGATGGCCGGCCAGTGGCAGATGCGCAGCGACGACCTGACCCAAGGCGACCGGACGGTTGAGGTGCGCTTCGGCCGCGACGCCGGCGGCGCGGTGGTGGGCGATCGGGCCTTCAACGCCACGGCGATCGGCCGGGCCCTGCTGGGGGAAGCGCTGCTGCGGGTGACCAACGATCCGGCCAATCCCAACCGCCAGATCGCCCTGCTGGCCGGCGATCAGCGGCTGGAATCCACGGTGGTCGGGCGGCGCAGCGAACAGCCGGATGCGACCCACTTCTGGACCGACGAGCTGGCCCTGCAGGTGCTGCATGGCCCCGGCGATCCGCGGGTGAGCAGGGTGGAAACCCTGAGCCGCTATGCCCTGGGCCCGGACGGCACGGTGAGCGCCGAGCAGTGGCAGGCCAGCTACCCCTCACCGGCCCTGGGACTGACCGCCGCTGCCAGCAGCAGCGGCCGCTACACCCTGGAGCTGACGCCCCTCAGCCCCGTCCCGCCTGCACCGCGATCCGATCGCGCCAGCTGAAGAGGGGCTCCAGTGAGGGATGGTCGGCGATGCCGCTGACACCCAGGCCCGCCAGGGGGGCTCCGCTGCTGGCAGGAAACCTCAACAGCCCCAGCTGGGCCGCCACGGATAGATCGGCCAACGTCAGGCGATCGCCGACCAGGTAGGGCTGGTCGGCGACCAGCAGGGCCAGCTGCTCCAGATTGGTCTGCAGCTGCTGACGCTCGGAGGTCCCGATCACACTGGCCAGCGCCTCACCGACGCCGGCCATCACCCCCGCTGGCAGGTTGCTCACCAGCTGGCGCAGGGGGCCCGGGGTGGAGTCCGGCAGCAGGGCGCTGCGCAGCAGGGGATCACTCGCCGCGGCCTGTACCAGGGCCAGTCGGCAGCCCGCAGCCAATGCCGTGTCGGCCCAGTCTTCGATCAGCAGCACCCTGGCCCGCTCCGCCGGGGCCTCCGGCAGCAGGGGCGGTTCGGGATGGTGCCGCTCGAGGTAGAGCGCAATCGCGGTGGAATCGGCGATCACCTCACTGCCATCGACCAGCACCGGCACCTGGCGCTGGCCCGAGAGGCGGAACAGCTCCAGCTGGCCGATGCCGGGGGTGACTTCCACCACGATGTAGTCGAGGCGCTTGGCGGCAAGCACCAGCCGCACCTTCTCGCAGAACGCGGAATGCCTGAACTGGTGCAGTTGCATGCGTCAAATCTCGCCTCTGGGCGGCAGAGTAGCCAGCACGCAGCAGGCACCGACCACCCCGGGCAATGAAGGACTTCTTCCTGAATGTGACGCGCTACCCGCGCTACCTGGTGGCCTTCGGTCTGGGGGTGGCCAATTCGGTGTTCGAGCCCCTCGCCGCCCGGGGCCGCAATCCGGTCACGGCGGTGGCCCTGATCGGGGCAGGGGTCAGCGGCATGCTCAGCCTGGGGCTGATCCTGCGTGCGATGGTGAACCCAGCACCGCTGGCATAGCCATGGCACAGAGCCGACGGGTGGAGCGGGTGGCCTCCCTGATCCGCCGCGAAGTGAGCGAGCTGCTGATTGGCGGCATCAAGGACGAGCGGGTCAGCCAGGGAATGGTGAGCGTCACCACCGTGGAGGTGGCCGGCGACCTGCAGCACTGCAAGATCTTCGTCAGCATCTTCGGCAGCGAGGACGACCGCAGCCAGGCGATGGAGGGACTGCGCTCGGCCAGCGCCTATGTGAAAGGTGAGCTGGGTCGTCGGCTGAAGATGCGCCGCACCCCCGAGGTGGTGTTCGTGCTCGACCGCGGGATTGAAAAGGGAACCTCGGTGCTGGGCCTGCTCAACCGGCTCGAGGAGCAGCGGCAGGAGAAAGGTGAACCGGCCGAGGGCAGTGACCTCTGAGGCCGTGCCTGATTCGGCGCTGCTGCGGCTGATCCACCAGCTGCTGGTGGTGCGCGCCAGCGGCACCCTCGCCGACCACCAGCGCGGCTACCCCCGCTGGGAACTGCCCAATGCGGCTCTGCAGCGGCTGCTGGAGGCCGGGGCGGGCGGCGTCATTCTGCTAGGCGGCAGCGCAGCCGAGGTGGCCCTGCGTTGCGCCCAGCTGCGGCGCTGGGCCGGCCAGCCCCTGCTGCTCTGTGCCGACGTGGAAGAGGGGGTGGGCCAGCGCTTTGACGGGGCCACCTGGCTGGTGCCGCCGCTGGCCCTGGGGCGTCTCTACCGCCAGGAGCCGCAGCGGGCGGTGGCCCTGGCCGAGCGCTACGGCCGCTGCACCGGTCGGGATGCCCGGGCCCTGGGCCTCAACTGGGTGCTCGGGCCGGTGTGCGACGTCAACAACAATCCCGCCAACCCCGTCATCAATGTGCGGGCCTGGGGGGACGATGCGGCCTCAGCGGGGGCGCTGGCGGCGGCCTTCGTGCGCGGCGCCCAGGCCGAAAAGGTGCTCACCTGCGCCAAGCACTTTCCCGGCCACGGTGACACCAGCAGCGATTCCCATCTCACCCTGCCGCTGCTGCCCCACAGCCACGAGCGGCTGGCGGCGATCGAACTGCCGCCCTTTCAGCAGGCGATCGCCGCCGGGGTGGCCTCGGTGATGACTGCGCACCTGATGCTGCCCGCTCTCGATCCGGAGCAGCCCGCCACCCTGTCGAAGCCGGTGCTCACCGGGCTGCTGCGCCAGCAGCTGGGCTTCGGCGGGCTGGTGGTCACCGATGCCCTGGTGATGGACGCGATCACCGGCCGCTACGGCGCCGGCGAGGCGGCGGTTCTGGCCCTGGAGGCCGGTGCCGACCTGGTGCTGATGCCCGCCGATGCCGCGGCCGCGATCGCGGCCATCGCTGAGGCCGTGCACAGCGGCCGCCTCAGCCGGGACCAACTCGAGGCCAGTGCCGAGCGCCGCCGCCGGGCCCTGGCGTGCTGCGCGGAACCGGCGGCGGGCCCCGACCCCGAAGCCGCGGCCCAACCCGACCAGGCCCTGGCCCTGGAGCTGGTGCGCGCCACCCTTGAGGCCAGCCTGGAAGCGACGCCGGATGGCGTCGAGGCTGCCACAGACCCAATGGGCGGACAGCCCGGGATCAACCTGATCCGCCTGGATTCAGCCGTGGCGGCCGCCTTCCTGCCCGCCACCGCCCCAGCCCTGAGCCGCCCTGAAGCCCGGGGCTGGCGCACGGTGCTGCTGGAGAGCCGCAGCCCGGGCCTGTGGAGCGACGACACGGCCGCCCCGCTCGCCCTGGAGCACCTGGGGCCTGGGCCGGTGCTGCTGCAGTTGTTCGTGCGGGGCAATCCCTTCCGTGGCAGCGCCGGCAGCAGCGAACCCTGGCCCGCCGCGCTGCGACAACTGGTAGCGGCCGGCCGGCTGGCCGGATTGGTCGTGTATGGCTCGCCCTACCTCTGGGAGGAGCTGAGGCCGCTGCTGCCCGGCGGGATTCCGGGGATCTACAGCCCCGGCCAGATGCCCCTGGCCCAGGCGGAGGCCCTCAACCGGCTGGGCGGGGGCCTGGGGCTGGGGGACACTGGCGCCGGCGCCGGCTTCACCGACTGAACCGGCCTGTCCCTGCGTCCGCCGCTCCACCCGGTTTCGGCCCATGCTCAGCCTCTCGATGATCGTGCGCAACGAAGCGGAGCGGCTGGAGCGCTGCCTGCGCTCGGTGGCGGGGTTCGTTGATGAGATGGTGCTGCTCGACACGGGCTCAGGCGACGCCACCATCGCCATCGCCGAGGGACTGGGGGCCATGGTCCACCACCTGCCCTGGCCGGGGGATTTCGCCCCGGCCCGCAATGCGGCCCTGGAGCACGTGCGCGGCGACTGGGTGCTGGTGCTCGATGCCGACGAGTGGCTGCTGCCCGAGGCCCGTGAGCCACTGCGGCAGCTGATGGACCAGCCGGATCTGCTGCTCATCAACCTGCTGCGGGAGGAGCGGGGGGCGGCTCAGTCGCCCTACTCCAACGTCAGCCGCCTGTTCCGCCGCCATCCGGCCATCCACTGGAGCCGGCCGTACCACGCGATGGTGGACGACAGCGTGCTGGGCCTGCTGCAGCAGGAGCCCCACTGGCGCCTGGCCGATTGCGACACGCCGGCCCTGGCCCACGATGGCTACCGGCCCGACCTGCTGGCCAGCGGCGCCAAGGCCGAGCGGCTGCGCCAGGCCATGGAGGCCGACCTGGCCGCCCATCCAGGCGATCCCTACGCCTGCGCCAAGCTCGGCAGCCTGGAGGTGAGCGAAGGCAACCGCGAGCGCGGTATCGCTCTGCTGGAGCAGGGGCTGGCCCACTGCCCGGCCTCCCGCCATCCCGAGCGCTACGAGCTGCTGCTCCACCTGGCCATCGCCCAAACCGGCAGCGCCCCGGCCCGCGCCGAGCAGCTCTACCGCCAGGCCCTGGCCCTGCCGCTGCCACCGCGGCTGACCCTGGCAGCCCGGCTGAACCTGGCCGGCCTGATGCAGCAGAGGGAGGACCCGGAGGGTGGTGCCCTGGAAGAGGCCTGCAACCTCTGCCGCGGGGCCACCACGGCCGCCCCGGAGCTGGCCCTGGGCTGGCTGCATCTGGGGCTGGTCGAGCGCCGGCGGGGCCGGATCCCGGCAGCGATCGCGGCCTACCGCGCAGCCCTGCAGCGCGATCCCAGCCTGGCCGCCGCCCAGCAGAACCTGGCGGTGGCGCTGCTGCTCGGCGGCGACATCTCCGGGGCCCGTTCGGCCTTCCGCCAAGCGATCACACTGCTCGTGCAGCAGAACCGCGCGGACGAGGCCGAGGCGCTGCGCCGCCAGGCCGGCACGATGGTCAAGCTGGACGACTGAGCCCCAGGACTGCACCGCCATGGCCATGGTCCCCGAGTTGTCCCTGAACGGCCGCACCATCGCCGTGACCCGGGCCGAAACCCAGCTAGGGGAAGCCCGCCGCCTGTTCGAGGCGGCGGGGGCAACGGTGGTGGACCTGCCCGCCCTGGTGGTGACGCCGCCTGATGAATGGGGCCCCCTCGACGACGCCCTGGCCGAACTCGACGACTTCCACTGGCTGGTGTTCTCCAGTGGCAACGGGGTGGCGGCCGTGGAGCAGCGGCTGCGCCGCCTGGGCCGTTCCCTGGCCCGGCGCCCCACCAGCCTGAAGGTGGCCGCCGTGGGCCGCAAGACGGCAGCCCAGCTGGACGCCCTCGGTGCCACCGCCGATTTCATCCCGCCCAGCTTCGTGGCCGACAGCCTGCTGGAACACTTTCCCGCCTCCGGCTGGGGCCTGCGGCTGCTGTTGCCCCGGGTGCAGAGCGGTGGCCGCACTCTCCTGGCGGAGGCCTTCGCCGAAGCCGGAGCCCGGGTGGTGGAAGTAGCGGCCTACGAAACCCGCTGCCCGGAGGGCTTGCCCAGCGCCGCGCTGGCGGCCCTGGGGCAACGGCGTCTTGATGCCATCACCTTCAGCAGCGGCAAGACCGTGAGCCACACCTGCCGGATGCTGGAGGCGGCCTACGGACCGGCCTGGCTGGGCCAGCTGGACGGGATCGCTGTGGTGTCGATCGGCCCCCAGACCAGTGAACGCTGCCGAACGCTGCTGGGACGGGTGGATGGCGAGGCCGATCCCCACGACCTGGTGGGCCTGGTGGAGGCCTGCGGCCGCAGCCTCACAGCTCAGCGGTGACTGACTGTGTTCCCCGCCGCAGGGTGAGGCGTCCCTGCTGAACATCAATGACGGCCACGCTCCAACCCGCCGGCAGGAGTGGGGTGGAGCGACCGCCGCGCTGGCCCACCCGCAGGGTGCCGGTCTGGCCACCGAACTGCACCAGGGCCTCAGGCGTACCTCCGGAGCGGATCACGCCATGGAAGACCAGGCCCGGAGGCAGGCTGAGCGGGGCCGGCCGCGCCCCGGAAGTGCCCACGGCAGAGCCGCCTGCCGAAAGCGGCGCAAACGGGTCAACCCGCCCGGAGGCAACGGAGGCCACCACCTGGTTGACACTCGGCAGAGGCGTGAGCCCCGGCAAAGGCGCCGGATCAGCCACCGAAGACGCAACAGAGGAGGACGCGACCCTGGCCGGACGGGGGCGGGGCAGCGTCAGCTGGCTGGAGGCCTGCGGGGGTTGCTCCCCACCGCAGGAGGCCAGCAGCAGCGCAGCGCCCACAGCCGCCCCGGCGGATCTAGGCATAGCGGGTTTCAACCAGATCACGGAAACGATCCAGGTTGGCCTGGAGCTCCTTGGTGACGATGCCCCCCAGGATGGTGGGTTCCATCAGCGGTGCCAGAACCCCCGGCAGCTCGTAGCTGACACTCAGCTTGACCGCCGTGAGTTGGGGGGCCTGGGGATAAAAGCGCACAGCCCCTTTGGTGGGGAGGCCTCCCACCGACTCCCAATGCAGCTGCTGCGCCTCCACCCGTTGGCTGATCCGGGCCTTCCAGTGGAAACGAAAGCCCTGGGCCGCCAGCGTCCAGTCGGTGAGATCGGGGTCGTTGGGTTCGGTGACCACCGACTCGATCCAGCGCATCCATTGGGGCATGGCCTCCAGGTCACTCCACACCTCCCACACCTGCTCAACCGAGGCCCGGATTTCCGTGGTGACGCTGTGCTCGAGCCAACGGCCCATGGAATCTCCTACGCAACAGAGGTGTTGGTGGCCAGGGCCACCGGGCGGTCCAGGATCGCCGCAGCGGCCAGACGTCCACTCATGGTGGCGCCTTCCATCGAATCGATGTAGTCCTGCTTGGTGTAACTACCGGCCAAAAAGAAATTGCTCACCGGGGTGCGCTGATCCGGCCGGTAGGGCTCCATGCCCGGCGCCTCGCGATACAGCGACTGGGCCAGCTTCACCACATTGCTCCACACGAGCGTGAGGCCGGCGGCGGAGGGGAACAGCCGACGCACCTGGGCATCGGTGGCGGCCACGATCTCCTCGGTTTTCTTGGGGATCCAAGGATCACCGGGCGTCAGCACGCACTGCAGCAGCGACCCCAGTCCCTGCTTGCGGTAGTCCTCCGGACTGGCCAGGGCCAGATCGGCGAAACAGCTGAAGTCGGCGTCGGCGGTGTAGAGGAGGTTGTTGAGGCCGGCGGGACGATCCAGATCACCGCGGGCGGCCTGGGCGGCGGGGGAATCGCCCAGTTCGGTCACCCAGCCGTCGTAGCGCAGCTGCACGGTGGCCACCGGCACGGCTTCAAGCCTGTAGAGGTTGTCGAACAGGCTGTGGCGGCGCCAGGACTCGGGGATCATGCGCTGGATCCCGGGCACATCACAGGCGGCCAGGTAGGCATCGGCCTGCACTTGGATGTCACCCTCCGGTGTGCCCAGGGTGAGACCGGTCACGCGGGTGGCGAAAGCCGCGCCGGGAGTCATGGCCGCCTCCTCGTGATGGATCTCGGTGACCCGGTGGCGCAGATGCAGCCGGCCGCCACGCTGTTGGATGTAATCGAAGATCGGGCCCGTGAGCCAGCGATGGGGCGAACCCTTGAGCAGGTTGAGCTTGGAGGCCTCGGTTTTGGACGCAAACATCATGAAGATCGTGAGCATGCAGCGGGCCGAGATCGCCTCGCAATCGATGAAGCCCAGGGCATAGGCGATCGGATTCCACATCCGCTCGATGCTCTGTCGGCTGCCGCCGTGGCCGAGGAACCACTGCTGGAAGCTGATGCGATCCAGCTCACGGATGGTCTTCATGGCGCCCTCGTAATCGATCAGGCCGCGCACGATCGGGCTGGTGCCCAGGGCCAGGGCATTGCGCAGCTTGTCGACCCAGTCGAGCTGGGGCGTGGTGAAGAAGGCCTTCAAGCCGTTGAAGGGAGCGCCGAGGGCGAAGCGGAAATCCAGCTCGCGCAGGTCACCGCCCGTGTTCACGAACAGGTGGGTGTGGTCCTTGGGCAGCAGGTTGTCGATCGCTCCCACCTTGCGCAGCAGGGCGAAGAGGTTGGCGTAATTGAAGAAAAACACATGCAGCCCCATCTCGATGTGGTTGCCGCCCTCATCCACCCAGCTGCCCACCTTGCCGCCCATGAAGGGCCGGGCCTCGTAGAGATCCACCTCGTGGCCGGCATCCACCAGATCCACCGCCGCCGCCAAGCCGGCCAGTCCTGAACCCACAATGGCGACGCGCACCCTGCTGCTCCCTGAGTGGGCACGACTCTATGGAGCGGGCCAGCCCGGCAGCGGCTGGGCGGCCTCCATACGATGGGTGGAACAGGCCAACACCCCCGATTACCCCGCCCATGATGAGCAGCGAGATCGCCGAAGCCCAGCCCGTACCCATGGAAGCGGCGCCCCAGGCCACGTTCACCGCCCGGGACGGCAAGGGGATCCAGATCACCCAGCCGGCGATGAAGCAGCTGGCCGCCCTGATGCAGCAACAAGGACCAGCCAAGGTGCTGCGGGTCGGGGTGCGCTCTGGGGGGTGCAGCGGCATGAGCTACACGATGGATTTCATCGATCCAACCGAAATCCGCAGCGACGACGAGCGCTACACCTACGAGCCCGCGGGAGCCCCCAGCTTCGAGGTGGTGTGCGATCCGAAAAGCCTCCTCTACATCTACGGGATGCAGCTGGATTTTTCCAGCGCCCTGATCGGCGGCGGCTTCAATTTCACCAACCCCAACGCCACCCAGACCTGCGGCTGCGGCAGTTCCTTCGCGGTTTAGGACCACCACCGCATCGGTCGGGTGGCAATCTGAGTTCACGACCAGGCCTGCCGCCGCGCCATGACCGCCCCCGAAGCCCCTGCCGACGCCACACTCCAGGGAGCCCCGCCCCTGTTTGACCAGGCCATGGAGCTCTACCAGCAGGGGACCGCGCCTGCGGAGCTGATCGACACCTTCATCACCATCACCGAACAGGCCCCACGCCAGTCGGCTGGTTGGATCTGCCTGTCCTGGCTGCAGCTGCTGGACGACAAGCCCCAGGCGGCCCTGCGCTCCGCCAAGACCGCCGTTCGCCTCAACCCCCAAGACCCCCAGGCGCGCATCAACCTGAGCCTGGCCATGCTCGAAACCGGGGCCAAGGGTGTGCGCGAGCACATCGAAATCGTGCAGCGGGTGATGGTGATGGCGCCGGAGATGACCGACGAACTGCAGAAGTCGATCGCCGACGGCCTCCAGCGCAAACCGGGCTGGAAGGCAATGGACAAGGTGAAGGCCTGGCTGGCGGGTTGAAACCGGTTCTGCTGCTCAGCAACGGCCACGGGGAAGACCTCAGCGGGGCCCTGGTGGCCGCCCAGCTGATGCAGCGAGGGATCCCTGTGGCTGCCCTGCCCCTGGTGGGCCATGGCAGCCCCTACCGCCAGCTGGGGGTGCCGGTGCTGGGCCGCACACGGAGCTGCAGCACCGGCGGCCTCGGATACACCAGTCTGGTTGGACGCTTCAGTGAGCTGCTGGAAGGCCAGCTCCTCTACGTGCTGGGCCGGCTGCTGCTGCTGCGCCGCCACCGGCGGGGCTACGGCCTGGTGGTGGCCGTAGGCGATGTGCTGGCAGTGCTGGGGGGCTGGCTGTCGGGTCTGCCCACCGCCGTGTATCTGGTGGCCTACTCCAGCCACTACGAGGGCCGCCTGCGGCTGCCCTGGCCCTGCGGCTGGCTGCTGAGTCGACCCGGCATCCGGGCAATCTGGAGCCGTGATTCCCTCACCGCCACCGACCTGGCACAACAGCTGGCGCGGCGGGTGCAGTTTCTCGGCAATCCCTTTCTCGATGTGGTGAGCGCCGCTGCCCCGGCCGCCGCCCCGTCCCAGCCAGAATGGCCGATGCAGCTGGCCCTGGTGCCGGGTAGCCGCCTCCCGGAAGCAGCCCGCAACCTGGTCCTGATGCTGCAGGTGCTGGCGCTGTTGCCGGACAACTGGGTGCAAGTCCAGGGGCTGCGGCTACGGGCCGCCCTGGTGCCCGACCTGGACCGCCGCCGCATCGCCCAACTGGGACAGACCCTCGGCTGGCGGCTGGAGGGGGAGGACCGCCTGGTGCGGGGCTCGCTGCAACTGGAGCTGGGCTGGGGTCACTTTGCAGAGATCCTGGCTGGCGCCCAGCTGGTGCTGTGCACCGCCGGCACCGCCGCCGAGCAGGCCGTCGGGCTGGGCAAGCCGGTGCTGCAGCTGGTGGGGCGGGGCCCCCAGTTCACGGCGGGCTTTGCCGAAGCCCAGCGCCGCCTGCTGGGCCCCGGCGTGCACTGCGCACCCGGCCCCAGTGGCCAGGCCCGCACCCTGACGGCTTCGGCGCGCCTGGTGCAGTCTCTGCTCGATCAGCAGCGCGATGCCCACCATGGCCCCCGAATGCGGCGAGACCTGGCCGCCATCGGCCTGGAACGGATCGGCAAACCCGGCGGCAGTGCGGCGATGACCTCAGCGATCATGGAGCTTCTGGCGGATCCTGCCGCCCTCAGCTCCCCCGATCGGCCATGACGGCGCCCGACCCTTCCCCAGGCCTCCTGCAGCAGCTCAAAGGCGCCATGGACACGGTCCTGGTGGTGGATGTGTTCGTGGTGATCGCCGGGGCCCTCTGGTTTGCCACGGCAGTGGTCCTGCACAGCCAGAAGGTGGAAGCACCGCTGGTGTTGTTTCAGCGGCTGTGGGAGCCACTGTTCACCCCCGCGATCGGGCTGCTGATGGGGGCTGCCCTGCTCAGTGGGGTGCTGGGCTGGTGGCAGCGGCGAGGGCAGCGCTGAGCTGGGGGTACTGGTAGGTGAAGCCCTGGGCCTGCAGCCGTTGGGGCAGAACCTGCTGACCTTCCAGCACCACCTGGGCCCCGTCGCCGAGCAGCAATTGCAGGATCGGCCCGGGCACGGGCAACAGGCTGGGCCGACCGAGGGCCTGGCCAAGGGCGCGGGCGAGGGTCCCCATGGTGGTGGGCTCCGGGCTCACGGCGTTGTAGACCCCGCTGAAGGCGCCATCCTCCAGAGCCGTGGCGATCAGGCGGCAGAGGTCATGGCGATGAATCCAGCTCATCCACTGACGACCGGAGCCCACAGGTCCGCCGAAGCCCATCCGAAACACCGGCAGCATCTTGCCGAGGGCACCGCCGTCGGGACCAAGCACGATGCCAATCCGCAGCTTCACCACCCGGCAACCAGCGGGGGCCTGGTCGGCGGCGGCTTCCCAGCGCTGGCAGATCTCAGCCAGAAAGTCGCTGCCGGCCGGGCTGGTTTCCGTGAAACGGGCCTCCAGGCTGGTGCCGTAAAAGCCCACAGCCGATCCGCTCACCAGCACCGCCGGGGGCGTCTCGAGCCGCGCCATGGCCGCCACCAGCAACGCGGTGGTGCGCACCCGGCTCTGCAGCAGGACGTCCCGGTGGGCGGCCGTCCAGCGACGCTCAGCGATCGGCTCCCCGGCCAGGTTGACCACACCCTCGGCCTGGGACACCGCCACATCGAGGCCGTTGTGGGCCCAGCTGGCGGGATCGGCCGGATCGAGGTGAAGGCAGCAGAGACGCTTTCCCACCAGGGCCGGGAAGGGCTGGGCCTGACGGCTCACCAGGGTCACCTCGTGACCGAGCTCGAGCAGAAAGGGCACCAGCTCCCGTCCGACGAACCCGGAGCAACCCAGTAGCAGCAGTCGCATTCTTCCTCTCTGGCGTTCTGGGAGAATAGGCATCGCAGCCTGGCCTCCGCCGCCGGCCTTAGCCTGTCGCCAACTGGACTTCTCGCCATGGCTGACGCCCCCGCTGCCGCCAGCTCCGCCACTGCCGCACCCCCTGCTCCACCCAGCCAGCCGCCACTGAAGAAAGGCAGCCTGGTGCGGGTTAACCGGGCGGCCTACGCCGGCAGCCTGGAAGCGAGCGCCAGCGATGCGCTGCCGGGCTATGCGATCGAGGGCCCCGGCGAGATCCTGGTGATCAAGGGCGATTACGCCCAGCTCCGTTGGCGTCGGCCGGTGCCGGATGTGTGGCTGCGACTGGATCAGCTGGAGGCGTTCCCCGGTTGAAGGATCTGCGCCAGGCCTGCACACTGTCCAATCTGTGCCGCCTGTTTGCCCTGCTGCTGGTGGCCTGGCAGCCCTTCCCCGGGGAGTACCGGGTGCCGCTGGTGGGATCAGCGCTGCTGGGAGTGGCCCTGAGCCTGCGGGGAGAGTTCCCCGCCGTGGCGGAGCCGGCGAAACGGCTGGGGATGCTGCTGCTGTGCCTGGTGATTCCAGGCCTGCTATCGATCCCCACCTCCCTGGCCCCCAGCAAGAGCTGGGGAGAAATCGCCTCCGTCGCCCTGGTGGGCCTGGCGGGCCTGAGCGTGCTGTACGGACTGCGCAACCGCACCGATCACCAGTGGCTGCAGACCGGCCTGGTGGTTGTGATCGCCGCCTGGATCAGCGATGGACTTCTGCAGGCGTTCACAGGGGCAGATGTGTTTGGCATCACCCCAAAAGCGGAGGGAATGATTAATGGTCCCTTCACCACCAATGGCATCTTTGGAATCATCGTGGCGGTTCTCACGCCACTGGTCCTGTGGGAGCCACTGAAACACCGCAGCCGCTGGGGAATGGCCCTGCTGACCGGAGTGGTGATCATCGTCATCCTCTCCGGCCAACGGAACAATGTGCTGCTTTTGGTGCTGGGCCTGATCGCCTTGTCGAGCCTGTGGGGCAGACGTGCCCGGGTGATCGGCGCAGCCGCCCTGATCGCGGCGGTGATCATCACCTATCCCTTTGCACCGACATTGCAAAAGCGCGTGAGCTGGATGAGCACGTCCAGCGCCGAAATGGCAGCATCTCTGCAACGCCTGCAGACCGATCCTGCCGACACCCAGGCGAGCAAAAGACTGTTTGAGTCATTGAATCGATTCACCAGCGACCGCGGCTTCCTGATCGATGCTGGCCTCAAAATGATTCAAGACAGGCCCCTGACCGGTGTCGGCCTCAATGCGTTCAGGCCGGCCTATCCGCTGTATGCCCAGCGCACCCCCCACCCCCATCGCGACAAACCCACCCATGCTCACAATATCTACCTTGAACTAACAGCTGAAACAGGGCTGATTGGTCTTACAGGACTTCTGCTGGCGATTGGCTTGGGTTGGCGCTGGTTCCTGGTGGCCTCCCCGGAACAGCAAGCCCTGGCAGCACCCTACGGGGCCACGTTAGTGGTGATGTTGTTTCCACTCACCACCCACACCGTGTTGCTTGCGGCCTTTTATTTCAGCCTGCTGCTGATGGTGCTAGGGGGGTATCTCTCCGCCTTGTTTTCCCCTGACGCCCTCGATTCGTCGGGCTTGATCGTGGCACAGGCTGAAGTGAGTTCAGAGGCCTAAGTCCCGGCGCTGAGCCTGCAGGGCTTGGCGCCGCAAGCGGGCCTGGCGAATCAATTCCCGGCCGTCGTGCAGGTAGGAATCGACGTAGCCCATCGAGTAGCGCTCCAGCTCCACCAGCGCGTCTTTCACCAGGCTGAGGCAGTGATACAGGTCGAGGGCAAACGCCTGGGCACCGGGTGCGCAGGAGTGAGATCGATAGAGCAACTCCACCTTGTCAAGACGGGCCTGGCTCTGCTCCAGAAAGGCGCAGAAGGCCTCCATCAGTTGATCATCGTAGGGATCGGCGGAGAGAGCCTTGAGCTCGGCGGCGAAGGGGTTGATCACCTGGCCCAGCAGGCGATCAATCGGTGCATATACCTGCTGCAGCCACTTCTGCAGCTCCGCCTCGGTAGCGGCACTACGCCCCGCCTGGGCGCGGGCCCGTTTGACGGAAAAATCCGTCCCTGCTGAGGCCGTGGCCTGGCCCACATCGTGGCGCGTGTGGTCGTAGCGGCGGCGGCGATCCGCATCACCGAGCACCTCCCAGGCTGCATTGAGGGCCAGGATCGTGCGGTCGTCACCACCGGCATCAGGGTGGTGCTGCTTCACCAGGGCGCGGTAGGCGGCTTTGATGTCAGCAGCTTTGGCGGCAGGGGACACGCCCAGCACGCGATAGGGATCAGCAGGGAGATCGGCAGAGAGATCGGCAGCAGCCAGGGCAATGCCTCCGCAAGCAAAAGGGCTTTGCAGGCGACTTTAGGAACGCAGGCCGCGAAGCTCGCGAGTATCGCCGCCCAACAAAAAACCCCAGCCGAGGCTGGGGTTGATTGAGGTGTGTGTGTTGAGAAGTGGAGGAGGAAGGGCCGGAAGTGTGTGAGGAATCCGGCCCAGTTTGTTCTGAGGATCAGAACTTGAAGGTGGTTTTCAGGAGGCCACCATAAGTAGTGCTAGCACCGGAATTTTCGACACCTACACCACCCTTGTCAATAAAGAAGAAGGCGGGAGTCACACTGATGTTGTCAGTTACCTGGAACTTGTACCAGAACTCCATTGCGAAGTTGCCTTCGGTTCCATCCGCATCAGCCCACTGGGGCATGCCAAGGCCAATGCCAGCTGCATTACCTTTTACAATTACATCAGTCCACTGAAGGCCAACCATCCAGGACCAGAGGTCAACATCATCAGAGCCAAAGCCGATATCATTGAAATCGACGTTAGCCTTTCCGTAGCCGAAGCCTGCACTAATTGAAGGCATCCAGCCAGCCTCGGAGGGCTGCCAATAGGCACTAAAGCCGATGTTGTTGCTCTCGTAAGGAAGAATCGAGCCAGCATTCACTAGAACGGTGCTGCCAGGAGCAATGATGGCCTCACCATCGGAATTGCTGTAGGTGTATACAAAGGCAGCACCCCAGTTGTTGCCGCTGTAACCGACTTGCGCAGTGACGGTGTCACTCTTCCCAAGACCTAGCTCGCTGTCGCCAGCCACAGCCTCATTAGAGACGTAGTTAACGCTAACGCTCACACCCTGATCCTTCCAGCTGAGACCGAAGCCACCGCCAAGGTTGAGGTTGTAAGCACCGGGCGCACCGGCGTAGGTGAACATGTCAAGAACGCTGTCCGCGGGATACACGCTGGGCCACATGGCGAGCATGTCATCTTGGCGAACCTTGGCACCGACGGTACCGGTGAAGCTTTTCCCAATCGGGAACTGATAGAATAAGCGGTTGATGGATACCACATCGGCATCCACGCCTTCATCAAAAGCCACTTCCAGGGTGGATGGACCACCTAAGAAGGCAGAAGAACCGAAGTTACCAGAGCGCAGGGTGGTGCGCAGCAGATCCTTACCAGTGAAGCTGGTGTCGAAGATCAGGCGAACGTCGTAGTTGAAGGTGACTTGCTCACCACCGCCTGAAAGAGACACATCGCCAGATACGGGATCCTGGACCACACCACCAATCGGATTGTCAACACCACCGATCACGAAGGTGGCGATACCCTTCAGCTTGGTGGTGGTGGAGAACTGGTTAGCTTCCAGCTCGCCCACTTTGGCCTCAAGACCGTCCACACGGCCCTTGAGGATGGCGAGTTCCTTCTCGAACTCGGCCATCAGCTTCTTGAGCTCGTCGGTCACTTCGGTGACGCGGTCGAGACAAGCGTTGAGCAGAGCAGCGGCTTCGAAGCGGGTCATGGCCCGGCCACCCTTGTAGGTGCCGTCGGGGTAACCAGCGACGCAGCCGTAGCGCTCGATCAGGTTGGACAGAGCCTGGTAAGCCCAGTCGGTGGGCTTGACGTCAGAGAACTGGGAGATGCTGGTGACCTGCTCCTCGGAGGCGTACTTGTTGACGCCGTCCAGGTTGAGCTCAGCAGCGGTGGCGGCCACAGGGGCCAGCAGACCGAGGGCTGCAGGAGCAACCAGCAGTTGCTTAAAGAGTTTCATGGGTTCCTCACACGAGAAGGCGCAATGCGCCGAGCACATATTGGCCGCTTAACACGGCAGTGGCACCCGAGCCTGTGCCACTGCGCACAATGGCCCGCTCGGGAGCCTGCCAACTGAGAGGTCGGCAAAACGATGCCCCCGGCTCCAGGGTCGGAAGACCGTGGAACCGGGGGCTCTCGCCGGGTCCGCTCTGGCGCGGAACCGTTTGATCAGGAATCAGGCGCCGAAATCAGCCGGCGTTCTCCGCGATCAGCAGACCCTGGGTGAAACAACTGGAACTCACGGGCACCTCCTCCTGTGGGGATTGGGGCCAGCCGGCGATGCCTTCGGCAGAGCCTGAGCCCAAGGGCCAGGACATCGCCACATCACTGCTGACAGAACGCTGCAAATGTAGCCAAGAAAAAAGCGCCCCGGTGGGGGCGCTTGTCGGATCCAAACAAGTCGGGAGGCTGAATCAGAGGGCGTTGCCGCGGGGCAGAACCTCTTCAGGGAAGACGAAGTTTTCGTGCGGCTGGTCAGCCGGTGCCATCCAGGCACGCAGACCTTCATTCAGAAGAATGTTCTTCGTGTAGAAGGTTTCAAATTCGGGGTCCTCAG
>JBILUH010000049.1:0-15826 GCA_044371095.1 Cyanobium sp.
GTGAGCTGCTCGGTGGTGGCCAGATCGGTGTGGAAGGTGGCCAGATCGCGATTGTTGATGCCGATCAGCTGCACCCCGTCAAGGGCCAGCACCCGCTCCAGCTCCTCGGCATCGTGCACCTCCACAAGCACCGCCAGGCCCAGGCTCCTGGCCACCTTGAGCAGGTAGCCCATGTCCTGGTCGGTGAGGATCGCCGCAATCAGCAGGGCGGCATCGGCACCGGCTGCCCGGGCCTGATACAGCTGATAGGGGCTGAGGATGAAGTCCTTGCAGAGCAGGGGCAGATCCACCACCTGGCGCACCTGCACCAGCACCTCGAAGCCACCCTGAAAAAACTGTTTGTCGGTGAGCACCGACAGGCAGCTGGCCCCACCGGCGGCGTACCCCTTGGCGATCGCTTCGGGATCGAAATCCTCCCGAATCACGCCCTTGCTGGGGCTGGCCTTCTTCACTTCGGCGATCACCGCCGGCTTGCGGCAGCTGGCCCGCAGGGCCGCCAGAAAATCGCGGGGCGCCGGCAGCTCGGCCACCTGCTGCTTGAGTTTCTCCAGGGGCACCCGCTCACGGGCGGAGGCCACCTCCCGGTCCTTCTCCCAGACGATCTTCTCGAGAATGTGACGGGGTTCTCCCTCCGCGTGGGGGATGGCGTACTCCAGGTGGGCCACCTTCACCTTGGGGTTCGGGGGCCGGCGACGGAACTCCATCTCAGGCACCCACCGCGGCAGCCGCCTGCTTGTAGGCCACTTCCACCACCTCACTGAGGGTGGGGTGGGTGTGCACCTCGTTGGCCAGCTGCAACACGCTCTGGCGACGCGCCACGGCGTTGGCGATCTCCTGGATCAGATCCGCCGCATGCAACCCATAGATGTGGGCGCCCAACACCTCACCGGTGGCTTTGTTGAACAGCAGTTTCATCAGGCCATCGCTCTCCAGTTCGGCCAGGGCCTTGGAGTTGGCCTTGAAGTAGCTGCGCACCGCCCCCAGCTCGAAGCCCTCTTTCTGAGCCAGCGTCTTGGCATCGGCCTCGCTCAGACCCACCGAACTGATCTCGGGATGGGTGAAGGTAGCCGCTGGAATCGAGCGGTAGTCGATCCGGCGGGTGTGGCCCAGGATGTTGTCGATGGCCACCGTGCCCTGGGCGGCAGCGGTGTGGGCCAGCATCATCTTCCCGGTCACATCGCCCACGGCCCAGAGGTGCGGCACGGGCTCACCGCCGACCAGCACCCGCATCGCATCGTCAACCGGGATGAAGCCGCGCTCGGTCTCCACGCCAACGGCCGCCAGGTTGAGCTCGGCGCTGCTCGGCACCCGGCCTGTGGCCACCAGCACCGCATCCACCTCAAGGGTTTCCACCAGCTCCTTGGTGGCCATATCGGCCAGCTCAATCTTCACCGGGCAGCCCGGGGTCACCTTGCGGGCCAGCAGGCCAGCGCGGGCATCGATGTCGCGGCCGTCGATGAGGTTGCGTGCGGCGATCTTGGCGATGTCGGGATCGAAGGTGGGCATCACCCGATCGAGGGCCTCGATCATCGTCACCTCACAGCCCAGGGCTGTGTAGACATCGGCAAATTCCAGGCCGATATAGCCGCTGCCGATGATCGCCAGCCAGCGGGGCAGCCACTCCAGACTCACGGCCTCATCGCTGGTGAACACGGTGCGCCCATCGGTCTCGATGCCGCGGGGCACAAAGGGCTCCGATCCGGTGGCAAGGATCACGTCGCGGGCGGAATACGTGCGCTCCACACCACTGCCGCTCTCGCGCACGGTCACCTGCTGGTGGCCGGCCAGCCGGCCCGTACCCCGCAGGATCGTGGCGCCCGCCCGTTCCAGGGATTTGGTGAGATTGGCGCGGATCGTGGCCACCAGTTGGTTGGCGTGGTCGGCGATCTTCTGGCGCTCGAAACGCACCGGCGCCGCGTGGATGCCGAAGCCAGCCAGGTGCTCGGCATCGGCCAGCTCCCGCACCCGGCCACTGGCGGCCAGCAGGGCCTTGGAAGGCACACAACCGCGATTCACGCAGGTGCCGCCCATGTCGCGGGATTCGACGATGGCCACACGCAACCCATGCTCGGCGGCGTGTTTCGCCGCATCGAAACCGCCGTAGCCGGCGCCGACGACGATCACGTCGTAATCGAAGCTTGAGCCGTGGATGGGGGCGTCGCTCACCGGGCAGCAGTGCGGTACTTGAAAGGCATTCTCCCCCGTCAAGCTCCGGCGCGCTGCCGCAGGCGCTCGAGCAGCAGGGGGGCCGCCGCCACGGCCACATTCAGCGACTCCACTGAGGCGCTGTGGGGGATCGTGACCCGCTGGTTGGCCAGGCCCTCCAGCTGCGGCGACACGCCGTTCCCCTCGCTGCCCAGCAACAACACGGTGGGGCGGGTCCAATCGAGCTGCCAGTAGGGCCGCGGCGCCACCGGCCCGGCCCCCGGCCGAACGGCCACCACCACCTGGGAGCCTGCCGCCGCGGCCGCCGCCAGTCGCCCCGCCAGATCCGCCCGGCTCTCGCGCAGCAGCGGCAGCGCCAGGGCGGCACCGGCCGAGGCGCGCAGCACCTTGGGCTGGAAGGGGTCAGCCCCATCGGCCATCCACAGGGTGTCCACCCCGGCCGCCAGGGCCGTGCGCAGCAACGTGCCGAGGTTGCCCGGATCCTGCAAGCCGTCGAGGGCCAGCACGAACGGGGCCGGGGCGGCAGCTGGAGGCTGGAGTGCGGGAGCTGGCGGCGCCACGGTCAAGACAACGCCGTCGGGATGCTGGGTGGTGGCCACCGCCTCCAGCACCTCCTGGCTGACCTCGCGGCAGACGCAGCTGGGCGGCAGGGCCGCCACCAGGGCGCCGTGCTGGGCCAGCCAGGCAGCCGTGGCCAGCAGCTCAGCCGGCCGAAGCTGCAACCGCAGCACCTCCTGCACGAGGTGGGTGCCCTCGAGCAGCAACAATCCCTCCTGCCGACGGCCGCGGGCGTCCTGGAGGAGCCGCAGCCGCTTGACCATGGGATTGCGGCGGCTGGTGATGGGCTCGGCGAAGCTCAGCCCGTGGCTGAAACCCACGTCAGAAGAGCTGGTGACGGCGGACCCGCAGACCCTCGTGCATCACCACGTCCTTGCCCTCCAGCTCAAGACCCCGCACCGAAGCGACTTCTCCCTTGAGGCCCTCGGCCTGCAGGTTTTCAGCCAGCTTTTTCATCACGATGTCCTCGATGGTCGACTGGTCGAGGCTATCGGGAGTGAGACTCTCAAGAAACTTGCCCAGTTTCGAGGCCATGACCTCGGAGGCGTTGGAAATCTTGAGGACGATCATAAAAAAATGCGGATGGGGAGACTTGAACTCCCACGACATTGCTGCCACTAGTACCTGAAACTAGCGCGTCTACCAATTCCGCCACATCCGCGTGGCGTCGCCGGAGCGACCCCGAAAACATACGCCATCGGGGGGACCCTCTGGACGTTCAAGGCTGCAGGTGTTCAAGCCTCTGGACACGCAGGCCCTCAGACACGCAAGACAGTTTGGACGGCGGCCGTCTAGACGGTCTCATCATTTGTTGTCAAGATGCTGCGACAAGAGCTGGGCAGTCGCTCCATGGGTCTGATCGCTGTCCAGTCCAACTTTCAGTCCCAGATGGTTCTCAGCCCCCAGCTGGAGATTTTCGGTGGCCGCAAGCTGTCTGGGGAGCTTCAGGTGAGTGGCGCCAAGAACTCAGCACTGGTGCTGATGGCGGCCTGCCTGCTCACCCGCGACACGATCCGGCTGCGCAATGTGCCGCCGCTCACCGACATCGCCGCCATGGCCGAGATGCTGGGCAGCCTCGGCGGCCGGGTGTTGCGCCAGGGCGACTGCCTGGAGCTCAACGGCGACGCCATCAACAATTCCACCGCCCCCTATGAGCTGGTCAACAGCCTGCGGGCCAGCTTCTTCTGCATCGGGCCACTGCTCGCCAGGATGGGCATGGCCAAAGTGCCCCTGCCCGGCGGCTGCCAGATCGGCACCCGACCGGTGGTGGAGCACGTGAAAGGCCTGAAGGCCCTCGGCGCCCAGGTGACGATTGAGCACGGGGTCGTCACCGCCGTCGTCCCGGGCCGCGGCCATCGCCTCACCGGCGGCCGCATCCACATGGACTGCCCCAGCGTCGGGGCGACCGAAACACTGATGATGGCCGCTGCCCTCGCCGATGGCGAGACGGTGATCGACAACGCCGCCCTGGAGCCCGAAGTGGTGGATCTGGCCGGGCTGCTGATCGCCATGGGCGCCAAGGTGCGCGGGGCCGGCACGCCCACCATCACGATCGTGGGCGTGGATCGCCTCCACGGCGCCGACTACGCCGTGATCCCCGATCGCATCGAAGCCGGCACCTTCCTGCTGGCCGCCGCCATCACCCGCTCCCACCTGCGGGTGGCCCCTGTGATCCCCGACCACCTCGGCGCCGTGCTCACCAAGCTCGAGGAAGCGGGCTGCACCCTGGAGCACGACGGCATCGGTCTCACCCTCAAGGCCGATCAGGTCCATGCGGTCGACCTGCGCACCCAACCCTTCCCCGGCTTCCCCACCGACCTGCAGGCGCCGTTCATGAGCCTGCTGGCGACGGCCCGGGGCACCAGCGTCATCACCGAAAACATCTTCGAAAATCGCCTGCAGCACGTAGCGGAGCTGCAGCGCATGGGCGCGGCCATCCGGATGCAGGGCAACACCGCTTTCGTCGAAGGAGTGGCCCGACTCAGCGGCGCCCCGGTGCAGGGCACGGATCTGCGGGCCGCCGCCGCCATGGTGCTGGCGGGCCTCGCTGCCGAGGGCATCACCACGGTGCGGGGCCTGGAGTTCCTCGACCGGGGCTACGCCAACCTCGAAACCAAACTCAACGCGGCCGGCGCCTGCATCCAGCGTGTCAGTGGTGCAACCAACAGCACCAGCATCGCCGCGTAAGCTCTCCACTGCGGGAGCGTGCCGGAATTGGTAGACGGACTCGACTCAAAATCGAGCGCCTTCGGGCATGTGGGTTCGAGTCCCACCGCTCCCATCTCGCCGGTCATGGACACCTATGCCCGCTTCCCGATCAGCCTGACCAGGGGCCGGGGCGTGTGGGTCTGGGACAGCAGCGGCAAGCGCTACCTCGACTGCGTGGCGGGCATCGCGGTCTGCACCCTCGGCCACAGTGACGGCCGGATGAAGCGGGCCCTGGGCCGGCAGCTGGGCAAGCTCCAGCATGTGTCCAACCTGTATCGCATTCCTGAACAGGAAGAGCTGGCGGCGGCGATCACCGCCAGCAGCTGCATGGATCGGGTGTTCTTCTGCAACTCCGGCGCTGAGGCCAACGAGGCCGCCATCAAATTGGCGCGCAAGCACGGCAACACGATTCGTGGCATCAACACGGTTCGCGGCATCGCCGACGGTGACCAGCACAGCCCTCTCATCCTCACCGCCCAGGCGAGCTTCCACGGCCGCACCCTGGCGGCTGTCACCGCCACGGGACAGCCCAAATACCACCAGGGCTTTGAGCCGATGGTGCAGGGCTTCCGCTACTTCCCCTACAACGACACCGCCGCCTTTGAAACCCTGCTGGCCACCTGCGAAGCGCAGGGTCCCCGGGTGGCCGCCGTGCTGCTGGAGCCGATCCAGGGCGAAGGGGGCGTGCACCCCGGCAACCGCGCCTTCTTCCAGCGGGTGCGGGAGCTCTGCGACGCCCACAACATCCTGCTGATCTTCGATGAGGTGCAGATCGGCGTGGGGCGCAGCGGCCAGCTGTGGGGCTACGAGCAACTGGGCGTGGAGCCCGATGCGATCACCCTGGCCAAGGGTCTGGGTGGCGGCATCCCGATCGGCGCCCTGGCGGTGAAGGCCCAGGTGGACCACTTCCGCCCCGGCGAGCACGCCAGCACCTTCGGCGGCAACCCCTTCGCCTGCCGGGCCGGCCTGACGGTGCTCAGCGAACTCGAGCGCCGCGACCTGCTCAACCATGTGCAGCGGGTGGGGGCGCTGCTCCAGGAGCTGCTGGCCGAGCTGGTGAGCCGCCATCCCACCCTGCTGGAGGGGGTGCGGGGCTGGGGCCTGCTGCAGGGCCTGGTGCTGCGACCGGAGGCCCCGAGCGCCCCGGAGATCGTCAAAGCCGCCATGGAGCAGGGCCTGCTGCTGGTGCCCGCCGGCCCCCAGGTGGTGCGCTTCGTGCCGCCGCTGGTGATCCAGCCCCGCCACCTGCGCCTGGCGGTGGATCGCCTCGAGCGGGCCCTCTCCAGCCTGAGTCGCTGAAGCAACCTTGTCGCCCGAAACGCCGCCCGCCTCCGGCGGCACCCCAACCGACAATTTCGTCGACCTGATCGAGCCCTTCAGCCGCCGCGGCGTCGACCTGGGCCTCGATCGCCTCCAGGCCGCCCTGGCCGAGCTGGGCCATCCAGAGCGCCGCTTCGCCGCCGTGCAGGTGGCCGGCACCAACGGCAAGGGCTCGATCTGCACCCTGGTGCACCAGGCGCTGCTGGCCGCCGGCCTGCGCGCCGGCCTCTACACCTCGCCGCACCTGGTGAGCTGGACCGAGCGCATCCGCCTGGGCGACGCCCCGATCGCCGACCCGGACCTGCGCCGCCACCTGGAAACCGCCACCCCGATCGCTCGCCGCCACGAGCTGACGCCGTTTGAGCTGGTGACGGCCGCGGCCTTTCTGGCCTTCGCGGAAGCCGAGCTGGAGCTGGTGGTGCTGGAGGTGGGACTGGGGGGTCGGCTCGATGCCACCACCTGCCATCCCCACCGGCCCGTGATCGGCTTTGCCTCGGTGGGGCTCGACCACGCCGAGTTTCTGGGGCCGGATCCAGCCCGGATCGCCGCCGAAAAAGCCGGCGTGCTCCAGCCGGGCGCCAGGGCCTTCAGCGCCCCCCAGAGCCCTGAAGTGGCCGCGGTGTTGAACGCCCGGGCGGCGGCGGTGGGGGCCGAGCTGCGCTGGGTGGCGCCGCTGGATCGAGAGCACTGGTCCCTGGGGCTGCCGGGGGCCGTGCAGGCCGCCAACGGCGCCGTGGCCCTGGGGATGCTGCGGGACCTGGCAGAGCGGGGCTGGCCGATCAGCGAGGGCGCGATCCGGCAGGGCTTTGCGGCCGCCCGCTGGCCCGGCCGGCTGCAACAGCTGATCTGGCGCGACCAGCCCCTGCTGCTTGACGGGGCCCACAACCTGCCCGCCGCCCTCGCCCTGCGGTCCGAACTCGACGCCCATCCCGAGCGGCACGGCCTGGCCGCCGGCCCCCGCCACTGGGTGCTGGGCATGCTGGCCAACAAGCAGGGGCCGGCCATCGTCGAGGCGCTGCTGGCCCCCGACGACCGCGCCTGGATCGTGCCGGTACCCGGCCACGCCAGCTGGAGCACCGCCAGCCTCACCCGCTCCCTCGCCGCCCACAGCGGCAGGGGTCCGGCGCTGGCGGAACAGCTGGCGACGGCGCCGGATCTGAGCAGCGCGCTGGCGGCTGCTGCAGCCCCGCAGCTGATCGTGGCGGGCTCCCTCTATTTGGTGGGCCATCTGCTGGCCAGCGCAGCAGCGGGCGAGAACGGTCCAGAGTGAAGCTCCCAGCCCCGGTCGTCATGGCTCACCCAATCCAGCGCCTGTTGCCCGGCCCGTTGGGGCGGCTTTCGCTCCCCCCGTTGGGACGCCTGTTGCACAGGCTGTTGCACGCCACGTTGCATCGGCTGACAACAACCGGGAGATCCGCGCTGGCCGCGACAGCACAGCGCCCCGGGGTCCTGAGTCTCTGCGCGAGCCTGGTCCTTTCACTCGGACTTGGTCTGGCCGTTTCCCTGGACCTGGTCCTGCCGGAGCCTGCGGCCGCCGAGTTCTCCGGGGTCGACTACACGCTCACCAACCAGAACGAGCAGGATTTCAGCGGCCAGAACCTGGCCAACACCTCCTTCGCCGGGGCCACGGGACGGCACGCCAACTTCCGTGGCGCCAACCTGCACGGCGCGATCCTGACCCAGGCCGCTTTCCCGGAGGCCAATTTCGCCGGGGCCGACCTCAGCGGTGCCCTGATGGACAAGGTCGACCTGTCCGGCGCCGACCTGACCGGGGCCGTGCTGAGCGGCGCCATCGCCTCGGGAAGCAGCTTCCGCGGCGCCACTGTCACCGATGCCGACTTCAGCGACGCCCTGATTGACCGGGTGGACCAGCGCTCCCTCTGCCGCGATGCCGAAGGCACCAACCCGATCACCGGCGCCGACACCCGCCTCAGCCTGGGCTGCTGAGCCAGCCGCGCAGCTTGCCCGGGTTGAGCAGGCCAGCCGGGTCGTAGGCGGCCTTGGCGGCCACCTGGTCGGCATCGATCACGCCCAGGCCGCCGTCCTCAACACTGATCACGTGGGGGTTGAACAGCACTGCACCGGCGTCGCGGCAGTCGGCCATCAGCCTCTCCAGGGCCTCCTCGCCGCGCCAGCGCACCAGGGGCAGGGCCGCCAACCGGGTCGCCCCCTGCTGCTGCACCGCCTCCAGGTGCCAGAGCAGATCGTCGCCCCACACGGCCCGCAGCCGCTCCAGACAGGGCCCCTCCGGCTGGGGCAGCAGCATCTGCAGGTAGGTCCAGCCCTTGTGCTGGGCGCGCCAATGCAGGGTGGTGTGGTTCCAGGTGAGCTCCCGCAGCGGCAGTCCCCGGCTCTGGCCCTGGGGGGCCTGCCAGCGCAGCGCACCGCCACGGGCTTCCAGCCAAGCGGGCAGCACCGCCAGGGCAGCGGGAGCGGCCAGCAGCAGCAGGCGATGCTCCTCCCCTTCTGGCGCTGGACACCCCGCCGGCCAGGGCAGCGGCTGGGCCAGCGGCGCCTCCAGCAGCGTGATGGAGTTGAGCTCCAACGCCGTGGCGGCCAGGGCCTGGGCCGCCGCCAGAGCCCGTTCCCACTGGTCAAACCCGACCACGATCTGCTGCCAGGCCACGGCTTTGGTGGTGGGCAGGCGCAGGGCCGTGAGGATGCCGTTGGTGCCGTAGGCGTGGTTGAGCGGGGCGCTGGCGACGGCATCGAGCTGCAGCAGCCGCGGCTCGGGCTCCAGGGTCACCACCTCCAGACCCAGCAGATTGCCGGCATCCCGCAGAAAACCCCAGCGCAGCGAGCCGATGCCACCGGAGCCTCCGGCCATGAAACCGCCGATGGTGGCGCTGCGCACCGTGCTGGGCACCAGCCGCAGGGCCCGGCCCCGGAGCGCCAGCTGCTGCTCAATCGCACCCATCAGGGCACCCGCCTCCACCTCCATCACCCCGGTGGCCTCATCCAGCTGCCGCAGGCGCTGGAGGCCGGTGAGATCCAGCACCAGGCCGCCCTGCAGGGGCACGCACTGGCCGTAGTTGCCGGTGCCGGCCCCCCGCACCGTCAGGGGCACGCGGTGGCGGGCGCAGGCACCGGCCACCAGCCGCACCTGCTCCACCGTGACGGCGGCAGCCACCAGCTGGGCACGGCAGGCCTGCAGCTGCGGCACCAGCACGGGCGAGTAGTCGAAGTAGTCGCGGGAGAGGCGCTTCAGCTCAGCCGGCGCCTCCGGGCCCACCAGCGCCAACGCCGGATCGAGCCGCTGGAGCTCTGCCCTCAGGGCGGCGATCCTGGCTTCGGGGCAGTGCGGGGTTGCGGAATCAGACACGGGCTGGAGCAGGGGCTCCACCCCATGGAAGCAGCAGGGGAGAGGGCTGCTCCTGCGCAGGCACCGGCAGCCACTGACCGGCACGCAGCACCCGCCGCTGGGGCGGCCGGGCCAGCAGCTCGCCCCACGACCCCGCACCGAGCAGCACCAGATCGGCAGGCCCGCCGACCCGCAACACCCCATCCCAGGCCAGCTCCAGCAGCGCGGCGGCGGCGGTGCTGAAGGGAGCCAGGCCGAGGCGCTGCCAGGGCATCAACTGGCAGAGCGGCGCCGCCCAGCGCAGCAGCTCAACCGGATCGAAATCACCGCCGGGGTACCAGGGATCCTGCACGTTGTCGCCCCCGAGGGCCAGCCGCACCCCCGCTCGCTGCAGGCTGCGGATCGGTGCCAGGGGTCGACGCCAGGGGGTGCGGCCGGGCGTGCGGCCCAGCAGCCAGAAATTGGTGATGGGTAGCGCCACCACGGCGATCTCCGCCGCGGCCAGGCGCTCGGCCAGCTGGTCGCAGGCCCGCGGCGGCAGCAGGCCCATGCTGCTGGCATGGCTGCAGGTGATCGCCACGGCGCGGCGCTGCTCCAGGGCCACCCTGGCCACCAGGTCAACACCCACCCCCGGGTGGTCGTCGGATTCATCGACGTGCAGGTCGACGCCGCAACCGAAGCGCTCGGCCAGATCGAGCAGGGCCACCAGGGCCTCCCGGTCGGCGGCGCGGCGGGCCGCCCCCTGCCCATAGGGCGGCCCGATCACCCCCCCCAGCAGCCCCTGGCCATCCGCCACCGCGCGGGCGAGGGCCTCCCCTGCCGGACTGAGCCAGTGGGCCAGCGGCGCCAGGGCCACCAGCTGCAGCTCCACCCGCCCCCGCCACCGCTGGCGGGCGTCCAGCAGGGCCTCCCAGCTCGCGTGGGCCGCCGGCCCGACGCTGTCGATGTGGCTGCGGATCGCCCGCACCCCATTGCGCCAGGCCCGATCGAGGGCCAGCTCGGCCCGCGCCGCCACCTGCTCGCCGGTGCGCGCGCCGTACTCGCGCTGATTCGCCGCCAGGGCCGCCCACATGGTGCCCTCCCGGTTGGGGTAGGCGGCGGCCGTGAAGGCCTTGTCGAGGTGGGCGTGGGGCTCCACCAGGGGCGTGAGCGCCAAAGGCAGCGCCGCCTGCGTTGCCGGATCCCCGGCCGGCAGGGGCTCGATCGCCGTGACCACCTCTCCGGAGATCCGGATCTGCAGCGGCACCAGGCCGTCGGCATCGGCCTGAAAGCCACTGGCCAGTCGCGGATCCAGCAGCCCGCGGGGCAGGCGCAGCGTCAGAGGAGGGATCACGGTGCGTTCTGAGCGGGATCGGCGTTGGCGCCGATCAGCACAAACTGACCCGCCACACCGACGACGGTGGAGCGGAAGCGCGGCACCCGCCAGAGCAGCATCGTCTGGCCGCCGACGTCACTGCGATACAGGCTCAACACCCCGAGATTGTGCCGGCGGGTGTGGCCTGCCACCAGCGCCCCCAACGGCGCCCGCTGGGCCAGCACCAGCCCCTGACAGTTCTGAATCGCCATCCGCATCAGCACGGGCAGACCGCCATCACCGCAAACCTCCTCGCTGATTTCCTCCACCAACCGATCGGCGGCATAGGCCTGGAAATCGGCGGAGGAGGGATTGGTCACGGCCAGACCAGCAGCGGCCAGGGCCAACAGAATCAGACCGACCCCCCAGGAACGGCGGGTGCAATCGTCCGAACGGCCGGGCAAACGGGACGTCATTCAAGGGTCCCCACGTTGGCACCGATCCTGGGCGGTGGCAGCCGGCTTGCCCGACACGGACCTGCAGCCGCCGAACAACCCTGAGCGTGGATGGCCTGGACCCCAGTGGATGGCTTGGTACATTTAGTGAAATCACGGCGGGCGTAGCCAAGTGGTTAAGGCAGCGGCTTGTGGCGCCGCCATTCGGGGGTTCAAGTCCCCTCGCTCGCCCTTGATGTCTTAGCCGTCTCCGCTCTGGTGGAGGCGGCTTTTTTATGTCGCCCTGCAACAATCGAGCTCCCTAGCGCGGAGCCAGCAGGGCCTCCAGCAGCACACCCGCCCCCTGCCGCACCGGATCGGCGCAGGGCAGGCCCGTTTCGGCGGCCGTGGCCGCCAGGGCGGCATCGGCATCAGCGGTGGTGAGCCGGGCGGTGTTGAGCGCCACGGCCCGCACCCGGGGCCGCAGGCCATCGGGCCGGCCCAGGGCTGCCAGGGCTTCCACCGCCGCGATCAGCTCCGGCAGCGGCGGAATCGCCACCGGCGCCGCCCCGGGTCGGGTGCGCACGAAACGCTGGCCGGCGCGGTGCACCAGCAGCAGGTCGGTGGGCTGGCTGCCGCGCAGCAGCGGCAGGGTGGCCGTGGAGCCCGGGTGGGCCAGCGACCCCTGTCCCTCCACCAGCACCAGCGCCTCGGGCCCAGCCCCCGCAGCGGCGGCCAGCACAGCGGCCTCCACGGCCCCGGCGGCGTAATCCACCCGCACCGCGTCCAGGGCCACACCGCTGCCGGCGATCAGGATCCCGGCCTGGCCGGTGCCCACAAAACGGGCATCCACGCCCCGCCGCAGGGCCTCGGCCTGCAGCTCGAGGCAGGCGCTCATCTTGCCCACGGCCATGTCGGATCCCACCGCCAGCAGCCGCCGGCAGGAGAGGGCGGCGGCCCGCGCCGCAGCCACCTCCAGCCCCTCGGGCTCCTGGCGCAGGTCCCAGATCCACTGGCCGGGGCGGGTGCAGGCCGCCGCCAGCTCCGGATCCGCCGCCAGGCGGCTGTGGAGGCCGCTGGCCAGATGCAGCCCGGCCCGAAGCCCCACCAGCACATCGGCGCGCATCACCTCCGGCAACCGGCCGCCGGAGGGGGCCAGCCCCACCACCGCCACCTCGGGGCCGTAGGCCAGGGCCGCGGCCATGTCGGCCACCACCGGCACGGCCCGGTCGATGCCGATGGTGGCCCGCAGATCGGCGCCGGCAAAGGCCGGATCGATCACCGCCACGATCGGGCCGGAGCGGTAACGCAGCATCGCCAGGCCGGTCTTGCCGGAAAGGTCGTCGAGGCCGCCGTGCTGCAGCAGCACGATCGGGGCGCTGGCGCTCAACATGACGGGGGCTCCGCCAGCAGGTCAGCCGCCGCCAGCGCGATGCCCAGCCCGGGACCGGGCGGCGGCACCAGCACGTCCGCCTGCAGATCGAGGCCGGTGAAGGGGTCGTCCAGCAGGTTGAGGTGGCTGTCGAGATCGGGCCAGGTCACCAGCGGCAGCAGCTGGGCGGCGGCGCCGTTGAGCAGGGAGGCATCGGAGTAGCAGCCGACCATCACCCCCAGCCCCAGCCGCCGGGCCGCCTGGGCCATCAGCAAGGCCTCGCCAAGGCCGCCACTTTTGAGCAGCTTGATGTTGATGCCGTCCACGTAGGGGGCGAGCCGCACCAGATCGGCCAGGTTCCAACAGCTCTCATCAGCCACCAGCGGCATCGGGCAATCGAGCTCCAGGGCCTCAAAGCCGGCCGTATCAAGCTCCGGATCCAGCAGCGGCGCCAGGGGCTGCTCCAGCAGCACCACGCCGGCCCGCTCCAGGGGCTCGAGCATGGCCCGGGCCGTGCCCAGATCCCAGCCGCCGTTGGCATCCACCTGCAGCTCGCAGGCCACGCCGGTGCTCTGGCGCCGGTGCGCGAGGGCCGCAGCCACCGCCTCCAGCAGCACCAGGTCGTGGGCCACCCCGTCCGGGCTGCCGAGCTTGAGCTTGATGCGGGTGGCGGGCAGCTGCAGCCACCAGCGCTCGAGCCGCGCCAGCACAGCCTCGGGGGGGCCTAAGCCGAGGGTCACGCTGGTGGCGACACAGGCCCCCGGATCCAGGCCCCAGAGCCGGTGCAATGGCTGGTTCAGCCGTTTGCCCCACCAGTCGTGCAGGGCCAGATCGAGGCCGCAGCGCGCTGGCGGGCTCAGGGCCGCCAGCAGGGGCTCGAGGGCCTGGAGGGGCTCCGGCGCCAGAGCCGCCAGCTGGGGGGCCAAGGCCTCCAGCTCCGCCGCCACGGCGTCGGTGGCGTAGGCGCGGTGGCCCGTGTCGAAGCCGCCGGTCTCGCCGATGCCCGTGCAGCCGTCGTGGCTGATCTGCACCAGCAGGTGCTCCACAGCCGCGGTGGTGCCGCGGCTGATGGCCAGGGGCACGGCCTTGGTGAGGCGGAAGCGACGCAGGCTCAAGCGCATCGGGATTGGCGCATTGCAGCGGGTGGCGGATCCGCAACCTTCCCTCAACCTGGCACGGATCAGCCCAGAACGCCGCGCCATCACGCGGCAAGGCCAGGCATTGCGGCAGGGCGCCCTTCGGAATTCTGTACAGATTCGCCCAATATGTAAAGAATCCCGGAGGGTCCCGGCTGAGCCCCCGCCCCCCGGCCCCGAGGCAGGCCATGGCCGAGACTGGGTTCATGACCACGACGGCGCTCCCCTCCAGCCCCCCGGCTCCTGCCGCAGCCGCCCCGCCACGCGGCAGCTACTGGATCACCACCTTCGGCTGCCAGATGAACAAGGCGGATTCCGAGCGCATGGCCGGGATCCTCGAAGCCATGGGCTATCGCGAGGCCCCGGGCGAACTGGAGGCCGATCTGGTGCTCTACAACACCTGCACCATCCGCGATAACGCGGAGCAGAAGGTGTACAGCTACCTGGGCCGCCAGGCGCAACGCAAGCGCACCAACCCCAATCTCACCCTGGTGGTGGCCGGCTGCGTGGCCCAGCAGGAGGGGGAATCCCTGCTGCGGCGCGTGCCCGAGCTGGATCTGGTGATGGGCCCCCAGCACGCCAACCGCCTCGATGTGCTGCTGGCCCAGGTGGAGCAGGGTCAGCAGGTGGTGGCCACAGAGGAGCACCACATCCTTGAAGACATCACCACCGCTCGGCGCGACAGCAGCATCTGCGGCTGGGTGAACGTGATCTACGGCTGCAACGAACGCTGCACCTATTGCGTGGTGCCGTCGGTGCGGGGCCAGGAGCAATCGCGCCTGCCCGAGGCCATCAAGCTGGAGATGGAGGGCCTGGCTGCACGCGGGTTCAAGGAGATCACCATGCTGGGCCAGAACATCGACGCCTACGGCCGCGACCTGCCCGGCATCACCCCCGAAGGCCGCCGCGCCCACACCCTCACCGACCTGCTCCACCACGTGCACAACGTGGCGGGCCTCGAGCGGATCCGCTTCGCCACCAGCCACCCGCGCTATTTCACCGAGCGGCTGATCGACGCCTGCGCCGACCTGCCCAAGGTGTGCGAGCACTTCCACGTGCCCTTCCAGAGCGGCGACGACGACGTGCTCAAGGCCATGGCCCGCGGTTACACGGTGGATCGCTACCGCCGCATCATCGAGCGCATCCGCGAGCGCATGCCCGATGCCTCGATCAGCGCCGATGTGATCGTGGCCTTCCCCGGCGAAACCGACGCCCAATTCCGCCGCACCCTCGCGTTGATCGAGGAGCTCGGTTTCGATGCGGTGAACACCGCCGCCTACTCGCCGCGGCCCAACACCCCCGCCGCCGACTGGCCCGATCAGCTGTCCGAGGACGTGAAGGTGGAGCGGCTGCGGGAGATCAACGCCGTGGTGGAGCGCACCGCCCGCGAACGCAGCGCCCGCTATGCCGGCCGGATCGAAGAGATCCTGGTGGAGGGTGGCAATCCCAAGGATCCGGCGCAGGTGATGGGGCGCACCCGCACCAATCGGCTCACCTTCTTCCCGGCCCAGCGGCCCGATGGCCGCACCATCCAGCCCGGAGAGCTGGTGACGGTGCAAATCGAAGAGGTGCGCGCCTTCTCCCTCAGCGGCAAACTGACCTGAGTTCTGGGCCCATGGCCCACCCTGCGGACGGCATGACTCCCACCCCCCTTGCCGTTGGTCTGATCTTCGGGGGGGCCTCCGGAGAACACGCCGTTTCGATCCGCTCGGCCGCCACCGTGGCTGCCGCCGTGCGCCATCCCGAAAACGCCGCGCTCTACGCCCTGCGCTGCTTCTACATCGATCCCCAGGGGCGCTGGTGGGGCCCTGACGTAGCCGAGACGGTGCTGGCCCAGGGCACGCCGGTCCGCCCCGATCAGCTGCCCCAACCCCTGCCGGAGCAGGGATTCCGCGGTTTTCCCGCCGGCGCCCTGGAGGTGGCGGTGTGGCTGCCGGTGCTGCACGGCCCCAACGGCGAAGACGGCACGATCCAGGGGCTGTTCACGTTGATGCAGGTGCCCTACGTGGGCTCGGGGGTGCTCGGCTCAGCCGTGGG
>JBILUH010000050.1:0-15799 GCA_044371095.1 Cyanobium sp.
TTGCCCTGGCTCAGTTACGGACGCTCCGCCATGCTCGTCAACTTCATCGCCCTCGGCCTGTGTGCCTCCGTGGCCCGCCGGGGCCGTCCCGGCCAGGGGCGCTGGTGAGCCTGGCCGACCTGCGACGCTGCCTCGCCGAAGGCGTTCCGGCCGGTGTCGGCAGCGAAGACACCGTGCGGCGCCAGTGGTGGGCAGCCCTGGCCACCCTTCAGGAGGACTTCCTGCTGCCCCGCCAGTCCCTCGACGGGCTGTGGCTGGCCGCCCCCCTGCCCGCCCTCTACGAACCGGCCCTGTTGCAGCAGCTCCAGGGCTGGGTGTGGGCCCCGCGCGAGCTGGACGACCTGTTGCCTGGCTCCGCACCGCTGCTGCCTGGAGCAGGCACGGGGGCCGGCACGGGTGGCTTCCAGCGGCTTGTCCTGGAGGAGGAGGACGGCACCGATCCACTGCTGGTGGTGATCACCCCCGGGCTGCAGGTGGCGCTCTGCCTGGATGGCCCGCCCGAAGGCCGACGCCTGATCGTGCGCTTCGACCCGGCGGCCCTTTCGGAGGCTCTGCGGCTGATCCACGAACGGCTGCTGGCCCGCGACCCCGAAGCCTCGTCAGCGCTGCGCAGCGCCCTGCAACGGCTGGGCCCGCTGCGCAGCGACGACCAGCTGGGCCTGCGCTTCTGGCCGCGGATGGGCGAACGGCTGGCCGCCATGGCCCCCAGCCTCACCCTGCAACCCCTGGTGCACGGCGGCACAACGCGGGATCGCCCCATCGGCGACACCCCGCGGGCCATCAGCAGCGAACTGGCCCTGCTCGAGGCCCTCACCCATGAGGTGCGCACGCCGCTGGCCACGATTCGCACCCTGATCCGCTCCCTGCTGCGGCGCGGCGATCTCTCGCCCGTGGTGCGCCAGCGGCTTGAGCAGATCGACGGCGAATGCAGCGAGCAGATCGACCGATTTGGGTTGATCTTTCTGGCGGCCGAGCTGCAGCGGCAACCGGTCAGCGAGGCCCCCCTCGAGAACCACGCCCTGGCCCGCACCGACCTCAGCCTGGTGCTTCGCCAGCACCGGGAGCTGTGGCAACGACAGCTGGCCCGCCGTGGCCTGCAGCTGGAGCTGGAGATCACCGCAGGCCTGTCGCCGGTGCTGAGCGATCCAGCCCGGCTGGAAACCACGCTGGGCGGCCTGATCGACCGGTTCAGCCGCGGCCTGCCCAGCGGCAGCCGCGTGACCGTGAGCCTGCTGCCGGCGGGCTCACGGCTGAAGCTGCAGCTCAGCAGCGAGGGCCACCGCCTGGAGGAGACCGCCGCCGCTGAGGAGCACGAACAGCGGGAGCTGGTGGGGCCGGTGCTGAGCTGGAACCCCGCCACCGGCAGCCTGCAACTCAGCCGCCAGGCCACCCAGCGGCTGTTCCATCGCCTCGGCGGCCGCCTGACGGAACGCAGCGGCAGCGGCCTCACCGTGTTCTTTCCCGTGTGCTGAGGCGCCGACGGGAGGCGCCGTTTGTTGACGGGTGTGAAGACTGCAGCAGAAGCCGGGATTGGACCAAAAACACGGTGCTAGCTTCCGGCTGAAACGATCCAAAGCCATGGCAGCTACGGCGCTCAGCGGTCAACTCCCGAAGTACATCGGCAGCACCGGCGGCCTGCTGAACTCTGCTGAGACCGAAGAGAAATACGCCATCACCTGGAGCAGCCCCAAGGAGCAGGTGTTTGAGCTGCCCACCGGCGGCGCCGCCCACATGAATGAGGGCGAAAACCTCATGTATTTCGCCCGCAAGGAGCAGTGCCTGGCGCTCGGCACCCAGCTGCGCACCAAGTTCAAGCCCCGGATCGAGGACTACAAGATCTACCGGATCTTCCCCGGCGGCGACACCGAGTTCCTGCACCCCAAGGATGGTGTGTTCCCCGAGAAAGTGAACGAAGGGCGCGCCATGGTGGGCCACAACCCCCGCCGGATCGGTGCCAACCCCAATCCTGCCAACCTCAAGTTCACCGGCAAGAACACCTTCGACGCCTGAACCGCGCCGACCAACTCCTATAAAGGCGGGGCCAGGCGCCCCGTTTTTTTTGTCTGCCCGCCCGATGCCCAGCCCCGATCGCGATGGCCTTGCCCAGCAGGCGTTCCTCGAGGCGGTGGCGGCTGGCAACAGCTTCATTCCCCTGTGGAAACGCTGGCCCGCCGACCTGGAAACACCCCTCACCACCTGGCTGAAGGTGGGTGCCCACCACGACCACGGCGTGTTGCTGGAGTCGGTGGAGGGTGGCGAGCGGATCGGCCGCTGGAGCTTCGTGGTCAGCGACCCTCTCTGGACCCTCACCAGCCGCGGGGACCGTTCGGAGCGACGCTGGCGCGACGGCCGTTGCGAGCCGTTGCAGGGCAACCCCTTCACCCTGCTGCGCCAGTGCCTGGAGCCCCTGACCAGCGCCCCGATCCCGGGGTTGCCGCCGGTGGGGCAGCTGTTCGGCTTCTGGGGCTATGAGCTGATCCGCTGGATCGAGCCGAGCGTGCCGGTGCACCAGGCCACCGAAGGTGCTCCGCCGGATGGCTGCTGGATGCTGGCCGACAGCCTCCTGGTGTTCGACCAGGTCAAGCGCCAGATCACGGCCGTGGCCTATGCCGACCTGAGCGGCGGCCAGGATCCCCAGGAGGCCTACGCCGCCGCCGCCGCCCGCATCATCGCCCTGGAGGAGCGCATGCATGGGCCGCTGCCGGACACCGTCACCCCCCTGCACTGGCACGATGCCAGCGCCAGCGAGATCGCCAGCGTCCTCACAACCCGCAGCAACGTGGGACAGGAAGCCTTCGAAGCCGCCGTGCGCCGCGGGGAGGAGCACATCGAGGCAGGCGACGTCTTTCAGCTGGTGCTGAGCCAGCGGCTGGACACCCGCATCGATCGCGATCCCTTCGAGCTCTACCGGAGCCTGCGGATGGTGAATCCATCGCCCTACATGGCCTTCTTCAACTTCGGCGGCTGGTATCTGATCGGCTCGAGCCCCGAGGTGATGGTGAAGGCCGAACCCACCCCGAATGGGGCCGTGAAAGCCTCCCTGCGACCGATCGCCGGCACCCGCCCGCGTGGCGCTGACGAGGCCGAGGATCTGGCTCTGGAGGCCGACCTGCTGGCCGATCCCAAGGAACGGGCCGAGCACGTGATGCTGGTGGATCTGGGCCGCAACGACCTGGGCCGCGTCTGCCAGCCCGGCACCGTCCAGGTGAGCGACCTGATGGTGATCGAGCGCTACTCCCACGTGATGCACATCGTCAGCCAGGTGGAGGGTCTGCTGGCGGAGGGGCAAACGGTGTGGGATCTGCTGATGGCCTCGTTCCCGGCCGGCACGGTGAGCGGCGCCCCCAAGATCCGCGCCATGCAGCTGATCCATGCCCTGGAGCCGGATGCCCGCGGCCCCTATTCGGGGGTGTACGGCGGCGTCGACCTGGCCGGCGCCCTCAACACCGCCATCACCATCCGCACCATGGTGGTGCTGCCCCATCCCGAGGGGGGCTGGCGGGTGCAGGTGCAGGCCGGCGCCGGCGTGGTGGCCGATTCCAAGCCCGAAGCCGAATACCAGGAAACCCTCAACAAGGCTCGCGGCATGCTGAAAGCCCTGGCCTGCCTCCTACCGGCCCAGCCATGAGCACCCCCCTGTTGCTGAAGGGTTTTGAGGTGGAGCTGTACACCGGCCGGTCCGACGGCACCGTGGTGGGCTGCTCGGCCGAGGCCGCAGCGGCCCTGCAGGGCTTTGTGACCGAGCCGGACCACCGCAACCTCGAATACATCACCCCCCCGGATGCCAGCTACGCCCGCCAGCTGCAGCTGCTCCTGGAGCCGCGCCATCGGCTGCGCGAGTGGCTGGCCAGTCGCCAGCTCACCCTGCTGCCCGGCAGCACCCTGAGCCTGGGCGACAGCCACCGCTTCGAGCGGTCCGACCCCAACAACCCGTACCACGGCTACATCGAAACCACCTACGGCACCAAGGTGGTGACCGCCAGCGTGCATATCAACCTGGGGCTGACCAACGGCCAGGGCCCCGAGCAGATGGACAGCCTGTTTGCCGGGCTGCGACTGATGCGCTGTGAGGCGGCCCTGCTGCTGGCCCTCAGTGCCAGCTCACCGTTTCTCGACGGGGCAGCCACCGGCGCCCACTCCCAGCGCTGGCTGCAGTTTCCGCTGACCCCCGCGATCGTGCCCCTGTTTGTGGACCACCAGCACTACATCGACTGGATGGGGCAGCAACTGGAGCTGGGCACGATGCAGAACGTGCGCCACCTCTGGACGTCGGTGCGGCCCAATGGGGACAACCGGCCCCACGACCTCAACCGGCTGGAGATCCGCATCTGCGATCTGATCACCGATCCGCTCGTGCTGCTGGCGATCACGGCCTTCGCCGAACTGCGCCTGCAGCAGATGCTGCGCAACCCGGATCGCTACGACCCACTCCAGGCCAGCCGCCTGAGCCCCAGTGAACTGGCCGAGCTGGCGGATGCCAACGACCGCGCCGCAGCCCGCTCCAGCCTGGACGCCTCCTTGATGCACTGGCGCGACGGGAAGCCGGTGATCGCCCGCCACTGGCTGCGCGAGCAACTGGTGGAGCTGGAACCCCTGGCTCACGAGCTGGGTCTGGGCGCCGTGCTGGAGCCCCTCCAGGACGTGCTCGACCATGGCAATCAGGCCATGCGCTGGCTGGCGGGTCACCAATCCGGCACCCCCATCACCACGCTGCTCAGCCAGGAGATCGCCGCCATGGCGGCACAGGAGGCCACGCTGCTGAACGCCAGAGGGCTGCTGAACGCCACCGGACTGCTGGAGGCAACCGGCGCAGAGGCAACCGGCACAGACGGCCGGCCGGGTCCTTTGGGATGATCATGGATTCCCGTGCTGCCCAGCCAGCTCCCATGCGGCAGTCCGTGCCCAGCGCCAACCCCACCGCAACCGCCGGCAACCCCACACCGCCCACCTCGCAACGGGTTACCCGCCTGCTGGGCGAGCGCCTGGAGCTGGTCGAAGATCTGTGGGAAACCGTGCTGCGCAGCGAGTGCCCCCCCGGGCAGGCGGAGCGTCTGCTGTGCCTGAAGCGCCTCAGTGACCCCAGCGAAGGGGAGGACAGCCCCGGCGCCGATGGCAGCAGCGCCATCGTTCAACTGATCCGGGAGATGGATCTGGCCGAGGCGATCGCAGCAGCCAGGGCGTTCTCCCTCTATTTCCAGCTGGTCAACATTCTCGAGCAGCACATCGAAGAGGACAGCTACCTCGACAGCCTCAAAAACCAGGAGAACTGCCACAGCGATCCCTTCCTGCCGGCCCTGGCCAACCAGACCGACCCTGCCACCTTCCGCCAGCTGTTCGAGCGGCTGCGCAACCTGAACGTGCCGCCAGCCCAGCTGGAAAACCTGCTGCGCACCCTCGACCTGCGGCTGGTGTTCACGGCCCACCCCACCGAGATCGTGCGCCACACGGTGCGGCACAAACAGCGGCGGGTGGCCACGCTCATCCAGAAGCTGGAGCAGGGCAGCGGCCTCAACAGCCTGGAGCGCCACAGCCTGCGGCTGCAGCTGGAGGAGGAGATCCGGCTGTGGTGGCGCACCGACGAACTGCACCAGTTCAAACCCACGGTGCTCGACGAGGTCGACTACGCCCTGCACTACTTCCAGCAGGTGCTCTTCGATGCCATGCCCCAGCTGCGCGACCGGATTCGCGCCGCCCTGAAGGTCAGCTACCCCGACGTCGAACCGCCGCGGGATGCGTTCTGCACCTTCGGCTCCTGGGTCGGTTCCGACCGGGACGGCAACCCGTCGGTGACCCCGGACATCACCTGGCGGACCGCCTGCTACCAGCGGCAGCTGATGCTGGAGCGCTACGTCAAGGCGGTGGCTGAGCTGCGCGACCAGCTCAGCATCTCCATGCAGTGGAGCCAGGTGAGCCCAGCCCTGCTCGAATCGCTGGAGATGGACCGGCTGCGCTTCCCCGAGATCTACGAGGAACGGGCGGCCCGCTACCGGCTCGAGCCCTACCGGCTCAAGCTCAGTTACACCCTGGAACGGCTGCGGCTGACCCACCAGCGCAACCAGCAGCTGGCGGATGCCGGCTGGGAATCACCCTGCGACGGCAGTGCCCCGCCGCCGCCGATGGGAGGCAGCCTGACGCCACCCGCCTCCCAGGAGCTGCACTACAGCACGGTCGATGAGTTTCGCAACGACCTGGAGCTGATCCAGGACAGCCTCGAAGGCACCGGCTTGAGCTGCGAGTTGCTGCAGCACCTGATCAGTCAGGCCCAGATCTTCGCCTTCTGCCTGGCCAGCCTCGACATCCGCCAGGAGAGCACCCGCCACAGCGACGCCCTCGACGAACTCAGCCGCTACCTGCAGCTGCCCGTGCCCTACGGGGAGCTGGACGAGGAGCAGCGGGTGGAGTGGCTGCTCACGGAGCTGCAGACCCGCCGGCCCCTCCTGCCGCCAGCAGCCCACTGGAGCGCAGCCGCAGCGGAAACCTTTGCCGTGTTCCGCATGCTGCAACGGCTGCAGCAGGAATTCGGCTCGCGGATCTGCCGCACCTATGTGATCTCGATGAGTCACACGGTGTCCGACCTGCTGGAGGTGCTGCTGCTGGCCAAGGAGGCCGGACTGGTCGACCCGATGGCCCAGAAGGCCGGCTTGCTGGTGGTGCCCCTGTTTGAGACGGTCGAAGATCTCCAGGGGGCCCCGGCGGTGATGGGCACCCTGTTCCGCCATCCCTTCTACCGGGCGTTGCTGGCCAGCGACGGCGGCCAGCCCCTGCAGGAAGTGATGCTGGGCTACTCCGACAGCAACAAGGATTCCGGCTTCCTCTCCAGCAACTGGGAGATCCACAAGGCCCAGATCGCCCTCCAGCGGCTGGCCATCGAGCATGGGATCGCCCTGCGCATCTTCCACGGCCGCGGTGGCTCGGTAGGCCGGGGCGGCGGTCCTGCTTACCAGGCGATCCTGGCCCAGCCCAGCGGCACCCTCAGCGGCCGGATCAAGATCACCGAACAGGGCGAGGTGCTGGCCTCCAAATACTCCCTGCCCGAGCTGGCGCTCTACAACCTGGAGACGGTCACCACCGCCGTGCTGCAGAACAGCCTGGTGAGCACCCCCGTCGACGACACGCCCAGCTGGAATGACCTGATGGGCCGGCTGGCGGCCCGCTCCCGCGACCATTACCGGGCCCTGGTGCATGACAACCCCGACCTAGTGGCCTTCTTCCAGCAGGTGACACCGATCGAAGAGATCAGCAAGCTGCAGATCTCCAGCCGCCCGGCCCGCCGCAAAGGTGGCGCCAAGGACCTCTCAAGCCTGCGGGCCATCCCCTGGGTGTTCGGCTGGACCCAGAGCCGCTTCCTGCTGCCCAGCTGGTTCGGGGTGGGGGCCGCCCTGCAGGAGGAGCTCAACCTGGACCCGGGCCAGATGGAGCTGCTGCGACTGCTCTACCAGCGCTGGCCGTTTTTCCGCATGCTGATCTCCAAGGTGGAGATGACCCTCTCCAAGGTCGATCTCGATCTGGCCCACCACTACGTGCAGGCCCTGGGCCGCAGCGAACACCGCGAGGCCTTTGAGCAAATTTTCCAGGTGATCGCCGCCGAATTCGTGCTCACCCGGGATCTGGTGCTGGCGATCACCGGCCACAGCAGGCTCCTGGATGGCGATCCGGCGCTGCAGCTGTCGGTGGACCTGCGCAACCGCACGATCATTCCCCTGGGCTTCCTGCAGGTGGCCCTGCTGCGGCGGCTGCGCGACCAGAACCGCCAACCGCCGATGAGCGAAGCGGCGGCCGCCGCCAGTGACGATGGCCGCACCTACAGCCGCAGCGAACTGCTGCGGGGGGCCCTGCTCACCATCAACGGCATCGCGGCGGGCATGCGCAACACCGGCTGATCCCCCCAAGCCAAGCCCGACAGCCACGCCTCGTCCCAGCCCTGGACTCCCTCTTGATCCCCTTCCGCAGCCAGCCCCCAGCCCCGCGCCTGCGGGAGGGCTATGGCCTGCTGACCGAAGGGCCTCCCAGCCCTGAAGCCCTCAACCGACTCCTGGTGGCCATTGGAGATCAGCCTCGCCCCGCCGAGCGCTGGCAGCGGGTGCTGGAGCGCAGCCTCTGGCACCTGGCCGTGGCCGCCCCCGATGGACAACTGGTGGGCTTCGTGCGGGCCACCAGTGATCTGGCCCTCAACGCCAACCTCTGGGACCTCTGTGCCGATCCCGCCGATCCGGGCCAGGCAGAGATCCTGGCGGTGCTGGTGCATGGCGCCCTGGGACGGCTGCGCCGGGAGCTGGCGGGGTGCAGCATTTCCCTCTCAGCGCCGCCGGAGGCCCTCACCGCCCTGCAGCGCTTCGGCTTTGCCGTGGATCCCGGCGGCATTCGGGCGATGGGGCTGCGGCTGGACATCTGACACCACACCCTCACGCGTGTTGGGCCAGAGCGCGCCACAAAAAACCCCCAGCGCCGAGGCTTGGGCTGCCGGGGGCGGTGGGGGATTGGTGGGGTGACGAGCATGGAGGGACTCGAACCCCCGACCCTCAGAACCGGAATCTGATGCTCTATCCAACTGAGCTACATGCCCATGGCTGGGTGCCCATGGCCGGGGTTGGTGCCCCGATGGACCTACCTTAACCGCTCACCGCGTCTGACCCATCCGGCTGCACCGCCTGGAGCTGCTGCGTTTTCGCAATATCAGTCGGCTGGAGCTGGCCCTGGAGGCTCCCCGGCTGCTGGTGATCGGTGCCAACGGGGAGGGCAAATCCAACCTGCTCGAAGCGGTGGAGATGCTGGGTTGCCTGCGCTCCCACCGCACCGGCAGCGACCGCGACCTGATCCAGCACGGGGAATCAAGCAGCCAGGTGCGGGCCGCCACCGGCAACGGTGATCTGCTGCAGCTGAACCTGCGCCGCAGCGGCGGGCGCACCGCCCAGCGCAATGGCAAGGTGCTGGAGCGCCAGCTCGACCTGCTGGGGTCGCTGCGCTGTGTGGGCTTCAGTGCCCTCGATCTGGAGCTGGTGCGAGGCGAACCGGCCGGTCGCCGCCAGTGGCTGGACCGGGTGGTGCTGCAGCTGGAGCCGGTCTATGGGGACCTGCTCAGCCGCTATGGCCGGCTGCTGCGCCAACGCAGCCAGCTGCTGCGGCGCGGCCTGGGCGAGGGCACGCTGCAGGCCCTGCTCGACACCTTCGATCTGCAGATGGCCGTGATCGGCACCCGACTGCACCGGCGCCGCTTCCGGGCCATCCGACGGCTGGAGCCCCTGGCCGCGGCCTGGCAGGAACGGCTCAGCGGCGGCCGTGAGCAGCTGCAGCTGCACTATCAGAGCGGCACCGCACTCAGCGGCGAGGACGCTGAAGAGCCCTGGCGCCAGGCCCTCCTCGCGCAATTGCAGCTGCAGCGCAGCGAGGAGCTGCGCCTGGGCCAGTGCACGGTGGGCCCCCACCGCGACGAACTGGGGTTGAGCCTGGCGGAGCAACCCGCGCGCCGCTACGGCTCGGCGGGCCAGCAACGCACCCTGGTGCTGGCCCTCAAGCTGGCCGAACTGGAACTGGTGGGCACCGTGCTGGGGGAGCCACCGCTGCTGCTGCTCGACGATGTGTTGGCCGAACTCGATCCGGTGCGGCAACAACTGCTGCTGGAGGCGGTGGGCGAGGGCCATCAGTGCCTGGTGAGCGCCACCCACCTGGGGGCCTTCAGCTGCGGTTGGCAGGCCCAGAGCCAAGTGGTGCAGATGCGCGCCGGCCTGCTCGACAACAAAGGAGCAATGACGACAGGGCCATGGGCACTTTGACCGGCCCCACCGCGTATGGTGGGCGACTCACTCGGTCGGATTCGATGACCCAGACCCTGCCCTGCCTCCACCCGAACCCGGGATGGACCGAGGCCCCCGCAGCAAACACCCCAGCTGCCCCCCTCCCCCACCAAGTTTCCGATACGGTCGGGAAACACTGCATTCTCGAGCTCTACGGCTGCGACAGCGCCCGTCTCGACGATGAAGCTTTCCTCAGGGACACCATCACCGCAGCAGCGAAGCGTGCCGGTGCCACCCTGCTCAATCTGATCACCCACCGTTTCGAACCCCAGGGCGTCACGGGGCTGGCATTGCTGGCCGAGTCACACATCTCGATCCACACCTGGCCCGAATCGGGCTATGCGGCCGTCGATGTGTTCACCTGCGGCGATCACACCATGCCCGAGAAAGCCTGCGCTGTGCTCGCCGAAGAGCTGGCCGCGAACGACCACAAGCTCGTCAGCTTCCGCCGGGAAACGCCTTCGGCCATCGCCGGCACCCCGCGTGATCCGCTGCAGAAGCAGGCCTTCACCGCTGCGGTGACCCTCTGAAGCCGGCCTGGTGAATCGGATCCGCTCAACCGGGGTGCTGGGCTGATGCCAGCTCCCGGTTGAGTTTGCCGCTCACCAGCCCTTCGAGGTCGAGGCCGACGGCAGTGAATCCCAAGGCCAGAAAGGCCTCCACGAGCGCCTGCCGCGGCGTGGGCTCGGCCCAGAGGCTCAGGGCCGCAGGCAGCTGATCGGCGGGCAGCTCGATGCGGGCGGTCTGCCCCTGGGAGCGCACCCGCACCTGGGGCCAGCCGCCGGCCAGCAGCCAGGCCTCGGCCGCCGCCACCCGCTGCAGCCGTTCCGCCGTGATCGGCTCGCCATAGGGAAACCGCGACGCCAGGCAGGGCTGAGCCGGCTTATCCCACCAGGGCAGCCCCAGGGCCCGCGACAGTTCGCGAACCCCAGCCTTGTCGAGACCAACCTCGGCCAGGGGGGAACGCACACCGAATTCCCGGGCGGCCCGGATTCCGGGCCGGTGGTCACCGAGGTCGTCGGCATTGACGCCATCGACCACGGTCGCCCCGCCCGATGCCGCCGCAATCGGCGCCAACAGGCTATGCAGCTCACGCTTGCAGGCGTAACAGCGCTGCTCGGGATTGCTGGCATAGGCCGGATCCTCCAGCTCCGCCGTGGCGATCTCCCGGTGCGCCAGCCGCAGCCAGGCCGCCTGAGCCGCGGCCTCAGCTCGCAGATGGGGAGCCAGGGCTGGGGACACCCCGGTGATGGCCAGGGCCGCCCCGCCGCGCTGCTCCACGGCCAGAGCCGCCACCAGCGCGCTGTCGACGCCGCCGGAATAGGCCACCACCACCTGATCCAGGGCTGCCAGGTGCTGGCGCAGGGCAGCCAGAGCTCCGTCCAGCAACGGCGGCAACGGTTCGAGCAGGGAGAAGTGCATCAGGCTCCAAATCCAGACCCGATCCTGGCAACCCCAACCCAAGGGCGCCGGTAACATCGCGCCATGAGCAGCACCCAGACGCCGCAGCGGGGCACGGGCCGTGGCATCGGCATCCGCACGGCGGCCGGCAGCGATGAGCGGGCCCATGGCCAACTGCACGTCTATGACGGCGATGGCAAGGGCAAGAGCCAGGCCGCTCTGGGGGTGGTGCTGCGCACGATTGGCCTGGGCATCTGCGAGCAGAAACGCACCCGGGTGCTGCTGCTGCGCTTCCTCAAAGGGCCCGGCCGCGCCTACGACGAAGACGCCGCCATCGAGGCCCTGCAGCAGGGTTTCCCCCACCTGATCGACCAGGTGCGCACCGGCCGGGGGGAGTTCTTCAACGCCGACGAGGTCACCAAGTTCGACCGGCAGGAGGCCCAGCGTGGCTGGGACATCGCCAAGGGAGCCATCGCCAGCGACCTCTACTCGGTGGTGGTGCTCGATGAACTCAACCCCGTGCTGGATCTCGGGCTGCTGGACATCGATGAAGTGGCACGCACACTGGCGGCCAAACCCGCCGGCATGGAAGTGATCTGCACGGGCCGCGGGGCCCCCCGCCCGCTGGTCCAGCTGGCCGATCTGCACTCGGAGATGCGGGCCCACCAGGGGCCCGGCGGCCTGGATGGCGTGGAGATCTACACCGGTGAGGGCAAGGGCAAATCCACCAGTGCCCTGGGCAAGGGGCTCCAAGCGATCGGCCGGGGCATCTCCCAGGACAAGAGCCACCGCGTGCTGATCCTGCAATGGCTCAAAGGCGGCGCCGGCTACACCGAAGACGCCGCCATCGCTGCCCTGCGCGAGAGCTATCCCCACCTAGTGGATCACCTGCGCTCCGGCCGCGACGCGATTGTGTGGCGCGGCCAGCAGCAGCCGATCGACTACGTCGAAGCCGAGCGGGCCTGGGAGATCGCCAGGGCCGCCATCTCCAGCGGGCTCTACAAAACCGTGATCCTCGACGAAATCAACCCGACGGTGGATCTGGAGCTGCTGCCGGTGGAGCCGATCGTGCAAACCCTGCTGCGCAAGCCCTCTGAAACCGAGGTCATCCTTACCGGCCGCTGCAAAAATCGACCCGCCTATTTCGACCTGGCGAGCGTCCACTCCGAGATGGTGTGCCACAAGCATTACGCCGAGCGCGGCGTCGATCTCAAGCGCGGCGTGGATTACTGATCAGCCTGTGGAGCTCACCGTGCGGGCAATCAGCACCGTGAGCATCACGATCGCCAGCAGCACCTGCAAGGACATCACCAATTTAGCGGGCCTGGACATCACCGCTTCGGAGGTGGGGCCGTAAGTGGAGTTCACGTTCATCGAGATGAACAGATAATCGATGATGTGGGGCTCCGGCGGATCTTCACCATCGCGGCTTGGCCACACAAAAGCCCCTCCCGGTGTACTCACATCCAGGAAGATGTAGACGAACATGAACACCAGCACCGTCTCGACATAGACGGCCGCCACGTCCCACAGGCCGCCCAGTCCACCGCCCTTCTGGCTGCCGGCACTCGCAACCATCGAGAGCACGTTGGTGATCACCTGCAGCACCGAAAACAACAAATACACCAGAGCCCAACGGAACAGCTGACGGGTACGTCCCTGAAACAGGCTGATGGTGAGGCAGACGGTGACAACAACGAAGGCGATCGTACCGATCACATCAATGGTGTGCACCAGGCCATTGAGATCCGGACTGATCAGACGACGATTCTCAAGATGATGCACCAACAGCAAGTCCATGATCCAGACACCGCTGGTGGCGGCGATCACCGCAAGACGGCCACGCCCGGTGGTGAGGCGAGCCCGCAGCAGATCGGCGGGACCCGGGCTGGTGGGGGCGGATCTGGCATCGGCCATGCGGTCAGTTGTCCTGTTCAGGCAGGTGGGGATGATGGCCGCTGCGCTGGAAGATCACCAAGCCGATCGTCACCGCCAAAAAACCAAGCCCGCCATACAGCAAGGATTCCGGGTGGCCGTCGCTGCTTTGCGTCAACTCCTTGAGCGGGGCCATCGCCTCCAGATAGGTGATGGCCATGATCAGGATGAGAAAGCTGGAGAAGGTGCTCTTCAGCTGATGCAGGTCCTTGAAACGCAGGCCCATGGGCAGGCTGAGCTTCTTCATCGTGAGGCTGATGATCCCGGCGGTGATGATCAGAATGCCGATGCCGAGCAGCAGCAGATCCACGGTGCCGATCAGCTCCAGCTCCTGCTCAAAGGCGGCGAGACCAGACAGGATCTCAGCGCCGACCCGCATGATGCGCAGTCCTGCCAGGCCGAACACCAGCACCGCGGTGACGAAGAGGCCAATGACCCCGGCACTGATGCCGAGACGAAGCAAGCGGGGCATGGAGGTGGTTGGGAACGAAGGGCTCAATAGCGGGGCAGGCTCGGATCCACCTCCTGGCTCCAGGCGTCGATGCCGCCGGCCACATTGATGCCGTCGATTCCGGCGCGCTTGAGCGCGATCAGGGCCTTGGCACTCCGCCCGCCCAGCTTGCAGTGGGCATAGAGCCGCTTGCCAGCAGCCAGTTGCTTGATCCGCTCAATCGCCGTGCCGTTCTCGATCTGATCGAGGGGAATCAGCGTGGCGCCGGGGATCACGGCGATCTCCGCCTCAGGCGGGTTGCGCACATCGATCAGCACCAGCCCGGAGGTGTCGCCATCGAGCAGGGTCTTGAGCTCCGTGACGCTGATGCTCTCCACCGCGCCGGCCTCCTCCTGCCCCGGGGCAGTGCCGCCCACGCCGCAGAACTCCTGGTAGTCAATGAGTGCGTCGATCACCGGGCGCTCGGGGTTGGGCCGCAGCTTCAGCTCCCGAAACTTCATGCCAAGGGCATCAAAGAGGAGCAGGCGGCCGCTGAGGGTGGTGCCGATGCCGGTGATGATCTTCACCGCCTCGGTGGCCTGGATCACGCCGATGATCCCGGGAAGCACGCCCACCACCCCGCCCTCGGCGCAGGAGGGCACCATGCCTGGCGGCGGCGGCTCGGGGAAGAGATCGCGGTAGTTGGGGCTCTCGGCATCCAGGTTGAACACCGTGGCCTGGCCCTCAAAGCGGAAGATTGAGCCGTACACGTTGGGCTTGCCCAACAGCACGCAGGCGTCGTTCACCAGATAGCGGGTGGGGAAGTTGTCCGTGCCGTCGCAGACGAGGTCGTAGGGGCGGATGATCTCGAGGGCGTTGTCGCTGGTGAGGGCCGTCTCGTAGAGGTCAACCTGACAGTGGGGGTTGATCTCCAGAATCCGGGCCTTGGCCGATTCGATCTTGGGTTTGCCCACCCAGCTGGTGCCGTGGATCACCTGGCGCTGCAGGTTGGAGTGATCCACCACGTCGAAATCGACGATGCCGATGCGGCCCACGCCGGCGGCGGCCAGATACAGCAGCAGCGGCGATCCGAGGCCGCCGGTGCCCACGCACAGCACCGAAGCGGCCTTGAGTCGCTTCTGCCCCTCCATGCCCACCTCGGGCAGGATCAGGTGCCTGGCAAAACGGGCCACCTCATCGGGGCTGAGCTGAACGCCGCTGGTGTCGGGAGGAAGCATGGCCGCTGGGATCAGCTCTCCATTCTCCATGGCAAGCGCTGGGGCTGGGCGGGCGGCTCCGGCAACCACCAGGCCACCAGCTCCTCCTGGACCTGATGCTGATCCGGCACCGGGTCACGCCCCAGAATCAGCATCAGCGCCGGCATCAGGGTGAGGCTGTGGTCGGTGCTGGAGGGCACCGCTGGGCTGCGGGGATGGCTGTGGGCCGCCCCCAGCACCTCCAGTCCCCGCGCCCGCCCCCACTTCTGCGCCAACAGCTGCTCGCGGGGATCGATCGCAAAGCGGCGGCAGCGCTCCCCAGGCACCGGCCAGACGTTGCAGCAGGGCCAGATCCAGCGCAGCCGCCAGCCATCGTCCAACCGCTCTCCCAGCACCAGAGCACATCCCTCCAGGGGGGCCGCTGACGCCAGGATCCGGCGCAGAACGGTGAGCAGGCCCAGACCGGACCTGAGCTGCTCTGGCGCTTGGGAGGTCACACCGATACCTTATGAGGCATTCCAAACATCAGCCCCTCCAACCGGTCCATGAGCGATATGACCCCCGATGCGGCTGAGCAGGGCACGGCCACTGAAACCGCCACTGACGTGGAGACAGGAGCACCCTCCAGCGCCACCGAGGTGAGCTTCAGCGAGCGTTACAGCGAAATCCTGACGAAGGTGAACAGCACCCTCGACCAGGTGGACTGGAGCCAGATGGGTCGGATCGGCAAGGCCACCGGCGTGATCCTGGCTGTGATCGTGGCCCAGATCCTGATCAAGGGCGTGCTCGACACGATCAACCTTCTGCCCGTGGTGCCCGGCCTGCTGGAACTGCTGGGACTCGTGGTGGTGGGGCAGTGGAGCTGGCACAACCTCACCACCAGCGAAAAGCGCAATGCTGTGGTGGCCAAGGTTCAGAACCTCCGCAAGGAGTATCTGGGCTAGGGCTCGCCGCCCAGCAGCGCGTCGATGCAGGCCTGGGCTCGGTGGCCATAGCCACCGCCAAAGAGGTTGGCGTGGTTGAGC
>JBILUH010000011.1:0-54712 GCA_044371095.1 Cyanobium sp.
ATTCCGGCTTTGTTTCGCCGGGCAACTGCACCGTCACGTGATACGGGCGAACCGGGGTGTTGGCTGATCCATAGATTTCCAGCGGAACCGACCAGACGTCGTCACCGCTGTAGAAGGTGCGCACATCGGTGACGTGGTAGCGGAGCAGCCGCTCGGCCTGCACCTGGAACTGACTCTGGGGCACCTGGATGTGGGCCAACAGCGACTTGGGCATGGCCGAGAGCGGTCTGAACAGCTCAGGGAACGCCTTCTGCCAGGTGCGCAGAATCGGATCACTGGGGTCATTCACATAGAGCCAGACCTTGCCGCTGTAGGCATCCACCACGGCTTTCACCGGGTTGCGGAAATAGCGGATGCCGGAAGGGTTGGCATCGCTGTAGGGGTAGCTGCGACTGGTCGTGAAGCCATCCAGCAACCAGTACTGGTGTTGCTGCGGGTTGTAGCCGGGGCTGGAGGGGACCCGGGCCGTGACCAGATAGGGCTGGCTATCGAAGCGCAGGAAGGGAGCAAGGGCCGCCAGCCGCTGATTCACCTGACGGCGCAGCAGCAGCCGCGATCCTGGCTGGAGGGAGCCCGTGAACAACAGCCGCGGCTCGGGCAGGTAGGCCGCCGCCATCAATCGCTCCAACGGACCGTAAATGGCAACACCACCCGCGCCGCTGTAGCGCGAGTAGATATTCAGCTCGCCGTCGGGATAGTCAAACTCCCGCACCTGAGACGGTGCGATCACATAAGACGCCTCCGCGGACCCGAAATACAGCCGCGGACGCCCCACCGGCAGAGCCTCGCGGACGGTGGCATCGCTGAGCCCCAGCTCAGGTATGCCCTGCACCTTGCCGCCGCGGCCCAGGTCCTTGACGAAATAGAGCGGTAGGCCGTCAGGACCGAAGGCGTTCACCGTGCTCACGGTGAACCCATACCCATGGGTGAACACCAGATGGCGGTTCAACCAGGTGCGGGAGTCCTTGGGCAGGGCTCCGGTATCGAGTTCGCGGGCGGCGATCAACACCTGCTGGGAGCCCTGGCGCGCGGGATCGCTCCCCAACGGGTAGCGATCCACGGCCGCCGAGGAGAAGCGGTAATAAAGTCGGAGCTGCTGCAGCTGGCGGTTGGCCTCCAGCAGAGGCTTGCTGTCCCAGAGACGGATGTTGGCCAGGGTGCCAGGGGCCTGGGCCAGGTCGGCGGCGGTGAGTTTCTGACGGGGCTCGAGGGTGAGTTCCTGCACCGATTCCAGTCCGAAGGCCCGACGTGTCGCCCGGATCGAGCGGAGCAGATAGGGGGCTTCCAGAACGAGCTCCCGCGGCTGCACCCAGAACCGTTGCACCAGTGGCGCCACAATCCACTCAGCAACCGGGATCGCCACGGTCGTCAGCGCCAGCGGGATCAAGGCACCACGGCGCAGCCAGCCCTTGGGCAGGGGCACCAGCAGGCCCAGGGCCGTCAGCAGCAGCAAACCGCTGAGCAGCAACCGCAGCGGCAAGCGCACGTGCAGATCCACAAAGCCCGCCCCTGAGGCCACGCCACTGCCGTCCACCATCAGGTCGAAAGGCGCCAGGGCATTGCTCAGTGCCGCCATCAGGGCCAGCACCGCCAGCTGGGGCTGCAGCACCCGCTGCTGCTGACGGCTCAGCCCTGGAAAGCGCAGCTCCGAGAGGCTGGTGCCCTCGGTGCAGGTCAGCCAGAGACAACCGGCCAGGCCGACTGCGGCCTGGGCCATCACCACACTGACCAGCAGATTCAACGCCGGCAGCTGCAGCACGGTGAAGCGCAGATCAAACCCAGTGAGTGGATCGCTTTCGTTGAAGGGCACCGCCAGAAGAGCCGGAAGCCAGAGGCTCCACCCCCGAGCCAGAGCCGTGGCCGAGCCAGCCAGGGCCGTCGCCAGGCTGATCCGCAGGGTGGTGAGAGGCCAAAGCAGCAGTGGCACCACCAGCCCCGCTGCAAGAGCCACCATGCCCAGAGGCCTGAGATCAGCCAACACGGGAATTCCCGTGATCACCTCGCCGCTGAACGGTGCGGCAATCAGACCCCTGGCCTGCACCATCAGGTAGGTGAGTCCTGCCGCCAACAGCAACAGCAAGGCCGCCAGCACCAACACCAGCCCCCCCTGGCCGAGCTCGACAAGGGGTGCAGAAGGCAACACTTTGCTGGCGGCCTGCTGACGCAGTCGCCAGCAGCGGTTCAGCTGCTGCAGCTGAAGAGGAATGCCAAGACCCATCACGACGGTGAAGGACAGCAGCTGCAGCAGCCAGCGCCGCATCACCACCGACTCAGCCCCGAACTGGGCAAACCAGAGCCTCTCGATGCCGAGCCGGGGAATCAAGACAAGCAGTCCCAGCACCAGGGCCAGCACGGCCCCGGAGCGCACAATGCCTGTGAGGCGTTCAGCGGAGAAACGCGGGGGAGGGGCGGTCACCTCGCGAGGGTAAGAAGAGAATGACACGGGTCAAGGGGAGCCAGGCGGAACCGGAAATACCCGACCTTTAAAATCGGGTATTGAGAAGCAACTGCTCCGGCGCTGCTAGCTTCCAATCACCTTGTCGGGCGTGAACGTGACGGCCACCCTCTCCCGCTCCACCTTCACCGGACTGCGCTGCAAGGAATGCGGCCATCCCTATGAAGCCGGTGCCCGTCACGTCTGCGAAGACGTGTGCTTCGGACCACTGGAAGTCGTCTACGACTACGAGGCGATCAAAAATCGTGTCAGCCGCGCCACGATCGAAGCCGGCCCCGCCTCGATCTGGCGCTACCGCGAATTTCTGCCGATCGAGGGCGATCCGATTGATGTGGGCACAGGCTTCACCCCCCTGCTCAAGGCCAACAACCTGGCGAAACGCCTGGGGCTCAAAAGCCTCTACATCAAGAATGACGGCGTCAACATGCCGACGCTCTCGTTCAAAGACCGGGTGGTGTCGGTGGCCCTCACCCGCGCCCGGGAGCTGGGATTCACCACGGTGAGCTGCGCGTCCACCGGCAACCTGGCCAACTCCACCGCGGCCATCGCCGCGCACGCCGGACTCGATTGCTGTGTGTTCATCCCCAGCGATCTGGAGCTGGGCAAGGTACTGGGCACCCTGATCTACAACCCCACCCTGATGGCGGTGAAGGGCAACTACGACCAGGTGAATCGCCTGTGCTCGGAGGTGGCCAACACGTATGGCTGGGGCTTCGTCAACATCAACCTGCGTCCCTATTACTCCGAGGGCTCGAAAACTCTCGGCTATGAGGTGATCGAGCAGCTGGGCTGGCAACTGCCCGATCACATCGTGGCGCCCCTGGCCTCAGGATCTCTGTTCACCAAGATCCGCAAGGGCTTTGATGAATTCATCAAGGTGGGTCTTGTTGAAGAGAAGGCTGTCCGCTTCAGCGGCGCCCAGGCCGAGGGCTGCAGCCCGATCGCCCAGGCCTTCGCTGAGGGCCGCGACTTCATCACGCCGGTGAAGCCCAACACCATTGCCAAGTCGATCGCCATCGGCAACCCGGCCGACGGGCCCTACGCCATCGACATCGCCAACAAGACGGGCGGCACGATCGCTGCTGTCAGCGATGCCGAGATCATCGAAGGGATCAAGCTGTTGGCCGAAACCGAGGGCGTATTCACCGAAACCGCGGGCGGCACCACGATCGCGGTGCTCAAGAAGCTGGTGGAGCAGGGCAGGATCAACCCCGAAGAGAGCACCGTGGCCTACATCACCGGCAACGGCCTCAAGACCACCGAGGCGGTCGCCTCCGCCATTGGCGAGCCATACCTGATCGAAGCGCAGCTCGATAGCTTCAAAACCGCCTGGGCCCAGGCCCAAGCGGCCCATCAGGCCTGAGCATCTGGCGGGTCCAGTCCCAGCTCACCCCTCTCCCACGCACCCCGTCCTTCCCCTCCAGCCCATGGCCATTCAGGTTCTGATCCCCACCCCCCTGCAGAAGTTCACCAACGACGAGGCCAGCGTTGATCTCGAAGCCAGCAGCGTTGATGGGCTGATCGAGGCGCTGGAGGGGCGCTATCCCGGCATCAAAGGGCGTCTTTGTGATGAAGCCGGCAAGCTGCGCCGCTTCCTCAATGTGTATGTCAACAGCGAAGACATCCGCTTCCTCGACAACCAGACCACGGCTCTCAAAGACGGCGATGAGGTGTCGATCGTGCCTGCCGTGGCCGGCGGCTGAACCCCATCCCCGACATGGCGTGCAGCACGATCCCAAACGGTGCTCCCTGCAGCAACACTGCAGCACAGGAATGGGGCTCAATAGGGTGCGTGCCCCAGCTTCAGCCCATCCCGATTGGAGGCGTTTCCGATGACCCAAGCCCCGATCCAACCCGGCGACCGCGCCTTGGAAGCCACTGAAATCAGTGAGGCCGGCTGGCAGGCCAAAGCCCAGCTGTACGACTACCGCCAGGCCGCCAACCCGGTGCGCCCGGGCCTCACTGAACCGATCCGCTACCACCAATGGTCGCCAAACCTGCATCAGGCCGGCCCCACGGCAGTGATCCCACTGGATCTCAGCACCGAGCTGGGCTGCAGCGGTCCAGCCACCAGTCCTGCTCTGGCCGCCCATTTTCTGCGAATCCTGGGCGGTGAAGGCCTGAAAGCCGCCGCCAACGCCACCAGCTCCCTGTTCTATGTGCTCCAGGGGAGCGGTCAGCTGCAGTGGGCCGGTCGTCCCCTGCGCTGGGCCGCCGGCGACCTGTTCGTGCTGCCCGCCGGGGAGGCCCCCCTGCTGCAGGCCGAGCACAGCAGCGTTCTCTACTGGGTGCACGACGGCCCCCTGCTCAGCCACCTCGGCGTGGAGGCAACCCAGACCCGATTCGAGCCCACCCATTACCCGGCCGCCTGGCTGGAGAGCGAACTCGACCAGCTGCTGGCCGATCCCACGGCCGCCCGGAGCAACCGCCTCAGCCTGCTGCTGGCCAACAGCGGCCTACCCCAGAGCCGCACCGTGAGCCATACCCTCTGGGCCATGCTCGGGGTGGTGCCCCCAGGCGCCATCCAACCGCCACACCGGCACCAGTCGGTGGCCCTGGATCTGATCATCGATTGCGACCCTGGCTGCTACACCCTGGTGGGCACCGAGCTCGATGCAAGCGGCGCCATCGCCAATCCCCGTCGCATCGACTGGCAGGCCGGCGGAGCCTTCATCACCCCCCCGGGCCACTGGCACGCCCACGTGAACAGCAGCGGTCGCCTGGCCCGGCTGCTGCCGATCCAGGACGCCGGCCTACACACCTACCTGCGCAGCCTGGACATCCGCTTTGCCGGCGGCATTCAGAGCGACAGCTGAACCGGCCGACTCCGGGTGGGCCGCCTCATGGCGCCCCACGACCACCCGGAAGGCGTCGCCCTCGATGGTTTCCTCCCGGATCAGCAACTCCACCAGCTCATCCATCAGGGTGCGGCGCGGTTCGAGCAACCCCACGGCCTGATCGAGGGCTCCGCGGGCCAGATCCCGCACCAGACCATCGATGCGGTTGCCGGTCTCCCGGGAGTAGTGGGGCTCCGAGCGCAACCAGTCGCGGCCCAGGAACACCTCCGCACCATCCCCTTCCAGGGCCACCGGACCCAGGCTGGAGAAGCCATAGCGGGTGACCATTTCACGGGCAATGCGCGTCACCATGTCGAGATCACCGCTGGCTCCCTGGGTCACTTCCCCAGGACCAAACACCACCATTTCGGCGGCGCGTCCCCCCAGGGCGACCACCAGACGAGCCCGCAGGTAGGCCTTGCTGATCAGACCGGAATCGAGGATCTCCTCATCAGGCATCATCCGGGCGAAGCCGCCGACACCGCCGGCCCTGGGCAGCAGGGTCACCTTGTCGAGGGGATCGGCATGGGGCACCAGGCTGGTGAGCAGGGCATGGCCGACTTCGTGGTAAGCGATCAAGCGCTTCTTGGCGCTGTCCTGCAGGGGTGCCGCCGACAGCCCCATGGTGATCCGCTCCAGGGCGCCAGCCATGGCGGCATCGTCAATTTCGCTCTGGTGGCGGCGGGCCGTGAGGATGGCGGCCTCATTGAGCAGATTGGAGAGGTCGGCACCCGAGAAGCCCGGGGTGCGGCTGGCCCAGGCCGATAGCGACACCGCTGCAGCCAGCGGACGGCTGCGGGAATGCACCGCCAGGATCGCTTCGCGACCGCGGCGATCGGGCAGGTCAACGGTGATGCGGCGATCGAAGCGCCCAGGGCGCATCAGGGCTGCATCGAGCACGTCAGGGCGGTTGGTGGCGGCCAGCAAGATCACGCCGGAATTGTCGGCGAAACCATCCATTTCGGTGAGCAGCTGGTTGAGGGTCTGCTCGCGCTCGTCGTTGCCGCCGCCGATGCCGGCACCCCGCTGGCGGCCGACCGCATCAATCTCATCGATGAAAATGATGCAGGGAGCCTTGGCTTTGGCCTTGCGGAACAGGTCTCGCACCCGACTGGCGCCCACGCCAACGAACATCTCGACGAATTCGGAGGCGGCCATGGAGAAGAAGGGCACCGCCGCCTCGCCGGCAATGGCACGGGCCAGCAGGGTTTTGCCGGTGCCGGGGGGGCCCACCAACAGCACACCTTTGGGGATCTTGGCGCCCACAGCAGTGAACCGTTCAGGTTCCTTCAGGAAGGTGACCACCTCCTGGAGCTCCTCCTTGGCTTCAGCGATGCCCGCCACATCCTCGAAGCGCACCGTCACAGCGCCTTCGGCCTGCAGGCGAGGCTTGCTGCTCCCGAATCCCATGGCCCGATTGGCCACCTGAGCCGAGCGACGGATCAGCAGGGCCAGGCCGCCGAGCAGCAACAGCACCAACAGACCATTGGTCACCAGACCCGCCATCGCTCCATCGGCACGATCGTCCCGAACCGTGAGCGGCACTTTCGCTTGTTCTGCGGTGCGCAGCAGCAGCTGGTCGTTGCTGAACACCGGCACGGAAGCCTGCTTGCCGTCATCGAAACGCACCCGCGCTTCGCGCTGGCGCAACGACAGTTCCAGGTCTTGGACCTTGCCCGCCCGCAGATCCTTCAGCAGCTGGCTGTACGACGGAGCCGGTTGACGGGCCGACAGGGCATCCCATTGAAAGGGTTGCCTGACCTGAGAAAGACTTCCCTGAGAAAGACTCCCCGGAGTGGAAGCGTCCGGTGGAAGACTGTCGCTCACTGGGTTAAGGCTTTGGGAAGAGTTTAGCGATTTGACGAAAGGCCAGGTGACAACGGAGGATCCTGGTTTGGCAGTGAGTGATCGGGGATGGCTGTTCCCAAGAAGAAAACCTCCAAGGGCAAGCGCAATCAGCGCCATGCCACCTGGAAAGGCAAAGCTGCCGTGGCGGCTCAGAAGGCGATCTCGCTCGGCAAGGCCGTGCTGAGTGGCCGGGCCCAGGGGTTTGTTTACCCCGTCGATGAGGAGGGCGACGACGGCGAAAGCTGATCGTCCCGATCCCTTCCCGAACCAGCCGCAGGGCTGGCTGTCCTGACCCAACCGTCGCACCAGCGGCGGCGACCGTCCAGGACAGCCAGCCCTGCGGCCTTGTGGATGAGCGGATCCTGATAAGAAGCCGGGGGCAGCGAACACAGACTCGAGCGCACCAATCGGTCGAGCGCTTCGACCGGGAGCCAGGGTGCCCCGCGGCGACGTTGTCGGGCCTCCGCCTGGAATCGCCACCGCCGCGGCAGGCTCCACGACAACGGACGTAGCAGCCAGAGCTGGCTGCATTGCTCCCACAGCGGCTGGTAGGCCTTCAGTTCCTGATCCGAACGGGAAACCCAGGCTTGTTCGTCGCGGCTGAGGCCGGGCAACCCATGGGCCTGAAGCTCCGCGAGCCGGGACGGCCCGAGCGGTCGGCAGCCCAGCAACCAGCCTTCCAGCAGCAGCACGTCGGCCTTGAGCCACACCACACCGGCACGGTCGCCCATGCCGCCGAGCAGGGTCTTGTCAAACCGTGGCAGCCGCAACAGCCCGCCATTCCGCCATTCCTGCAGGCATGCCACTGCCAGTTCAACATCGTGGCTGCCCGGAGGGACCCGCGAGACCCCGAAGGGATTACCAGCCAAAGCCCGTCGCCGCGCCTCCCAGGGCAGATAGAAGTCGTCGATGGAGGCCACGGCCAGCCCCAGGCCCTGGGCGGCGGCCCGTTGGCGCAGAACTGCTGCCAGGGTGCTCTTCCCGGCCCCCACGGGCCCATTGAGGGCCACCACCGGCCGTTGTCCGCTGGCTCCAAGACGCGCGATCTCCTCCATCAGGGGCTGCAGCCACTGGCGATCCAGGGCTGGATCGATGGCGGGCTGGGAGGCGGGATGCCTGGCAGGTGAGGCCATCAGGTGCCGAGTTTGAAGGCCTCCAGCACCACCGAATACACCACCCCAATGCGAAGGTTGTCGACCACCATCCAGCCCAGGCCTGGCGTCGCCTTCACCAGCCGCCCCCGCAAGCGCACGATCAGCTCCACCAGCAGCACCATGAGCAATACCGCCATGGGGCGCCCCCCGGGGATCCTCAACATCACGAAGGAGGTGATGTTGCTGCCAGCGTAAAAACCCAGCAGTAGCGCCAGCACCAGGGTGCTGCGATAGCGCCAGTTACCGCGCAGGCTGCCGAGCAGGAGGTCACCGAACTGCTCGGCAGCCTGGTTGAAGCGGGTGCGCTGGAGGGGCAGGCGCGTCACAGCTGCGGGGACTCCAGCAGATCCTGCAGATAGGAGAGCGTGATCTGCCGGCCCTGGCAAGCGGCTCCCCGCAACACGCTGGCACCGCTGCCCAGCTGATTCACCACGGCCCGGGCCCTGCCGAACCGCTCGGGCGGTTCGGCACTGCTGTAGTGGCTGAGCGTCAGCAGGCAGGCCACCCCGGCCTGGTCGGCCGCCGCCAGCCCGTTGCCGGAATCTTCCAGAGCCAGCACCGCCCCGGCGGGCAATCCAAGCTGCGCCAGGGCGCGGTGATAGGCCTCGGGATCAGGCTTCTTGCGAGCGACATCCTCGCCGCACACCCAGACGCTGAAACAAGGGGCCAACGGCCCCAGCAGATGCGCAGCCAGAGCCGCGACAGCCGTGCGGCCACTGGTGGTGACGATCGCCTGGGGCAGACCAGCGGCATGGACCTCGCTGATCAGCTCGGCCACGCCTGGGCGGAGCTGCAGCTCACCGGCAGCCACCAGCGCGGCGTAGTGGCGTTGCTTGCGGGTCTGGACATCGGCCACCAGCGCGGGATCGGGCGGGGCCGCCTGCAGCTCCGCCAGGGCCGCGGCGATGCGCTCGCGGCCGCCGCTGATGGCCAGCAGCTCGCCATAGCGGAGGCCATCCCAGTGCAGGGGCACGCCCAGCTCCGCGAAAGCCCGGTTAAAGGCGAGGCGATGGCCGTCCCGTTCGGTCTCGGCCAAGGTGCCATCGACATCCCAGAGCAGGGCCCGCAAGGCCATCAACCGGTACGGCAACGCTGATCGAGGCTAGAGGGATGCATCCACGCTGCAGGCGCCGCACAATGGCCTGACCCTGGTTGCGCCGTCGTTGCTGCCTGCCCTTGATCAGCAACGCTGGCATCTGCCGGCCCCCCTGGCGCCGGAAGGGCTCACCCAGGCTCCAGCGGACCATCCACTCCCGGAGCCCCTGCTGGCGGTGCTGAGCCGGCGCGGCTTCAACAATCCCGAGGGGATCGCGGCCCTCTTGGATCCGCCCGCCGCACCACCCGCCGGACGCCACTTCCCCGACCTGGCCACGGCCGTGGCCCGGCTCAAGCGGGCCTGCACCGCGGGAGAAGCCGTGGCCATCTGCGGCGACTACGACGCCGACGGCATGACCAGCACGGCCCTGCTGGTTGGGGTGCTCCAGCGGCTGGGGGCCCGGCCCGTCGCAGCGATCCCCAGCCGCATGGACGACGGCTACGGCCTCAACGCCGCCATGGTGGAACGGCTTGCCGAGCAGGGCGTGGCCCTGCTGGTGACGGTCGACAACGGGGTGTCGGCCCTGGAGGCCCTGGAGCGGGCCGAGGCCCTCGGTGTCGAGGCGATCCTCACCGACCACCACACGATTCCGGATCCCCTGCCGCCCCACCTGGCCCTGCTGCACCCGGAACGCACCCCGCCCCAGTCGCCCTATCGCGGCCTGGCCGGCGTCGGCCTGGCCTATGTGCTGGCAGCGGCCCTGTGCCAGAGCCTGAAGCGGGCCGATGGCCTGCAGATCGCCCTGAATCTCTTCTGCATCGGCACGATCGCCGACATGGCCCCCCTGGTGGGGGTGAACCGGCGCTGGCTGATCGATGGTCTACCCGGGCTGAGCCGCAGCTCCCTGGCTGGCCTGCAGGCCCTGCAGCGCCTGGCCGGACTGGACGAGGCACCGCTCGATGCCCAGGCGGTGGGGTTTCAGATCGCCCCGCGGATCAATGCCGTGGGCCGGCTCGGGGATCCCCAGCTGGTGGTGGAGCTGCTCACCACCGACGATCCCGACCGGTCCCTGGATCTGGCGCGCGAGTGCGAGGCCCTCAACCGCCAGCGCCGCGACCTCTGCAGCGCCATCGAGGCGGAGGCCCTCGCCCTGCTGGAGGCCGATGGTCCCCAGCGCCCCGCCTTTCTGCTGCTGGCCCAGAACCACTGGCACCACGGCGTGATCGGCATCGTGGCGGCCCGACTTGTGGAGCGCTTCGGCCTGCCCGCCGCCCTGCTGGCCGGCGAGGGCCATGGCCGCCTGCGGGCCTCGGTGCGGGCGCCGAAGGGATTTGCGGTGGATCGGGCCCTGCAGCACTGCGCCCCGCTGCTGGAGCGCTTTGGCGGCCATCCCGCGGCGGGGGGCTTCACGGTGCGTGCCGAACAGGTGGCGGCGCTGCACGAGCAGCTCAACCAGCTGGCCGACGCCTGGCTGCAACAGGCCGGCCACGGCACCCCGGTGGAGCCGGAGGCCCTGCTGCCGTTTGTCCAGATCAACCGCGACTTTCACCGGCAGCTGCAGCGGCTTGAACCCTTCGGCATCGGCCACCCCCAGCCGGTGTTCTGGAGCCAGGGCTGCCAGGTGGCCAGCCAGAAACTGCTGCGCGGGGGGCACCTGCAGCTGGAGCTGCGTCAGGGTGAGCATGGCCTGCGGGCCATGGGCTGGCGCTGGCAGGGCGAAGCCAACCTGCCGGAGCGGGTCGATGTGGCCTACCGCCTTGCGCTCAACAACTGGCAGGGAGAGGAGCGCCTGCAACTGGAACTGGTGGGACTTCGGCCCAGCGCCGGCGGGTCCTGCGGCAGCGATGAAGTGGTGTTGAAGCGGCGCGACCGGACCTACTGGTGCCGCCGCGAGGGGGCCGGCCTGGTGGTGCGCAATGCGGCCGGGGAAGAACTCACCAGTGCCGAGGGCACCAGCCACGCCCACCCCTACGTGCGGGCCCTGATCCAGGATGCCGCCATCGCCCTGGGACTCGTTGCCTGAGATGGGCCTCCCCCTGCACCGCTCCCCGCTGCGCACCCTGCTGCAGCTCGTTCTGTTCGGCGTGCTGGTGGGCCTGGCCTGCTGGCCGCTGAACCTGGTGGACCACGCCCAGGACCTGCTGCTGCACCAGCTGCCCGGCTTCCGGGGCGGGCATTGGACGCCCCCGAGCCTGGCCCTCGCCTTCGCACCGGTGCTGGTCATGCCCCTGCTGCTGTGGCTGCAGGCCGGGCCGCTGGCCCAGGGCGCCGGCTCCGGCATTCCCCAGACGATCGAAAGCCTGGAGAATCCCGCCCTGGCCCCACAGCTGATGAGCCGCGGCCCAACACTGGCGCGGCTGGCGCTCTGGACCGCCGCCAGCCTGGCCCTGATGCCCCTGGGCCGGGAAGGGCCGGTGGTGCAGGTGGGCGCGGCCTTGGCCCACGGGCTGCGCCGGCACTTTCCCCGGCTGCTCGCCGGGCTTCAGCCCCAGAGCCTGATGGCGATCGGGGCCGGTGCAGGCCTGGCAGGGGGGTTCAACAGCCCACTGATGGGAGTGGTGTTCGTGGTGGAGGAGCTCACCGGTCGCTTCCAGACGACCGTGCTCTGGCCCGCGGCAGTGGTTTGCGCCGCCGCCGCCCTGGTGAGCAACCTCAACGGCATCCCGATCTTCACGCTGGGCCTGGTGCAGACCTCCGAACCCGAGTGGCAGCAGCTGCTCTGGGCCCTACCGGTGGGAATCGGCGGCGGCCTGCTGGGGGGCCTGTTCAGCCGTCTGCTCTGGACCAGTTCGGCGCTGCTGCGCCACCGGATTCGGCAGCGGCCCCTGGCCTGGGGGCTCGGGCTCGGACTGGGCCTGGGCCTGATCGCCTTCGCCAGCGGCGGCTGGAGTGGTGGCGATGGCGAGGCGCTGATGGGCCAGCTGCTGGACGGTCAGGGGAGTTTGCCGATCCCCGGGGCGCCGGCGAGCATCGCCACCTGGTGGCTGGTGCTCGGATCGCGGATCGTGGCGCCGGTGCTGGCCCTGGCCGCCGGAGTACCCGGAGGCCTGATTGATCCGGCCTTCGCGATCGGAGCCCTGTTCGGAAGCGGCTCACTGGAGCTGCTCGGAGGGAACGCTCAGCTCGGGGTGGCCCTGGGAATGGCGGCGGGTCTGGCCGGAGCCACCCAGCTACCGCTGATGACGGTGTTGTTCGCCCTGCGCATGGCGGGAGATCAACAGTGGCTGTTCGGCCTCCTGTTGAGCGCTGTGGTGGGAGCAACGGTTGGTCGCCGAGTCCAGCCCGAACCGATCTATCACGCCCTCTGGAACCTGGGTAGGACGCCCGAACTGGCGCCTGATCAGAGCGCGCCGCGGCGATAGAAGAGCACAAAGATCACAGCCGGACCGGCCAGGGTGATCAGGGCCAGGGCAGCGAAATTCGCGATCAGATGGAAGTCGATACCCATGGTAGTGGCGGCTGAGAAGCGGCAAACGCTGTCGCCACAGGTTAGGGGGAGGGCTCGCTTCTCCAGGGCCTGCACCTGGCTCTGTGACGGCTTGTCACAGCGCCGCCGCGGGGGAGGCTGTGGCTGAATGGTCAGCAGCCGCGACCGGGCGATGGCGTGCAGCAGCACCAGAACAGACGATCGGGACAGGCAGGGCAAGGCGCAGAGCCAGGAGCATGAGCAGTGGCGCTGCATCAGCGGCTGCGGAGCCTGCTGCCGTCTGGATCCGAGCCTGCGCCAGGAGGCGATCGAGGCCCTCAGCCCCGCACAGCAGGAGCAATACCTGGCCATGGTGGGCGCCGATGGCTGGTGCATTCACTTCAACACCGGCTCACGCAGCTGTCGGATCTATGCCGACCGCCCCGACTTCTGCAACGTCGCCAACCTGGTGAAGCTGTTTGGTTCACCCGAGGACCCCGGCGCCGGCGACCGCCTGGCGATCGGCTGCTGCCTCCAACAGATCCGCAGTGAATACGGAGGCCGTGGCAGGGTGATGCGGCGCTTCCGGCGTGCCATCCGACAGCGCCCATGAGCAACGACAACGAGCACCCCACACCCGCACAAGGCGAAGCCCCAGCTGGCCAGGCCAGATCGGCCGGCACCTGGGGTGCGGCCTTTTTGACCACGTTCACCACGGTGTTCCTGGCAGAGCTGGGCGACAAGACCCAGCTGGCCGCCCTGCTGCTGTCCGCCCAGTCCGGCCGGCCGCTGGTGGTGTTTGTCGGTGCCTCCCTGGCCCTGATCAGCTCCAGCCTGGTGGGGGTGCTGCTGGGCCGCTGGCTGGCGCGGGTGATGCCCCCGCAGCAGCTGGAGCGCCTGGCGGGAATCCTGATGGTGGCCCTGGGGCTCTGGCTTGGTCGTCAGGCCGTCCTGGGGCTGGTGCCCTCCCCCTCCGAACTCCCTCTCACCTGAACGACCGTGTCCGCCCTGCCGCTCGCCCTGCTCGCGTCCACCTTCGTCACCGTGTTCCTGGCCGAGCTGGGGGACAAGACCCAGCTCGCCATCGTGACCATCAGCGGCACCTCGACTCGCCCTGGCGCGGTCTTCGCAGGTAGCTCCCTGGCGCTGGTGCTGGCCAGCCTGCTGGGGGCTGCGGCAGGCGGGTCCCTTTCGGCCGTGATTCCCACCAATGCGCTGCAACTGGGGGCTTCAGTGGGCTTCCTGGTGATCGGCGTGCGGCTGATCCAGCGCTCCAGCGGCGCCGAGGCCGTCGCGGTGGCTGGCGAGGTAGCCGGTGGAGAGATTGCCGGTGAGAGGGCCAAGGATCCCTCCGCCGACTAATGTCTGATTTGAAGGTTTTGGTGGCCGTGGGCATCGCTCCGAGCCCAGTCCGCCATCACCCGCCTTCGCCCCCCTGCCGCCCGCCCCTGCATCCCGGGGCATTCCTGGGTGGCCCACCGCCAACCAGCCCTCCCACCGATGAAGTTCACGGTCGCCGACCTGCTCGACCAGCTTCCAGCCCATGAAGCCCTGCCACTCACCAAGCTGGAAAAGGCCCTTGGTCTGAGCCAGAAAGCTGAAAAGCAGCAGCTGCAGATCGGCCTCGACGGACTCACCAAACTGGGTCTGGTGGAGATCAGCGATGCCGGCATCGCCCGCCGGGAAGACCCCGAGTTGATTCCAGCCCGGCTGCGCTGCTCCAGCAAAGGCTTCTGCTTCGCCCTGCGGGAAGACGGCGGCGAAGACATCTACATCCGGGATCACCAGCTCAACCACGCCTGGAACGGCGATCGGGTGCTGGTGAGGGTGACCCGCGAAGGGGGACGGCGCCGCTCTCCGGAGGGAGGCGTGCAGTGCATCCTCGAACGCCACACCACCTCACTCCTGGCCCAGGTCGAGCAGCAGGAGGAGCGGTTGGTGGCCACCCCCCTCGACGACCGGCTGCTGACGGCCGTGGAGCTGCCGGCCGGTGATGCCACCCATCTCGACAACGGGCAGACCTCAGTGGTGGAGGTGCTGGTCGACCGCTATCCGGTGGGGCAGTTTGCGCCCCAGGGCCACGTGGCCCGCCGTCTGCCCGTGAACGGTGGCGAGGCCGCCGACCTCGACCTGCTGCTGACCAAGCACCGGCTTCACAACCGTCCCCAGCCCCCCCGGGCCACCCTCAAGGCCCTGGCAGCCAAGGAGCGCACCGACCTCACCGCCCAGGCGGCCCTGCTGCTGGAGCCGTGGAGCGGCAAGGATGCTCCGGGGCTGCCAGCCCTGGCACTGGAGGAGCGCGAAGGCGGCTGGACCCTCTGGGTCCACACCCCGGCCATCGCCGAGCGCTTCGCCAACGGCACCGCCCTCGACACCTGGCTCCGCAACCAGGCGGATGTCTACTGCATGGGCCGCCAGTGGCTGCCCCTGCTCAATCCAGCCCTGACCAAGGCCAGCGCCTTCAACGTGGGCGAGGTGCAGGCGGCCCTGTCAGTGGGCCTGGAGCTCAGCGTGGACGGCACCCTGGAGCACTACCGGTTCTGTCGCAGCCAGATCCAGCCGGTGGCCGCCGCCGGCCTTGAAGCCCTGACGGCCCTGGGGGATCGCAAGCCCAAGAGCCGCACGGTGCCGGCGGCCCTCAAGGGACTCAAGGATCAGCTCCCCCTGCTCGACCAGCTGATCAACGTCACCAGCCTGCTGCGTCAACAACGCCAGGCGGCCGGCTCCCTCGACCTCAACCTGCCGCTGCCCGCCATCGACAGCCTCGGCGACCTGGCGGTGCCAGGACCCGACACCCCCCTCGAGGGCTGGGTGGTGACCCTTGAACCCCACCACCCCCTGGCGCTGCTGCGGGAAGCGGTGTTGATGGCCGAACAGGCCCTGGGCCGGCACCTCCAGGCCCTAGGACTGCCGGCGATCTATGCCACCAACGCTCCCGCCGACGCCAACGACCTCAACGACGTGGCCCGCACGGCCCTCGCCCTCGACATCCCCCTCGAATTGAGTGAGGAGGGCAACGCCAGTGCAGCCGAGCTGGCAGCCGCCTTCGCCAGCACCGATCGCAGCCGGGCCCTGCAACAACAGCTGCAGGCCATCCTCAAGCCGATTCAGCTGAGCAGCGCTCCCGGAGCCCATGCCCTGGCAGGACGGCTCGAAGAGGATGCAGCCTTGGCCCCCTGGTGCTGCCCCACACTCCATTACGCCGACATCTGGAACCAGCAGCTGCTGGTGCTGCTGCTGACCGAGGGCAAGGATCGCCCGAGCGTGCGCCACAAAACCACCGTCGACCTGGCCTCCGATGCCTGCCACGGCGCCATCGACTGGCCGCTGCTGGCCCCCAGCCAGCTGACCCCCTTTCTGGAGGCCCAGGAGCATGGGCTGGTGCAGCGTCTCAACGGTCGGCGCCGCTTCCTGGCCGAACTCCAGGCCGACCTGCTGGCGATGCTGCAGGCCCGCCAGGCCGAGCCGCTGGTGGGGCAGGTGCTGCCCGGCGTGATCAGCGGTGTGCAGAGCTACGGCTTCTTCGTCGAAGTCCCCCCCTCCCAGGTGGAGGGGCTGGTGCATGTCAGCTCCCTCAAAGACGACTGGTACGAATACCGCTCGCGTCAGAACCGGCTGGTGGGACGCAAGAACCGCCGCAACTACATGCTCGGCGACCAGGTGGAGGTGGAGATCCAGAAGGTCGACGCCCTGCGGCATCAGATCGATCTGGCCGTGGTGCTGCCCGAAGGCGTGATGGCCGACGGGGACGGGCTGAGCGAGGAGCTGGCCGAAGGCGCTGACGGGGTCGATGACGCCACGCATCCCGAGCACGAGCACGATCCGTTTGCGCCGATCCCGGTGTTGAGCGAGGCCTGAGCCGTGACCCCTGCGGCCGGAAGCGGTCCGGTGGTGCTGGCCGTCTCCGGCGCCTCGGCCCAACCGCTGGCGCAGCGCGCCCTGCAGTTGCTGCTGGAGGCCGGCGAGTCGGTGGAACTGGTCGCCTCGCGTGGGGCGATTGGCGTGTGGCAGGCGGAGCTGGGCCTGAGGGTGCCCTCGGAGCCCGAGGCCCAGGAGGCGTTCTGGCGCGAGCGCACCGGGATCCGCTCCGGCCAGCTGCGCTGCCACCGCTGGAACGACCAGGCCGCCGGCATTGCCAGCGGCAGCTTCCGCACCCGTGGCATGGTGATCCTCCCCGCCTCGATGGGCACCGTGGGACGCATCGCCTCCGGGGTGGCGCTGGATCTGGTGGAGCGCGCCGCCGACGTGCACCTCAAGGAGGGGCGGCCCCTGGTGATCTGCCCGCGGGAAACGCCCTGGAATCTGATTCACCTGCGCAACCTCACGGCCCTGGCCGAAGCCGGCGCCCGCATCGCCCCACCGGTGCCCGCCTGGTACCACCAACCCCAGACCATCGACGACATGGTCGATTTCCTGGTGATCCGTGTGTTTGACGTGCTGGGCTACGAGCTCGGCAACTTGCGCCGTTGGCAGGGGCCGCCCCACCAGCCAGGATCTCCGGGCGCATCCTCCTCCTAGGTCGTCCCACCCACCAGTCCGTCCGTTGGCCCTGCTGCAACGCCTGCTGCTGCTCCCCCTGCTCGCCCCGCTGCTGCTGGTGCTGCTGGTGGGCGCCCTGAACCCCAGGCCCAACCTGGCCTTGCGACTGCTGATCTGGAGCACCCCATCGCTACCGATCGGGGCCTGGATCGCCCTGGCCGCCGGCGGTGGAGCCGGCCTCAGCGCCGCGGCCGCCGCCCTGGCCCTGCAGACGGGCCCGGTCTCCCTGCGCCACCAGGTGCGGCGCGACCCCCGCGACCCGCCGGACTCCTGGCAGGAGCCACCCAAGGCCGCAGCTCCCCCACCGCCACGCCAGGCCGCCGGGCCGCAACGTCCGCCCGGCGATCCAGCACCCACCGTGGCCGTGCCGTTCCGCGTGATCCGCAAGGGTCGCTCGACCGCTGGCCCCGAGCCCGCTGCCGCAAGCACCACTGGCCAGGCTCCTACCCAGGCCCAGGCCACCGCCATGGGCGACGGCTGGGACAGCCCCGGCGGCGACGACTGGTGAGACGCGCTGCCAGGCCCTTGCCGCCCCCGTCGAAAGACCTGCGTAAAGTCGAGCAACATGCCGAAAGGGGCCTGCACCGGTGAGCGAATCCGCCCAGCCAGCTGCCAACACCCAGCCCAGCCCGGCCTCAGGGCAGCCGGCCGCCAGCCCAGCCAAACCCAAGCCCCCGGCTCCGGAAGACCAGCCGTTCGCCACATTCGTGCCCGAGCTGCTGCTCCCCGCCCTGGCGAAGGAGATCCAGGGTTACGGCGGACCGGCCCCCGAGCTGGTGTTCGAGCAGGGTCCGATGCCCGTGGTGGGCGCGGACTGCTGGATGGTCAAAGGCCAGCTACCCGGAGAGCGGCGCTTCTGGCTGTGTTTCACCGCAGCAAACATCAATGCCGCCAAAACCGTGGCGGTGGCCGAGGCCGGCAGTGAACCGAGCCTGCTGGAGTCCTTTCTGATCGACGAGAAGAAAATGAGCCTGGCGCTGCTGGTGTCGCGGCTGGTGCAACGGCTGAACGGCCAGAAATGGCTGGGCCCGAACTGACGGGCAGTCCCTCTACGATGCAGCCACTGCCGTAAGCCGCAACGCTCGATGGTCCCTCCCGCCGCAATCGCCACCCCCGCTACCGCCACCGGTAGCCCGGACGCACCGGCCATCAAGGATCCGGTCAGGGACACGATCCTGACCCCGCGGTTCTACACCACGGATTTCGACGCCATGGCGGCGATGGATCTGCGGCCCAATGCCGTGGAGCTCGAGGCGATCTGTGAGGAGTTCCGCAAGGACTACAACCGCCACCACTTCGTGCGCAACGCGGAGTTTGAGGGCGCAGCCGACAAGCTCGATCCCGAAACCCGCCAGGTTTTCATCGAGTTTCTGGAGCAGAGCTGCACCTCGGAGTTCTCCGGCTTCCTGCTCTACAAGGAGCTCAGCCGCCGCATCAAAGAGAAGAACCCCCTGCTGGCGGAGTGCTTCGCCCACATGGCTCGCGATGAAGCCCGCCACGCCGGCTTCCTCAACAAAGCCATGGGCGACTTCGGCCTGCAGCTGGATTTGGGCTTTCTCACCGCCAGCAAGGCTTACACCTACTTCAAGCCCAAGTTCATCTTTTACGCCACCTACCTGAGCGAAAAGATTGGCTACTGGCGCTATATCGCCATCTTCCGCCACCTCGAAAAAAATCCCGACAGCAAGATCTTCCCGATCTTCAATTTCTTCGAAAACTGGTGTCAGGACGAGAACCGCCACGGCGATTTCTTCGACGCCCTGATGAAGGCCCAGCCCGACACCGTGCGCGGTCTGACCGCCCGCCTGTGGTGCCGCTTCTTCCTGCTGGCGGTGTTTGCCACCATGTACGTGCGCGACGTGGCCCGCAAGGAGTTCTACGAGGCCCTCGGCCTGGATGCCCGCGACTACGACAAGTATGTGATCGCCAAAACCAACGAAACCTCAGCCCGGGTCTTCCCGGTGGTGCTCAATGTGGAGCATCCGAAGTTCTACGTCCGGCTGGAGCGACTGGTGAGCAACAACACCAAGTTGAGCGAAGCCGATGCCAGCGGTGCCCCGGCCCCGATCAAGGTGCTGCGCAAGCTGCCCTACTGGATCGCCAATGGCGCCGAGATGGCCAAGCTCTACTTGATGGCTCCGATCCGCAGCGAGCAGTTCCAGCCCTCGGTGCGCTGAGGCCTGCGCAGCCCAGCCCTTTTGTCCTCCCCCATCGCTGATCTCCTTTGGCTGCCTCCGCACCCGACACCTTTGACCTGGCCTGGCAGCCCCGTCTCGAAAGCCTGTTGGCGGCCGGGCAAGGGGCTGGAGCTGATCTGGTGGAGATCTTTCTGGAGCGCACCGACCATCTCGGGGTGCTGGCCGAGCAGGAGACCATCACCAGCGTCAGTCCGTCCTTCGGTATGGGGGCGGGGATTCGGGTGTTTCGGGGCGATCGGGATGGCTTCGTCAGCACCAACGACCTGAGCGACTCTGGTCTGCTTCAGGCTCTGGATCAGGCCCTCGGCATGCTCGGGCTGATGCGCAACAGCACTCCCTCCACCCAGTTCAGCGGCCTGGACGCTCTGCGCGACTTCGCTGCAGCCAAAGCCGCCTGGCTGGAGCACTCCCCGTCGCTGGCGGAAGCCACCCTCAAACTGCTGGATGGCACAGCCCGTCTGGCCCACCACGGACGCCACCTGCAGGCGCGCCGCGGCAGCTACTCCCGCGACTGGCAAGCCGTGCTGGTGGCCGCCAGTGACGGCACCTTCGCCCGGGACATCCGCCTGCACCAATCCCTCGGCCTCAACGTCCTCGCTGCCGATGGCGACCACCGTGCCGGCCTGGGCCGCCGTTACGGCACCTCCGGCTGTCCCGACGACCTGCGCGACTGGGATGCGGATGCCTCCGCCCAGGACGTCTGCGCCAGCGTCGGCACCATGCTCTACGCCGACTACGTGGAGGCCGGGCAGATGCCGGCCGTGTTGGCCAACCGTTTCGGTGGCGTGATCTTCCATGAGGCCTGCGGCCACCTGCTGGAAACCACCCAGGTGGAGCGGGGCACCACCCCCTTTGCCGACAAGGTGGGCGAGCGCATCGCCCACGAAGCGGTGACAGCCATCGACGAAGGCCTCACCGACGGCGCCTTCGGTTCCCTCTCCATGGACGACGAAGGGATGGAGCCGCAGCGCACGGTGCTGATTGAAAACGGCATCCTCAAACGCTTCCTCAGCGATCGCGCCGGCGAACGGCGAACCGGCCATGGCCGCACCGGCAGCGGTCGGCGCCAGAGCCATGCCTTCGCCGCCGCCAGCCGGATGCGTAACACCTTCATTGCCGCCGGCCCCCACACGCCCGACCAGCTGATCGCCTCGGTCGACAAAGGCCTGTACTGCAAATCCATGGGGGGCGGCAGCGTTGGCCCCACCGGCCAGTTCAACTTCGCCGTGGAGGAGGGCTACCTGATCGAAAACGGCCAGCTGACCAAGCCGGTGAAGGGCGCCACCCTGATCGGCGAAGCCAAGGAGGTGATGCCCCGGATCTCGATGTGTGCCAACGATCTCGAGCTGGCGGCCGGCTTCTGCGGCTCCGTGAGCGGCAGTGTGTACGTCACCGTGGGCCAGCCCCACATCAAAGTCGATTCGATCACCGTGGGGGGCCGCTGACGATGGCCACCTCCGCCGGTCTCAACGCCGAAGCCCTGAGCAGCCGCCTCCAGGAGCTGGCCCACCAGGCCGGCATCCAGCAGTGGGATCTGGGGGCCTCCTGCAGCACGGACACCTCCGTCCAGGTCGACCGCGGCGAGGCCAAACAGATGAAAGGGGCGCAGCGCAGCGCCATCACCGTACGGGTTTGGAACAGCGATGGCCTGGTGGGCATCACCAGCACCTCCGACCTCAGTGATGAGGGTCTGGCCCGGGCCCTCACGGGTGCCCGCGATGCCAGCGCCTTTGGCAACGCCGATGAGACACCGGCCTTCTCACCCCTGGCCACGGCTCCCCTGGCCCGTCTGGATCAGCCCCTGCACGAGCCCCAGCCGATCCTCACCCTGCTGGAAACCCTCAAGCAGGCCGAACGGCAATTGCTCGATCGCCATGCCGCCATCAGCACCGTGCCCTACAACGGTCTGGCCCAGCGCAGCAGCGAGCGCCTCTACCTCAACAGCGAGGGGGCCTGCCGTCACCAGAGCCTCACCACGGCCAGCCTGTATCTCTACGCCCGGGCTGAGGAAACCGGCCGTAAGCCCCGCAGCTCGGGGGCCGTACGCCTGGCCTATGGCACTGCCGACCTCGACATCGCAGGCTGCATTGACGAAGCTGCCCAGCGCACGATCGCCCACCTCGACTACGCCCCGATCGAGACCGGCCATTACACCTGTGTGTTCAGCCCAGAGGCGTTTCTGGATCTGATCGGCGCTTTCAGCAGCCTGTTCAACGCCCGCGCCGTGCTCGATGGTGTCAGCCTCAGCCAGCGCGACTCCCTGGGCCAGACCCTGGCCGTACCCTTCCTCAGCATCCGCGACAACGGCCTGCACCAGGGCAACGTCGGAGCCTCGGCCTTCGATGGCGAGGGCACACCCACCGCTCCCCTCGACCTGGTGGACGCCGGGGTGTTGCGCCATTTCCTGCACTCGGAGGCCACGGCGCGCGCCTTCGGTGTCACCCCCACCGGCCACGCCGGCATGGGGGCCAAAGTGTCGGTCGGGGCCGACTGGTTGGAAATCGGCGCCACCCCTGGCAGCGACGGTGGCCAGCAGGGCCTCAACCGCTTCGGCCACGACAGCCCGCTGGTGGTGATCGATTCGCTTTCCGCCCTGCACGCCGGCGTCAAGGCCAGCCAGGGATCCTTCTCCCTCCCCTTCGATGGCTGGCTGGTTCAGGGCGGCAGCCGCCGCTCGATCGAAGCCGCCACCGTGGCCGGCGACATCCGCACGGTGCTCCAGGCGATCGTCGGGTTTGAGGGGGCTGCAAAGGTGACCCCCGATGGCCTCTGCCCCCACGTCTGGGTTGAGGGGCTCTCCATCACCGGCGAAGCGTGACCGCCTAGCCCTGAAGCAGCCCTGAAGACGTCGTTGTGAAGATCCTGTTCTGGGGCACCCCTGTCTACGCCGTGCCCAGCCTGGAAGCCCTGGTGGCAGCTGGCCACACCCTGGTGGGGGTGGTGAGCCAACCGGATCGTCGTCGCGGGCGCGGCAAGGAGCTGCAGCCCAGTGCCGTCAAGGCCCGGGCCCTCCAGCTCGGCCTGCCGGTGTTCACGCCGGAGCGGATTCGACGCGATGAGACCTGCCAGCAGCAGCTCGCTGCCCTGGGGGCTGATGTGTCTGTGGTGGTGGCATTTGGCCAGATCCTGCCGCCCGAGGTGCTGGCCCAGCCTCCCCTGGGCTGCTGGAACGCCCACGGCTCCCTGCTGCCCCGCTGGCGCGGCGCGGGGCCCATCCAGTGGTGCCTCCTGGAGGGCGACTCCGAGACCGGCGTGGGGATCATGGCCATGGAGGTGGGGCTCGACACCGGACCGGTGTTACTGGAGCGCACCCTCCCGATCGGGCTGCGGGAGAATGCCCAGGAGCTGGGGCAGCGGCTGGCCCAGCTCAGCGCCGAGCTGCTCGTTGAGTCCCTGCCCCGGATCGAGGCTGCCGGCCCCGGCCCGGAAGCCGAGCGGCTGGCCCGGCTGGGGGTGCGCTCCCAGGGCGAGGCCGGTCTCACCATTGCCCGCATGCTGACCAAAACCGACGCGGTGATCGACTGGAGCGCTTCAGCCCTGGCGATCCATCGGCGGGTGATGGGTCTTTACCCCGCGGCCCACACCAGCTGGCAGGGCAAACGGCTGAAATTGCTGAGCACCGAACCCCTGGTGGCTCGGCTTGCCGAGCAGCTGAGCCCCGAAGCCCAGGCAGCGCTCGCCTCTGGCTGTGGCCTGGGGCCAGCGCCCCCAGGCACGGTGCTGGCGGTGGTGGCCGAAACGGGCCTCGTGGTGGCCACCGGCGGCTGCCCGGTGCTGGTGCGTGAAGCCCAGCTGGAGGGCAAGGCTGCCGCCCGGGGCCAGAGCCTGCTTCAACAGCTCGCGGCGCAACCCGGCGATCAACTGGGTCCCCATGGCGACGCCGTTCAAGCCCTGAAGCAAGCCCCGGATCCAGCCCCGCATGACGCTCCCTGACGACCGGCTTACGTTCTGTGTTGTAAGGGCTCACACACGTTCCGCACTCCCCCACGGTGGCTAAAGAAGGGCGAGAGTTTGCTGTGGATCCATGGGAAGCGAGCTGTCCTATGTCGGCGGAACGGGCCATGGCTGCCTGATCTACCGGGAGACATCGGGTCGCTACGTGGTCAGCCACGAACAGCAACCCCAGCAACGCCGCAGGGTCGCCACGCTGGCCAGTGCCTACGCCACCTGTCAGGGTCTGGACATGGAGCTGATCACAGAGATGAGCTGATTGCAACACAAGCTGATCGCAGTCAGGCCAGGCCGGGCTGGCCTGACTGGTTGAACTCGCCGCTCTCCTTGCGGTACAGCGCATGGAGGCCCTCCAGCTGGTTGTGCACCGACACCAGCTGATCACGGATGTGCTGGCTGTTGTCGATCCGCCCCAGGGCCAGCAGCATCGTTTCAATCTGCCCCTTGCAATCGATCAGCACGCGGCATTCGGGGGATCCGGGCTCGTAAGGCATAGCTCTCCTTTCAACCGTTCCATCCGAACGGAGACCCCCCGCTGCCGGTGTGTCGATTGTTGCCGTTCAGCGACGCGAGCCGGGTGCGCGGGGGCTGCGGCGGCCCTCACGCCCGGCACCCTGGGGGGAGGAGGGGCGGCGCCCGCCCCTGCCCCGGCCGCCACTGAGATCCAGGGGTGGAGCCGAGAGCACCTTGGGTTCAAAGCCAGGCACCTCCTGACGCGGCAGGCGGGTGCCGATCATGCGCTCGATGGCGCGCAGCAGCTCGCTCTCTTCAGCCGCCACCAGGGATATGGCGTGGCCATTGTGACCGGCCCGGCCGGTGCGGCCGATCCGGTGCACGTAGTCCTCGGCCTGGTTGGGCAGATCGAGGTTGATCACATGGGGCAGCTGGTGGATGTCGATGCCGCGGGCGGCCAGGTCGGTGGCCACCAGCACCCGCAGCGTGCCGGCCTTGAAATCGGCCAGGGCCCGGGTCCGCGCCCCCTGGCTCTTGTTGCCATGGATGGCAGCCGCGGACATGCCTTCGCGGGTGAGCCGCTCGGCCATGCGGTTGGCGCCGTGCTTGGTGCGGGAAAACACCAGCACCTGCTGCCAGTCATTGCTGCGGATCAGGTGGCTGAGCAGATCCCCCTTGCGATCCATGTCGCAGGGATGCAGCAGGTGCTCCACCGTGGGAGCTGTGCGGTTCTCCGGCGTGGCCTGGAGCTGCACCGGGTTGTGCAGCAGGCCGGTGGCCAGGCGCCGGATGTCACCGGAGAAGGTGGCCGAAAACAGCAGGTTCTGGCGCTTGGGGGGCAACAGCGCCAGGATCTTCTGGATATCGCGGATGAAGCCCATGTCGAGCATCCGATCCGCCTCATCGAGCACCAGGATCTCGACCCGGTCGAGCCGCAGGGCCCGCTGCTGGTAGAGGTCCATCAAACGCCCAGGGGTGGCCACCAGCACGTCGGTGCCCTTCTGGAGCCGGCTGATCTGGGGGTTGATCTTCACCCCGCCGAACACGACGTCGCTGCGCAGGTCGAGGTAGCGGCCATAGGCCCGCACGCTCTCGGCAACCTGGGCCGCCAGCTCGCGGGTGGGGGTGAGCACCAGCGAACGCACCACACCGGCGCGGGCATGGGGGCCGTGGCGCAGCCGCTCCAGCATGGGCAGGGTGAACCCCGCTGTTTTGCCGGTGCCGGTCTGGGCGGCGGCCATCACGTCATGCCCAGCCAGCACGGCCGGAATGCACTGGCCCTGGATCGGCGACGGCTGGGTGTAGCCCTTTTCGGTGACTGCCTTGAGGATCGGCTCACCCAGTCCGAGAGAGGCAAAATCAATCGACGCCGCGCTGGTTGCTGCCTTGGCGGCCACTGGCTGAGCAGGTGCTGGATCAGCGGCAGCCAATGTCTGACTGGCAGCCAATGTCTGACTGGCAGCCAGTGTCTGACTGACAGCCAGTGTCTGACTGGCTGGCTCAGGGTGACTGGCAACAGCCGTTGCAATGCGGGATCGGGGAGGTGACTGACGGATCGCCGGCACTGCGGGGTCTTCCACCCTAGGAGGGCCGTGGGCAACGGACCGCACCCCTGTCAAGGGCCGTAGAGCTGCCAGGCCTGGTCGCAAGTGGCCAGCAGATCCCGATCGGAGAGGCCCAGCGCCTCGGGCCAGACCGTCTGCAGCCACTGCCGCAGACGCACCGGATCCAAGGCACCGCTGCGGGGATCCCGCCAGTCGCGGAAGAAGGCATCCTGGGCCGCCAGCACCCGAAACTTGAAAAACTCCAGCAAACGCGCCCGCAGGCGGATGCCATCGATGGTCCAGAGCCGGTGTCCATCCACCCCGAGGGCGATCTCCACACCCGGCGCAAGTCCCGCCAGCAGCGGCGCCAGCACCTCCACCACCTGGGGCGGCTGCCCATGGCGTTGTTTGGTCTGCGGATCGGGCTGGTAGATCCAGCCCCCCAGGGCGGGCGAGTCACCGCGCCGGACCAGCACCCGCCAGAACCGAAAGGTCTCCGGTGGATGGCGATCGGTCCAGCAGAGGTGCTCGAAAGTGTGGTCGGGGCGCTCGCTGCGCAGCTCCAGGGGTGCCAAGGAGAGGTTGAGGGTGCCGGCGAAACAGTCGGACAGATCAAGCCCTCGCTGAGCAAACAGAGGGCGCTGCAGCCTGATGGTGCCAGCCGGGTAGGGGGAGGCGGGATCGCGCCCCGAGGCGACGCCATGGCCACGGACCAGGCGCCCCGTGATCCAGATCGGCTGGTCCTGTTCAGCCATGGCCGGCTGATCCCGTCGCAACGAAATGGCCGCAGCGCTCGCAGGGGCCATCGGGCAGCACCGCACAGCGCAGCAGTGGGCTGCGGGCGTTGAAGCGGCAGCTGGGATCCCCGATCACCCACTGGTTCTGCCACCAGCGCGCATCGGCGTGTCGCCACTGGGCCTTCACCTGGAGCGCCACGGAGGCAAGTTCGTAGCGGCCGTTGCGCAGCTGGTAGCGGTGGCGGCGCTGCAGAACCAGAAAACTGCGGCCGGCCACCTCTAACCAGCGGCCAGGCTGGGGCACCTCACCAAGCTCGGCCACCTCCAGGGCATCGAGCAACTGGTCGCTGCCGATTTGGCGGAGCTCCACCCTCATGGCTCCGGTGGTGTCCCCAGCGGTGCATTGCGCGCCGAAAAGCCCCAGATGAACAGCCCCGCTACCAGGAGCAGCAGCAACCATTCCGGCGGCACCACCTGGGGCAGGCCAAGCCGCAGCAACAGCCGGATCCCCACCAGCCCCACCGCCAGGTAGCCGGCGGTCTCGAGGTGCCGATAGACCTCCAGCCAACGGATGAAAAGCTCAGCGGTGAGCCGCAAGGCGATCACCCCGATCACGCCACCCGCCATCACCAGCAGCAGGCGATCACTCACCGCCACCGCCGCAGCCACGCTGTCGAGGGAGAAGGCGAGATCGGTGAGGGCCAGGGTGACCACGATCGAGCCCAGGCCGGCGTGGTGGAGCGAGCCCGGATGGCCTGACGCGCTGGAGACTTCGGCCACTCCGCTGGCCTGGGCCACTCCGCTCGGGCCACCCCCATCGCCTGGCTCCGCCCACACCAACAGCAGGTGACGGCCGCAGAGCCAGAGCAGGTAGCCCGCTGCCAGCAATTGCAGTGGCCAGAAGTTCAGCACCCACTGGGCCGCCACAATCAGGCCGAGCCGAAACACCAGGGCCAGCGCCAGCCCGAGGTTGAGGGCCTGGCGCTGACGCGCCGGATCCTCCAGGCCGCGGGCGATGGCCGCCAGGGCGATGGCGTTGTCGGCAGAGAGCACGGCCTCGAGCGCCACCAGCAGGGGCAGCAGCAGCAGCACCTCTCGCCACTGATCGGCCTGATGGAGCAGGGGGGTGAGGGACTGGATCGACTCCGCTTCCACGGGCTGCAGCGGGTCAGGATGGGGACCACTCTAGAAAGACACCTTGGGCCGCCTGGTGGAGGAGTCACAGCTGGAGGTCCAACTGGTCCATGCCGACAGCGGCAGCCGGGTGGTGCTGGTGCAGCTCCGGCGCGGGGGGACGCTCATCGACGCTGCCCTGGGGGAAGCCGCCACAGCGGAGGAGGCCGAAGACAGGGCCCGTCAGCGCCTGACGGGCCGCCACAGCCCCCAAACGCCGCCAGCTCCGATACCAGCTTCAGCCCGTTCGGAACCCCCATCAGTCCGGCTCAGCAATCCAGCCCCCAACCCCCAGCCCGAGACACAGGCCAAGTTCGACCGCCCACCCTCCGCAAGCCCCCCGCCAGCTGGCCAGGCCCCCGAGGAACCCCCTGCCGATCCGGAGGACTGGAGCAGCGAACTGGCCAGTCTGGATCTGGAACTGCAACGGCTCGGCTGGGACCGCGACCAGGAGGCGATCTACCTCGAGCGGGTGTTCAACCACCCCAACCGCAATCGACTCACCCGCTACGGCGATCTGCTGGCCTACCTCCAAACCCTGGAGGGATTGGCACCGGGCACGGATCCCGCCACCGCGCCGGCTCCGCTGCGGCGCCGGGAGCTGCTCAACCAGTGCGACGCGCTGCTGGACCAGCTGCAGTGGGATCCCGCCCGGGGCCGGGCCTTCCTCGAGCAGCACTTCGCCCTCACCAGCCGCCAGCAGCTGAGCGACACCCAGTTGCTGCAGTTCAACATGCTGCTGGAGAGCGAATGGCTCACCCAACAGGCTCCCGGGAACGCCGGCTGAGGGCCGCACGGCCCGCCACAGCCCTCAACAGTGCAGTCTCACCAGCTGGGAACCGAGGCCCAGGCGAGCCTGGTTGGCGTAGGCCTCCCGCTCCAGCTGCAGTTCCCGCACTGAGGCCTGCCGGTAAACCGAAGCGTTGAGCGCCCCCTCCAGATGGGCCGGCAAGGCGGTCGGCAAACCCAGGGGAATGGGACTGGAGCGCACCCCCCGGTTGCGGCAGCTCTGGGCCACATGGATGGCCTCGTGGTTGAGCACCCTGGCGAACTCCACACTGCCCTTGCTCACCACCCAGGGCTGAATGCGCAGCGTGTGGGCCCGGGGATCCCATTCACCGGCAGCCCCCGGCTTGCGCGGCTTGGTGAGCTCCAGACGCACCCCCGCCGCCGCCAACACCGTCAGCAGTTCAGCGATGGCCAGGCGCTCCTCTCCAAAGCTGGGGGGATTGGCGATCAGGGCGCGCAGCTCAGCCACCGTGAGCTTCGGTTGATCGGCGCGGCGCCGGTAGTGGTAGCGGATCGCGCCGTTGGCGAGGGTTTCCGCCCGGGGGATCCACTGCCGATCCGCCACAGCCAGCCGGTCCAGCAGCGACGCCTGCTTCGCCGGCGACAGCCCGGCGGGCTGGGAAAGGGGGCGGGGGGGAAGCGGCGAGGCCAGGGACCAAAGGCTCACCGGCAAAGCGGCACACGCGGCACCCAGCAACCCCAGCACCCCGCTGAGCACCAGCAGGGAACCCTGGCCGTGGGGGCGATCCAGACGGAACGGGCGGCGGGAGCGGGTCAGGGCGGGCGGGCGGGCCGCACCAGTCTGGGGCCGGTTGCGAAGATCGGAGCCACTTGCCACCGGCACCGCCCATGCCCCTCGCCGCCCTGGTGCGTCAGCTGCAGCAGGCCACCCTCACCGGGGAGGTGCTGGAGCGCAGCAGGCGGCCCGAGCGCCTGCGGCTGAGCGGCGCCGGCCGCGGCGCTCGGGCCCTGATCAGCTCAGCCCTCGCCGGCGCCGCCGGCGCCCCCCTGCTGCTGATTGTGCCCACCCTGGAGGAGGCGGGACGCTGGGCGGCGCTGCTGGAGCTGATGGGCTGGCCCAGCTGCCAGCTCTATCCCACCAGTGAGGCCAGCCCCTACGAGCCCTTCGATCCCACCAGCGAGATCACCTGGGGGCAGCTGCAGGTGCTGGGGGAGCTGCTGGATGGCGGCCAGCGCCTCGCGATCGTGGCCACCGAGCGGGCCCTGCAGCCCCACCTGCCGCCGCCGCAGGCCCTGCAGGCCCAGTGCCTGAGCCTGCGCAAGGGCGACACGGTGGATCTCGAAGAGCTGGCCACCACGCTCACACGCCTGGGGTACGAGCGGGTGCCCACGATCGAGCAGGAGGGTTGCTGGAGCCGCCGCGGCGACATCGTCGACCTGTTCCCGGTGAGCGCCGAACTGCCGGTGCGGCTGGAGTTCTTTGGCGAAGAGCTGGAGAAGCTGCGGGAATTCGACCCCGCCTCCCAGCGCTCCCTCGATGCGATCGAGGTGGTGCGCCTCACCCCCACCGGCTACGGCCCGCTGATCGCAGAAGCCCTGCGCGACGGCATGCCCGATGGGCTGGATCAGCTGCTCAGCGCCGAGGCCAGCGACCAGCTGCTGGAGGGAGGCACCCCCGAGGGCCTGCGGCGGCTGATGGGGCTGGCCTGGCAGCAACCGGCCTCCCTGCTCGATTACCTGCCCGCCCACACCCTGATCGCCGTGGATGAGCGGCGCCATTGCCTCTCCCACGGCCAGCAGTGGGCCGACCACGCCCACGCCCACCACGCCGAGGTGTGCCAGGAGCTGGCGGACGCGGCCGGCATCAGCGCCGAGGTGATCGCCGCCCTGCTGCCGCCGCTGCTGCACCGTCCGCCCGCCGAGGCCCTGGAGCAGGCGGAGGCCTTCGGTGGCTTTGACCTGGCCGAGCTGCACGAAACCGACAGCCACCCCAACAGCTTTGATCTGGCCTCCCGCTCGGTGCCGGCCTACCCCAACGCCTTCGGCAAGCTGGCGGGGCTGGTGAAGGGATTCGTGGCCGAGCGGGCCACGGTGTGGCTGCTCTCGGCCCAGCCCAGCCGGGCGGTGGCCCTGCTGGAGGAGCACGACTGCATCACGCGCTTCGTGCCCAACCCGGCCGATTTCCCCGCCATCGAGCGGCTGGTGCAGCAGGGCACCCCGGTGGCCCTGAAAACCAGGGGCACCGCCGAGCTGGAGGGCCTGCAGCTGCCGGCCTGGAAGCTGGTGCTGATCTCCGACCGGGAGTTCTTCGGCCAGCACAGCCTGGCCGCCACGGGTTATGTGCGCCGTCGCCGCAAGGCCGCCAGCCGCACGGTGGACCCCAACAAGATGCAGCCGGGCGACTTCGTGGTGCACCGCAATCACGGCATCGGCAAGTTCCTCAAGCTCGAGAAGCTGGCCATCAGCGGCGAATCCCGCGACTACCTAGTGGTGCAGTACGCCGATGGCCTGCTGCGGGTGGCCGCCGACCAGCTGGGCAGCCTCGGCCGCTACCGGGCCAGCACCGATGCGCCGCCGGATCTCAACCGCATGGGCGGAACGGCCTGGACCAAGGCCAAGGAGCGCGCCAAGAAGGCCGTGCGCAAGGTGGCCCTCGACCTGGTGAAGCTCTACGCCGAACGGCACCAGGCGCCGGGCTTCGCCTTCCCCGCCGATGGCCCCTGGCAGAGCGAACTCGAAGACTCCTTCCCCTACGAGCCCACCCCCGATCAGGTGAAGGCGATCAGCGATGTGAAACGGGATATGGAGCAGCCCCAGCCCATGGACCGGCTGGTGTGCGGCGATGTGGGCTTCGGCAAGACCGAGGTGGCGATCCGCGCCATCTTCAAGGCCGTCACGGCCGGCAAGCAGGTGGCGATGCTGGCCCCCACCACGGTGCTGGCCCAGCAGCACTGGCGCTCCCTGAGCGAGCGCTTTGCGCCCTACCCCCTCAAGGTGAGCCTGCTCAATCGCTTCCGCACCGCCGGCGAGCGCAAGGTGATCCAGGAGGGCCTGGCCGCCGGCACGGTGGATGTGGTGGTGGGCACCCACCAGCTGCTGGGCAAGAGCACCAGCTTCAAGGAGTTGGGCCTGCTGGTGGTGGATGAGGAGCAGCGCTTCGGCGTGAACCAGAAGGAAAAGATCAAGGCCCTCCGGAAAGACGTGGACGTGCTGACGCTGAGCGCCACGCCGATCCCACGCACCCTCTACATGAGCCTCTCGGGCGTGCGGGAGATGAGCCTGATCACCACGCCGCCGCCCCTGCGCCGCCCGATCAAGACCCACCTGGCCGCCCTCGATGAGGAGGCGGTGCGCAGCGCCATCCGCCAGGAGCTCGACCGCGGCGGCCAGATCTTCTATGTGGTGCCCCGGGTGGAGGGCATCGAGGATGTGGCTGAAGGGCTGCGGCAGATGATCCCAGGCCTGCGGCTGCTGGTGGCCCACGGCCAGATGGCCGAGGGCGAGCTGGAGAGCGCCATGGTGGCCTTCAACGCCGGCGAAGCCGACCTGATGCTCTGCACCACGATCGTGGAGAGCGGCCTCGACATCCCGCGCGTCAACACGATCCTGATCGAGGACGCCCACAAGTTCGGCCTGGCCCAGCTGTATCAACTGCGGGGCCGGGTGGGCCGCAGCGGCATCCAGGCCCATGCCTGGCTCTTCTATCCCGGCGATGCCTCCCTGAGTGAAGCGGCGCGGCAGCGGCTGCGGGCCATCCAGGAATTCGCCCAGCTGGGCTCTGGCTACCAGCTGGCCATGCGCGACATGGAGATCCGCGGCGTGGGCAATCTGCTGGGGGTGGAGCAGAGCGGCCAGATGGAGGCCATCGGCTTCGACCTCTACATGGAGATGCTGCAGGAATCCCTGGCGGAGATCCAGGGCCAGGACATCCCCGCGGTGGACGACACCCAGATCGATCTGCCGATCACGGCCTTCATCCCCGGCGACTGGATCACCGAGAACGACGAGAAGATGGCCGCCTACCGGGCCGCCGCCGACTGCGGCAGCAAGGAGGCCCTGCTGGAGCTGGCGGCCGGCTGGGTGGATCGCTACGGCGCGATCCCCGCCCCGGTGATCTCGCTGCTGCAGCTGATGGAGCTGAAGCTGGTGGCCAGGCGCTGCGGCTTCTCGCGCATCAAGCCGGAGAAGCCCAACATCGCCCTGGAAACGCCGATGGAGGAGCCGGCCTTCCGGCTGCTGCGCCAGGGCCTGCCCCAGCACCTGCATGGGCGGCTGGTGTATCAGGCGGGATCGGGGAGCACCGCCAAAGTGCTGGCCCGGGGCCTGGGGGTGCTGCCAGCCGACAAACAGTTGGAGGAGCTGATGGGCTGGCTGAACCAGATGGCCGAACAGATCCCAGGAGCCGATGGCCTCACCGAGGCCCAGCGCAGCGAGCAGCAGGCAGTCAAAAACGAAGCAGTCTTAACGGTGTGAACGCCCCGCCCGCCCCAAACCGCTCAAAGTTCCGTTACATTGATGAGAACTTGTGTAACGGGTCCGATGGGCGAGGTGATCGAAGCGACATCGGGCTTCGCCGGCGGTCTCGGCGGCGGGTTCAGTCTGGTCTCAGGGGTGGTCAGCCTGCTGGCTCTCGGCCTTTTTGCCCTGCTGCAGGGCGACACGGGCAACAACAACGACGATGACGACTCCAGCCCCGGCGGCGGCCTGATGCAGCCGGTTGCTTAGGCCGGTTCAGGTCTCCGGGCTGGCCTGCTCACGCTGCTCCCGGTAATTGGCCGGGACCAGCACCAGAAACAGCAGCCACCAAAGCAGCACCAGCAGGGCCACAGGCCCTGTGATCCACCAGCGTTGCAGCCACCACCAGCTCGCGGCCACAATCCCCACTCCTGTGAGCAGGATGCTCCAGGGCTGACACCACCAGGGTTTCAGGGCCCAGATCGATTCAGGCGCCGCCGACACTTCGCTCTGCCATGCAAACCCCAGTCTCCCCCGCCGCAGACCTGGGCCGCCGCTCCACCTTGCTGGCCTACAACGCCGGCATCTGGGAGGGCTGCTTCGTGCGCTTCGATCGCCGCGGCCACGAGCTCGAGCGCTTCGACAGCCGCCTGCAGGTGGAGGACCGGGCCGGCACGGTGGTGGCCGCCCTCACCAACGTCAGCAGCGGCCAGGTGCGCACGATGGACTTCCAGGAGCCGCCACCGGAGATGCAGATCAGCCCGCAGGGCCACTGGAGCCTGGGCCCCGATCGCATCGGCCCATGGCCGTGGGTCAGCGAGCTGTGTCTGGTGTGGGGCAACCGCCGCCGCCGCGCTGTCATCCGCCACGGCAACGATCAATTCGAATCACTGGTGCTGGTCAGCGAAGCCAGGCCGGATCACCGGGAGCCGCTGGGGCCCTCTCCCCTCCAGGCCCTGATCACCGACACCGACACCGGCACCGGCACCGGCACCGGGCTGATCTGGACCCTGCCCGCGTGCCTGGCGGTGACGGTGCACGCCGTGGCTCAGCGGGGTCAGGGACTGCCAGAAGAGGTGGTGCTTCGCTGGCAGCCCGAACCCCAGGTGAGCCTGGAAATCCGCCGGCGCTACGGACCCCACGGGCTGCTGGAGCGAGGCGCGGGCCTGCTCGAGTGAGGCCCAGGCTGGGTGATGTGAGCGCTAGGGCGTAACCGGAGCGGGTTGGGTCGCGGTCGGCTTGGCCAGCGCCGAAGGCAGGTTGGCACTGGCCGGGTTGTAAGCCTTCTCCACCCCGTTGGCAGCGCGCAGCCGCTTGACCAGGGTGGTTTCCGCCACCCGGTATTGGCTGTCCTTGCGGGTGCCGAGATCTTCCAGCTTGAGGCGCTGGGCCTCCACCTCGGTCATCTTTGCCGACACATCGGGGGCGATGCCGTACTTGTGGATGTCGCGGCCGCTGGGGGTGAGGTATTTGGCGATGGTCACGGTCATGCCGGAACCATCCGAGAGACCTCGTACCGACTGCACCAACCCCTTGCCAAAGGTCTTCTGACCGACCAACAGCGCCCGCTGGTTGTCCTGCAGGGCGCCGGAGAGGATTTCACTGGCACTGGCCGAGCCTTCATTCACCAGCACCACCAACGGCTTGTTGGTCAGGGCGCGGCCTGTGGCCCGTTTCACATCCCGGATGCCATCGCGGGTCTTGGTGGAGACAATCGTGCCCTCATTGAGCCACTGGCGGGCGATTTCCACGCTTGCCATCAGCAGGCCGCCGGGGTTGCTGCGCAGATCCAGGACATAGCCCTGGGCGCCTTTCTCCTCGAGATCCTTGACCGCCACCCGCATGTCCTTGGTGGCCGTGGCGTTGAACTGCCGCAGGCGGATGTAGCCCACCTTCACCCCATCGGCGGTGGTGTTGATCTGGTGATCCACGGCATGGAGCTCGATGCGCTCCCGGGTCAGCAGCACCTCCAGGGTTTGCCCCTTGCGCTGCAGGGTGAGGGTCACCGATGTGCCGGCCTGGCCGCGGATCAGCTTGACCGCGTCCTCGGTGCTCATCCCCTTGGTGCTCTTGCCATCGATGGCCACGATCACGTCCTTGGGTTGCACCCCCGCCTTGGACGCCGGCGAGCCCTCGATTGGCGACACCACCACCAGATTCTTCGTCTCCTTGTCGAGACTCAGCTGGATGCCCACCCCGGAGAGCTCTCCGGAGGTGTCGATCTGCATCTCCTTGAATTCCCGTGGATCGAGAAAGCGGGTGTAGGGATCGTCGAGGCTGCCCAGCATGCCCCGGATCGCCTCGTAGGCCTCCTTGGTGCTGCCGTAACTCTTGGCCAGCACGTCGCTGCGCAGGCTGCGCCACTGCTCCGGCTTGTACTTGCCGTTGATGTCCAGGTAGTCGCGGAAGACGATCTGCCAGGTCTGGTCGATCACTTCCTTGGGGCTGTCGCTGATCCGTGCGGTGCCTCCCGGAGGCGTCACCACTTCCCTTGCCACAACCGCCGTGGCCGCGCAGGCACCGATGCCTACCAGCACAACCAGGCTGGCGCGGGGTCTGGCCATCAGGAAGAGCCTTGGAGGCCCGGGAAACATTCCATGAAACTAGCGCCGCTGAACGGTTCCCACCGGGGTGTGGGTGACCGCACGACAGTCAGCCCGAAGGGCTCAGGGATCGACCCAGCGGCCGTCCTCCCGGATCAGGGCGATCAGCGCCTCCACTCCTTCCGCCTCCGGCACCCGGCGGATCTCTTCGCGGCCGCGATAAAGGGAGATGGTGCCAGGGGTCTTGCCGACGTAGCCGTAATCAGCATCGGCCATCTCGCCGGGCCCGTTGACGATGCAACCCATGACGGCGATGTCGAGGCCGGTGAGGTGTGCAGTGGCATTGCGGACTTTATGCAGCACCTCCTCCAGGTTGAACAGGGTGCGGCCGCAGCTGGGGCAGGCGACGTATTCGACCATCGTCTTGCGCAGTCCGAGGGCCTGCAGGATCGAGTAGCAAACAGGAATCTCCTTTTCCGGCGCTTCGGTGAGGGAGACGCGGATCGTGTCGCCTAGGCCTTCAGCCAGGAGGGGCGCGATGCCGGCAGTGCTCTTGATGCGGCCGTAGTCGCCGTCGCCGGCTTCGGTCACCCCCAGGTGCAGCGGGTAGTGGAACCCCTCCGCATCCATGCGGGCGGCCATCATCCGGTAGGCGGCCATCATCACCGGAGCCCGCGACGCCTTCATCGACACCACGATGTTGTGGAAGTCGAGCCGGTCGCAGATGCGGATGAACTCGAGGGCGCTCTCGACCATGCCCAGCGGGGTGTCGCCATAGCTGAACAGCATCCGCTCGGCCAGGGAGCCGTGGTTGACACCGATGCGCAGGGCCTTGTCCTGGTCCTTGAGCAATTGAACCAACGGTTCAAATGTTTCGGTGATGCGCTCGCCGATGGCAGCGATCTCCTCGGGGCTGAATTCGGTGCGGTTGGGATCAGGTTTGTCAAAGACAAACAAGCCGGGGTTGATCCGCACCTTGTCGACGTGCTGAGCCACCTCGAGGGCGATCTTCATGCCGTTGTGATGCACGTCCGCCACCAGCGGCACGGGCTGGTAGGTGTCTTCCAGACGCTGGCGGATCTCCTTCACCGCCTTGGCATGGGCGAGCGAGGGCACGGTGAGCCGCACGATCTCGCAACCCGCCTCATGCAACCGCCGAATCCCAGCCGTGGCCCCTTCGATGTCGAGGGTGTCCTCGTTGATCATCGACTGGACCACCACCGGGTGGTCGCTGCCGACCCAGATGTTGCCCACCCGCACGCTGCGGGTTTTGCGGCGGTGGATCTGGGTGTCGAAGCGGGGATCGTTGACCCAGTCGATGGCGGGGGCGTCGGCCCGGTCGGGAGAGGATGCGTCGGGGCGGGCCAGGGTGCCGGTCATGACGGGAGAGCGCTGGGGGCCGGAGGCTGCGCAAAGCCTGTCACAACATCACCACCGCTGACGGATCAGCCAAACGACAGATCAGACCAGTGACGCATCAGCCAAGTGGCGGGTCGATCAAACGGCGGTGCAGCTCGGCCAGATCGCGCACGGTGTGCCAGCGGGGAGATCCCTCCGCCTGGGAGGGATTGCGCAGCAGATAGGAGGGATGCAGCAGGGGCATCAACCAGCGCCCCTGCAGGCCCACCTGGTCGCCTGCACGCCACTGGCCCCGCAGCCGGGTGATGCCGCCGCGGATACCCAGCACGGCCTCCAGTGCCGTGGCACCCACCAATCCGATCACCAGCGGATCCACCAGGACGATCTGCTGCTCCAGCCAAGGGCGACAGGCCGCCATTTCCGCCGCGGTGGGCTTGCGGTTGTCCGGAGGTCGGCACTTCACCACATTGCACACATAGGCCTCGCTCTGGCTGTCCAGACCGGCGGCGGCCAGCAGCTGATCGAGCAGCTGGCCGGAGCGTCCCACAAACGGCAGGCCCGCCAGATCCTCCTGGGCACCGGGCCCCTCGCCGATCAGCATCAGCCGAGCGGCTGGATTCCCCCGGCTCACCACCACCTGCTGACGGCCTTCGGCCAGGCTGCAGCGGCGGCAGGTGGCGCAGGAGAGCGCCAGCTGCTGCAGGGCGTCGTGGTCCGGTCGTGGTGGAGCCATCAGGGAACAGCGCTGACCGTCAACGGAACGGGAGGATGGGGGATGGCAACACCGGAGCGGTGCCGCTCAACAACGATCTGCCGGTTTCGTGCCAGCTCGAACCGTACGTGGGAAAACCGTGCGGCAGGATGGGCCCCAGTGCTGATGCCGCGCGTCCCGATGCCGGACACAGGGATGTTCGCCGCACCCACCACCACCCCAGGACTCTCGGCCCGGGCGAGGGCTCTACAGCCTTCGCTCACCCTGGCGATTGCCGCCCGCGCCAAAGCCCTCAAGGCTGATGGCAACGACATCTGCAGCCTGAGCGCCGGCGAGCCGGACTTCGACACGCCGGCCTTCATCCGTGAGGCCGCCACCGCAGCCCTGGAGTCGGGCCACACCCGCTACGGCCCCGCCGCCGGCGAACCGGCCCTGCGCGAGGCGATCGCCGCCAAGCTCAGCCAGGAAAACGGCGTGGCCACCACCGCCGACCAGGTGCTGGTCACCAACGGCGGCAAGCAGGCCCTCTACAACCTGTTCCAGGTGCTGCTCGAGCCGGGCGACGAGCTGCTGCTGCCGGCGCCCTACTGGCTCAGCTACCCCGAGATCGCCCGGCTGGCCGGGGCCTCGGTGGCGCTGATCCCCAGCTCAGCGGCCCAGGGATTCCGGCTGGATCCCGCCGCTCTTGAAGCCGCCATCACCCCGGCCAGCAAACTGCTGGTGCTCAACAGCCCCGGCAACCCCACCGGCATGGTGCTGAGCCGGCCGGAGCTGGAGGCGATCGCCGCGGTGCTGCGCCGCCATCCCCAGGTGGCCGTGGTGTGCGACGAGATCTATGAGTTTCTGCTGGCTCCCGGACACACCCACCACAGCTTTGCCGCCGTGGCGCCCGACCTGGCCGATCGCATCTTCACGGTGAACGGCTTCGCCAAGGGCTGGGCCATGACCGGCTGGCGCATCGGCTGGCTGGCCGGCCCCCGATCCGTGGTGGCCGCGGCCAGCGCCCTGCAGAGCCAGAGCACCAGCAACGTGTGCAGCTTTGCCCAGTTCGGCGCCCTGGCGGCGATCAGCGCCTCCCGCGACTGCGTGCGCGCGATGGCCGCCGAGTTTGATGAGCGCCGCAGCCTGCTCACCGCGGGTCTGATGGCGATCGAACGGCTGAAACTGCTGCCTCCGGAGGGGGCCTTCTACGCCTTCCCCGATGTGAGCGGCTACGGCCTCGATTCCATGACCCTGTGCAACCGCCTGCTCGAGGAGGTGGGTCTGGCGGTGGTGCCCGGCATGGCCTTCGGCGACGACCGCTGCATCCGCCTGTCCTGCGCCGCCGGACCTGCCACGATCCAGGACGGCCTGGCACGCCTGCAGCGCTTCCTGGCCACCCTCTGACCCCCTGACCCACCCTCCGAACCAAGCGCCATGTCTATTCGAGAACGTTGGACCGCCGCGCTGGCAGGACTGGCTTTGGCCCTGCTGCCGGCGGTCCTCACGCCTCTTCCCCCATCCCTGCTGCCGGCGGCTGAAGCCCAGCAGACCAACGCCAGACCCAGCAGTGCCAAACCGGTGCTCCGGATCGGCGCCATCCCCGACCAGAACCCCGAAAAACTGAACCGCCTCTACGGCCTGGTGGCCAACGAGCTCAGCCAGCAGCTCGGCGTGAACGTCACCTACGTGCCCGTCACCGATTACACCGCTGCCGTGGGCGCCTTCCGCACCGGCAATCTCGATCTGGTGTGGTTTGGCGGCCTCACCGGCGTGCAGGCCAGCCTGCAGAAACCCGGGGCGCAGATGATCGCCCAACGGGACATCGACGCGCAGTTCTACAGCGTGTTCATCGCCAACAGCCGCAGCGGTCTCAAACCGATCCAAAATCAGAAGGGGTTGGCGGTGCTCAAGGGCAAGCGCTTCACCTTCGGCTCGGAGAGCTCCACCTCGGGCCGGCTGATGCCCCAGTACTTCCTGAGCCAGGCCGGCGTGAAGCTGGGTGACTTCGCCGGCGGCGCACCGGGCTTCAGCGGCAGCCACGACGCCACCATCGCCCTGGTGCAGAGCGGCGCCTACGACGCCGGCGCCGTCAACGAACAGGTGTGGAAGAGCAGCCTGCGCAGCGGCAAGGCCAACCGCAGCAAAGTGGTGCAGATCTGGCGCACCCCCAGCTACCCCGACTACCTCTGGCTGGGCCAACCCAACCTCGACCAGCGCTTCGGCAAGGGCTTCACCACCAGGCTGCGCGCCGCAATCGTCGGCTGGCGGCCCAGCGATCCCGAGCAGAAGCGCATCCTGGAGCTGTTCGGCGCCCAGCAATTCACCACGGTGAAAGCGGGTGAATACAACAAGATCGAGCAGGTGGGGCGCCAGATCGGCAAGATCCGCTGACGGACCGACCCGATCCAGCGAGCCACAGGTCAGAATCGGGCTGCTCCAGTCCCGGTGACCGTGTGGTCTGGTTGATTGATCTGGTGCTGCTGCTGGCCGGCCTGGTGCTCTGGCGCCGGGCCGGCAACGAGGGCGACGAAGCGTGGTCGTTGTTTCTGCGCAGCATCGCCTTCCTCGATCTGGCCTTCATCGCCTTCGGCAATGGCCAGCTGCTGCTGGAGATCCCCCTGCTGGCGGTGGCCCTGGCGCTGCCCTCGGCGGCCAGTCTGGAACAGCGCCGGCCCTGATTCGGACTGATCCGACCATGAACCCCCGCGGCCCCGACCTGATCGAAATGAGCCTGGTGGCCCTGATCCTGGCGCTGATCGTCTATCGCCTCACCCTGGCCTGAGGGCCGGCTCAGGTGAGCAGCAGGCGGTCGACGAACTGCCGCCAGCTGAGTCCATGGGCCGACCGGCCGAACACCGCTGTCTGCTCCTCGGCGGTGAGGGGGGGTTCGCCCACGCTGGCCAACAGGCGGCGGAGCTCGGCAGGATCAAGCCGGTCATTGCCGTTGGTGTCCACGGGCATCAGGTAGGAGAGCAGCCGACCCTCTCCCAGGCGCAAGCGCTGCAGGCGCAGCATCAATTCACCGAATTCCTCGGCATCCACCAGGCCATCGCCATCGAGGTCCATCGCCTGCAGCACCTGGCTCATCTGGGCCGCCAGGGCACCAGGGTCAGCCGTGGTCCGGGGGTCAAGACGCAGTCCCTCCACCAGCTCTGCCGCGCTGATCGCGCCGTTGCCGTCCCGGTCCAGGCGCTGAAACAACACGGCCATCTTCTGACGCATCAGCGCCGGCACGCGGCCTGCCATCAGGGCGCGACGCCGGCCGGTGTGGGCCAGGCGCAGGTTGCGGCGGAAATCGACCAGGAGGCTTCTGGCCAGCACGAAGCGCGCACGGTGTTCCTCCGGGATGAGGATCGCGTGCACCGACACGGGGATCAGGGCGGGCAGGGCCTGACGCACCAGCAGCTGCATGGCCCAGGTGGCCAGCACGAAGGCCAGGGTGAGCGACGGCAACGCCTGGGCAGGGCCGCCAGAATTCCGTTGTAGCCCCAAAGCCCCTGGGCGACAGCCTCCGGGGTGGCACCGGCCAGCAGGGCCGTCGCCATCCCCACCAGGGCGCCCAACAGGCCAAGAGCGGCCGCCAGGGGACTGGCCAGGGCCGTGGCCAGCAGAACGAGCAGGCCACTCCAGAGGCTTGAGCAGAGAAACACATTGCCCGCGGATCGGGGCAAGCCCAGCGCCACCGCCTGCCAGACCCCGCCCACCTCGGGCAGGGCCACCGGCTGGGCCAGGGCCAGCGGCGCTCCCGGCTCCAGGCTCCCCAGGGCCAACAGGGCCCAGGTGATCAGGCAGAACGGCAGGGTCAGCGGCGGCAATCCGGTGCGGCGATGAACACCGCGGCGCAGCCCCTCCAGCAGCAGGGTGCTCAGCGCCCCTCCCAGCAGCACCAGGGCGGCCCAGACCAGGCCGGCCAGAGGACGATCCAGCTGGGCGAAATGGGTGATGGCGCAGCCCACCAAGACGCCGTTGAAGCCATAGATGCCCTCCCGTCGCAACCCCTGCTCAAGACCGAGCTGGCTGGCCGTGCCATGGGCGGCGGCGGCACCCAGCAGCGCCAGCAGGGCCGTGGAAGGTGACTGAACCAGAAAGGCACCCAGCAGCACCAGACCACTGATCGGGTTGTTGATGAAGATGACCTGGGCCAGGCCCCGCAATCCGCCCAGCACCGACACCAGACCAGGGTTGATATCGGCGGCCGGAGCATGCAGCTGATGAAGGGTGCCACTGGTGGGCAGCAACCGCTGAAGCCGCGTCGGCAGGGAAACCGGTGGCTGGAGCACGCCCTTGAGGAGATCGAAAGCCGAATCCGAAAACGTGACCATCAACCTACAAACGGGCGTCGAGCACCTCTAACACCTCCTGATAGAGGCCAAGGGACACCTCAGCGAGGGTATTGAGCGAATCGAGATGGGGATTGATTTCACAGATTTCCCAGCAGCACACCCTGGGATCTGCCAACAGGCAGCGGGTGAGCTGACGTGCTTCATCAGCCCAGAGACCACCGGGCACGGGCGTGCCGGTGCCCTTACAGATCGTGGAGTCCATGGAATCCACATCAAAACTCACATAGATCAGATCCACCGCCTCCAGGTGATCGAGGCAGCGACGCGCTGCTCGCTCCGGGCCAAGCCGGCGCACATCTTCCGTGCTGACCACGGGAATGGAAAACAGTTCGAGGGTGACATCCTCAGCCGGCTCCGTATCGCGAACCGCCACGTAGATCAGATCTTCGAGCGCAATCGATGCCTGCCCCGTGCCATTGAGCTGCTGGAGTTGCTTCCAGAGCAAGCGGGTGGCCCCATCCGGCTGATTGATCGCCTCGGGGTGGTTGTCGTGGGCCGCCGCGATGGCCAGGGGCATGCCATGCATGTTGCCGGAGGGTGTGGTGTAGGGGGAATGAATATCGGCATGGGCATCGATCCACACCACCCCCAGGCGCCGATCGGGATGGGCCCGGCGAATGCCGGCAATGGTGGATGCCGCCGTGGAGTGATCCCCCGCGATCACGATCGGGAACAGCCCCCTCTCCAGGGTGGAGGCCACCAAGGCAGCCGCATCCGCCATCACAGCCGCAATCGTCTCGATGTGGCGGGCATGGGGGGTCGCGGTGTCCGGGCCCAGCTCGGCTGCCCTCGCGCCCAGCCGGGCCTGACCCTGAATCTCCTCAATCAAGCGATCGCTGATCTGGCGCAGATCCTGCTGGCGGGTGGCCGCCTGCTTGAGCAGGTCGATGCCCGACCCAGCGCCTGGGATCCCGGCACCGAGGTCGCAATCCACCTCCACCAGGGCCACCCTGGGGCGACTGGAGGCACTGACGTATTGCGCCAAGGTCTTTTTCAATCGCTTCAGATCCGCCAGCGACAGCACGATCGCCGCATCAGCGTCGAGCAGTCGCAGAAATTCCTCCACGCTGAGGCCGCCGTCGCCATCGCGGTCCAGGGCGGCAAGGAGCCCATCCACCGATGGCAGCTCGGGGCAGGAAGGGGCCAGGGCGGCGAGCAGCACATCCAGCTCGTGGACACTGAGAGATCCACTGCCGTCGCTGTCCACCAAGTCAAAGATCTCGCGCAGCGTTGAGGCGATGGCCAAGCCTGGTCGTCCCTGGGCCCACAAACTGAAATCCGTCAGAGCAACCTGCCCATGGATGGCCACCAGGTCGCGCAGAGCCTCGCGGTCATCGGCCACGATGACGGCGGCCATGGTGGCCAGAACGCGCTCCACCTCGTCCGCCGAAATCCATCCATCCCCGTCCTGATCAAACAAGGTAAACAGGCCTACAAAGTCGTCAGAATGGGAGGCGATGGTCAAGACCGGAGAAACGCGAAGACACGGAAAAACACCCTGCCTTGAATCATCTCAGTTCAACACCGCGGCTGACATTCAGATGCACGAAAATTGTTGAATCTACGGAACTTACAAAGATTTCAGATTGAGGCCATAATGTTGATGTCTACAGACACGGGTCTCAACGCCTTCTGCCAACCCATGGAGTTCAACGGATCTCTGGAGGAGCTCAAAGTCCTCGTCAGCCAACTCGGGGTGCCCTGCCAATGGCAGCACAAAGGGGCCTTTGAACTCGCCAGGTTTGAGGACGGGGTCAGCAATCTGAAACTGAATTGGTGGCCCCACAGCGGGGAGCTGCGTCTGGTGGGGGATCCCGAGGTGCGCGACACCCTGGAACGACAGCTGAAAGCGCTGCTCAGCCAAGGGCACTGAGTCGGCAGCACCGAGCCAACGGCACCAAGGCAGAGGGGCTGTGCCACGAGGGCCGGTTCCTTTCCCTGCCCGCTCAGAAGGCAGGATGAGTGGTTGCCGTCCAGCCCGGGACTCGCACAGGACCTGACCTTGATTCCCCTGCTGACCCTCCAGAACATCACGGTGCGGGGGCGCAACCAGCCCCGCCTGGATCAGGTGAGCCTGCAGCTGAGACCTGGCGAACGGGTGGCCCTGCTGGGCCCCAGCGGCGCCGGCAAAAGCACGTTGATTGGGGTGGCCAACGGCCTGCTCACCCCGGATCACGGTCAGGTGCTATGGCAGGGGGAACCCCGGGCCCGTGGAGTGCGGACCCGTCGCCGCCAGCAGGCGCGCATCGGCACCCTGTGGCAGGACCTGCGCCTGATCGAGGAGCTCACGGTGCAGCAGAACCTCAACGCCGCCCGCCTGGCGGTGTGGGGCTGGCCGCGGGCCCTGCTCAACCTGCTGCTGCCCCTGGACACCGCCGCCTGCGCAGCGGTGCTGCAGCGGCTGGATCTGGAACCGGCCCTGCTCCAACAACCCGTTTCGGCGCTGTCGGGTGGCCAGCGGCAGAGGGTGGCCCTGGCCCGACTGCTGCGCCAGGAGCCGCTGCTGCTGCTGGCCGATGAACCCCTGGCCAGCCTGGATCCCCGCCTGGCCGCCGATCTGCTCACCCTGCTGCTGGAGCTGTCCAGCCCGCCGCGGGGCCTGCTGCTGAGCCTGCACCGCCCCGACCTGCTGGCCGGTTTCGATCGGGTGGTGGGGCTGCGGGCCGGGCGTCTGGTCTTCGACCAGCCCTGCGCCAGCCTGGAGTCCGGCCAGCTCGAGGCGCTCTACACCGGCGCCGAACCATGAGGCCCGCTGCGCCCCTGTGGGTGCTGCTGCCTGCCCTGGTGCTGCTGCCGGTGCTGGCCCTGCTGCCCGGGATCAGCCATGGCGGCGGCTGGGAGTTGGTGGGGCAGTTCGCCGTGGCAGCGCTGCAGCCCTCGCTGGATCCGCTGGTGCTGGGGTCGGCGCTGGGGGGCCTGGCCGTCACGGCAGGCATCGCCCTGCTGGGCTGGGCCGGCAGCCTGGCGCTGGGCCTGGTGCTCGGCATCGCCAGCTCCCGGGTGGTGTGGCGCAGCTGCTGCGGCAACGCCGCCCCGGCCGGCTGGATTCGCCGCCTGCTGGCCCTGCCCCGCTCCATTCACGAACTGCTCTGGGGGTTGCTGCTGCTCCAGCTGGTGGGCCTCCAGCCGGCGGTGGCGGTGGTGGCGATCGCCATCCCCTTCGGGGCCCTGGTGGCCCGGGTGGTGAGCGACCTGCTGGATGCCCTGCCCACCGCCAGCCTGGAGGCCCTGCGCTCCGGGGGGGCTCCGGCGCCAGCGGCCCTGCTCACGGCCCTGGGACCGCCCCTGCTGCCCCAGGTGATCAGCTACAGCGGCTACCGGCTCGAATGCGCCCTGCGCAGCGCCACCCTGCTGGGAGTGTTCGGCCTGGGGGGCCTGGGCACCGAGCTGCGTCTCACCCTGCAATCGCTGGCTTTCCACGAGCTGTGGAGCGGCCTCTGGTTGCTGCTGGTGGTGATGCTGCTGCTCGAGACGCTGCTGGGCTGGCTGCGGCGGCGCTGGGCCATGCCGGCGCGGCTGGGGCTGCGCCAGCGGACCGTGGGACGGCAGGCACGCGAGCTGGTGGCCGTGGGCCTGGCCTTGCTGCCGCTGCTGGCGCTGGTGGCCTGGCGCCTGGATGTGCAGCCCGCCGCCCTGCTGCAATGGCAGGGCCTGCACCCCCCCCTGGGCCCGGCCGACTGGGGTGCGGTGGCCAACCTGCCCTGGCCGGGCCTGATCGCCAACACCCTGCTGTTAACCGTGCTCGCCGCGGCCCTGGCCGTCGGGCTGGCGCCCCTGCTGCTGTTGGTGGTGCAGCCCTGGCCCGTCGCGGGCACCCTGGTGCGTGGGCTCTGGGCCCTGGGACGGCTGTGGCCGCCACCGCTGACGGCCCTGCTGCTGCTGTTTGTGCTCCAACCCGGGGTGCTCACCGGCGCCCTGGCCCTGGGGTTCCACAACCTCGGCATCCTTGGCCGCCTGTTGCTGGAGGCCGCCGAAACCACGGGAACCCCCCAACAACAGGCCCTGCTGGCCGCTGGCGCCGGGCCGCGCCTGGCCCTGCTCTACGGCCGCTTCAGCGGCCTGGCCCGCCCCTATCTGGCCTACGGCGCCTACCGGGCTGACGTGATCCTGCGGGAATCGGTGGTGGTGGGGCTGGTGGGCGCCACCGGTCTGGGCAGCCAGCTGCTCGAGGCCCTCAGCTCGTTTGCCGCCGACCAGCTGCTGGCGCTGGTGCTGGCTTATGCGCTGCTGACGCTGCTGGGGGAAGATCTGAGCGACCGCGCACGCGTGTGGCTGCTGGAGACCCCCCATGGTGATGGCCATCCCCAAGAAGCTGGTGGCGCTTGGCGATAGCGGTGTCTTCGGCTGGGGCGACCCTCTGGAGGGGGGCTGGTGCGAGCGGCTGCGGCGCCATTGGATGGACCTGCCTGGCGGCCCGGTGCTCTACAACCTCGGCGTGCGGGGCGACGGGCTGGAGCGGCTGGCGGCCCGACTGGCCGCCGAAGTGGACTGCCGCGGTGAGCTGCGACGCCAGCGACCCCAGGGAATCCTGCTGGGCATCGGACTGAACGACACGGCGCGGGTCGGCCGGGCCGATGGCCGGCCCCAGCTGGATGCCAGTGGGTTTTTGTTTGGCCTGCAGCAACTGCTGCAGCGCGCCCGGGCGATCGCCCCGGTGCATGTGATCGGGCTCACCCCGGTCGATGAGGACGCCATGCCCTACGCGGAGGTGCTCTGGTATTCGCTGGCCGACATCCGTCGCTACGAGAGCCTGCTGGAGGAAGCCTGCCTGGAAGCGGATGTGCCGTTTCTGCCCCTGCTGGAGGGTGTGCTGGCCAATCCCGACTGGCCCCAGTGGCTGAGCAGCGACGGCCTGCACCTCAACAGCGAAGGCCATCGCCAGGTGTACGAACGGGTGCGCAGCTGGCCGGCCCTGCTGACGTGGGCGGATCTGCAGCCGCTCCACAGCCAGACCCCCCTGGCCTGCTGAGACCAGTGCTGAGGCCAGAGGGGAGGGCTGAGGCCCCGGGGGGGAGGAGTGGGCGGGGTTGGGCGAGGCAGCGATCCCCCATTCGGGTGAGAGCAAGTCCCCCGCATGGAGGAACCGACCGCTGGGGCACCGCGGCGACGGTGAAAACACCGACGTCTTGCCCTCCATGGCCGCCGCTCTCCAGTCCCCTGCCCCCAAACCCGCCGCATCCCGGTCCACCGCATCCCGGTTCGGGCGCCGCCGGCACCTTCAACACCGGCCCGATCCAGCCCAGGCCGCACTGGGCCCCACCCAGCTGCACATCCGCAACCGCAGCTGGCTCGAAGCGATGGCAGCCAGCCCCGACGCCACCACCCGGCGGCGCTGGCGCAATGCCCTGGTGGAGCACAACCTCGCCCTGGTGCGCATGGTGGCCCAGCGCCACAGCCAGCGCAGCGGCCAGCCCTTCGACGAACTGGTGTCGGCTGGAGGTCTGGGGCTGATCCGGGCCGTGGAGGCCTTCGACCTGGGCCAGTCCTGCAACTTCAGCAGCTTTGCCGTGCCCTACATCCAGGGCGCCATGCTCCACGACGTGCGCGACCACGGCCAACCCCTGCACACCCCCCGGCGGCTGCGGGAACTGCAACAGCGGGCCCGGCGCCTGCAGGAGCACCGCCGGGGCCGGGGTCTGGCCCCGCTGCAGACAACCCAGCTCGCCGAGGAGCTCGGCTGCAGCTCGACCCAGCTCGAAGAAGCCGCGGCGGTGCAGCGGGCCCTGCAGGTGCTCAGCCTTGAGGCCCCGCTGACCAGCAGCGATGGCGAGGAAGCCGGCTGCCTGCTCGACCAGGTGGCCGCCGGCACCACCGCCCATGACGCAGACCCAGAGCAACAGCTGCGGTGCCGCTGGCTGCAGAGCCAGCTCGCCTGCCTCAACCGGTTGGAGCAGCGGCTGCTGGAGGGGCGCTGGATGGAGGGCCTGAGCTGGAGCGAGCTGGCCCTGGAGCTGCGGCTCACCAGCCGCCAGGCCAGGAGCCGGGGGGACGCCCTGCTGGTCTGGCTTCAGGAGGCCGCCGCCAGCACCAGCGGTGCCAGTGCCAGTGGAGCCAGTGCCATGGCCAGCAGCGCGGCAATCGCCGTCTGAATCCCGTTCACCAGTTCGTTGCTCAGCCAGGCCCAGCGCTGCTGGGCACTGGCGCCGATCAGGCTTTCGATCAGGGTTGCCGCCAGACCCACCACGGTGACCAGCAACCAGACGGCACCGGGGCTCACGGCACTGGCAGCCCCCAGGCCCAGCACCAGCATCAGCGCCGCCATCAGGCCGCTGCCCACCAGGCTGGCGGCGGTGCCCTCCAGGCTGATCGCCCCTTCGGTGCCCGGCGGCACGGGGCGCAGGGAGGTGATCAGCACCGTGTGGCGCCCCCAACGCTTGCCGATCTCACTGCCGCAGGTGTCGGCCAGCTTGGCGGCGAAGCTGGCGGCGAAACCGAGCAGCAGCAGGGGCTGCCAGGACGGCGGCACCAGCACCGCCGCCATCGCCAGCAGGGCGCCGGTGGCCGCCGATCCCCAGACGTTCTCCGGCCCTCGTGCCCCACCCCGCCCCTCCGCCAGACCGCGGGCCTGCTTGGTGCGGAAGCCCAGGCGCGTGACCAGGGATCCCAGAGCCAGATAGAGCACCACCGCCAACCAACCCCGCAGGCCGAGGCAGCCCCAGAGAAGGCTGCCAAGGATGCCGGCATGCACCCAGCCGGCCCTGGTGAGCAGGGGCAGCCGCTGGGCCAGGCCGATCAGGAGGGTGTTCAGGGCCAGGGCCACCAGCCAGTGGCTCCAGGTCTGGGGGGCCACCAGGGCTGGGACGGAGAGCAGCACGGGTGGGCGAGAGCGCCATCAAAGTGTGTTGCACAGCGCGACCGGTGGAGCGGCTGGGGAGCTTGCAGCGGATAATCGGCCTACGACGCTGCTCTCCTGATGGTGTTCAACCGCAAGGACTCCTTCTTCCTGGACCTGGGCAGTGAGGGCGCCAAGCCGGCCAAGGTGGCCATCGCCGAACCCAAAGCCCCGCAAGCCAAGCCAGCTCAGGGCCAGAGCGTGCCGGTCCAATTCGCCGTAGCCACTCCCGCTCAGACCACCTCCAGTCAGGCCACCTCCAGTCAGGCCGCCCTCAGCGCGGAGTCCCCTGCCGCGGCGACCGTCACCGTCACCACCGCCGAAGCCATCGCCGCCGAGCTGCGGGCGGCCCAGGAGGCCCTGCCGCCACCCACCAACGCCACCTTCGCCCCCGACTGCCTCAACCCAACCAACGCCCTGCGCAGCCGCCGTCGCCTGGCCGGCGCCAACCTGGCCGGCTTCAAGGACATGGCCTCCGGCATGTTCCGCAACTAGCCAACCACTGGGTGCGCCAGTGGCTCAGCAAGGCGGACGCGCTCACGGCTGCCGTGCTGCAGCGCAGGATCGTGTCGCCCAGGCTCACGGCCTGCCAGCCATGCTCCCGGGCCAGGGCTTCCTCCCGCGATGTCCAGCCGCCCTCCGGACCAATGGCCACTGTCAGAGCAGGCGTCAGAGCTCCTGTCCCCTCCTGAGCGCCAGGATCCAGCGCTGCCAGCGCCTCCCCCAGCAGGGGCGTGCCTCGCTGACGCGTGGTGCACACCCAGCCTCGGCCCGGCCCGGCGGGCGGTGGCCCCCCAAGCAGCGCCTGGGCGGGCAGCTGGGGGGCCAGCACGGGCTGCCACAACCGCTCGCACTGCTCCACAGCCTCCCGCAGGATGGTCTCAGCGCGGCCCGGCTTGAGGGGCTCAGGGTCAACGCTGCGCTCGGCCAGCAGAGGGACCAACCGGTCGATCCCCAGTTCGCAGACCATGCGCAGCAGCACATCGGCATCCCGCCGCGGCAGAGCCACCGCCATCCCCAGGGAAACCGCCGGCGGCGGCTCTGCCTGCAGCGGCATCGCCAGGGGTTGCTCGAGGTGGGCGCGATCGCTGGCGTGCAACGCCGCGCTCCACTGCCGGCCCGCCCCATCCACCACTGCGAAGCGATCACCGGGGCGGAGCCGCAACACCCGGCGGAGGTAGTGGGCCTCAGCCTGTTCCAGGTTGAGGGCCAGGGCACCCGATCCCGCCCCTGCCGCAGCAGCCAGCCGTTCCGGGGCGATCAGCAGGCGTCGCAGTTCCCGGGCCACGGTGCCCCCTAGCTCAGGGCGCCGTTGGCAGGGCGCTTATCGGCGTCTTCGTCATCGAAATCCTGGTCATCAGCGTCCTCGTCCGCAAGGGCATCGAGGCCGGCGAACATCGCTTCGGGCTGCTCCTCGATCGGCCAGTCATCGTTGAGACCGCCGATCAGCAACTCCTCGATCTCCAGCACGTCGTTGTTGAGCTGCCCGAGGGCATTGATCAACACATCAAGGGCAATGGCATCACTGGTGCCGAGGTCCACCCAACAGCGGGCCCAGTCGTCCTGGTATTCCATCGGGCCCATGTTGTGCATCAGGGCCGGCAGGGCCGATGTCGCCGCCTCATGGCTGTAGGCCATCCAGCCCAGCTCCGCCCCCTCCTCATGGGCCTGGAGATTTTCGGCATTGAAGCCGCCCAGCTTGCCCAGAAAAAACCAGCTGTCAAAGGCGGTTTCCAGATAGCCCCGCTCACCTGAACCGAGGGGCTGGGGGAAGCGCATCCAGATCCAGCAGTTGAAGGGGTTGAACTCGCGAAAGCGCACCTCCATGGCAGAGGGGGATCGGGGGAAACTGGGTCCATCAAACACGCCCGCCGGCATGCTGGGTCGATGCTCGAGCTGCGCGACGTCTGCTATCAACCCGCTACGGCGCGGGAGCCGGTGCTCAGCGGCATCAACCTGACCCTGCCGGTGGGTCGCGCCGTCCTGGTGGCAGGCCGCAGCGGCAGCGGCAAAACCACCCTCCTGGAGGTGATCAGCGGCCTGGCCGAGCCCTCCGCAGGCCAGTTGCTCTGGGAGGGGCAAGCCCTCAACAGCCGGCAACTCCGCTGGCTGTGCGGCCTGGTGTTTCAGTTTCCGGAGCGCCATTTTCTCGGCCTCTGTGTGGGCCAGGAGCTCAAGCTCGGTCACCGGCGGCTGACGGCCGACCAGGCCCAGGGCGCCCTGGAGCTGGTGGGGCTGGAGGGTCTCTCGCTGCAACAGGCGCCGGAGCAGCTCAGCGGCGGCCAGCAGCGGCGACTGGCCCTGGCGGTGCAGCTGTTGCGGAATCCCCGGGTGCTGCTGTTGGATGAGCCCACAGCCGGCCTCGACTGGGCCGTGCGACGCGAAGTGCTGGAGCTGCTGGCCACCCTGGCCCAGGAGCGGGCCGTGCTGGTGGTGACCCACGAACCGGAGTTATTCCGCGGCGTGATCGATGCGGGCTGGAGGCTGGAGGCGGGTCAGCTGACGGCTCTCAAGACCGAGCTCAAGGCTGCTCTCCAGACCGGGCTCCCTACGATGCCATTGCATCGAAACGGCGAGTCTTGAGCGATCAGCTGCTGCGGGCCACAGCCGCCGGCGGGGGCATCCGGATGGTCGCGGTGAGCACCACCCACGCCAGCCGCACTGCCCGGGAGCGCCACGGCCTCTCCTTCCTGGCCACAGCCCTGCTGGGCCGAGCCATGACAGCGGGTCTGCTGCTGGCCAGCTCGATGAAGGTGGCCCACGGCCGCGTCAACCTGCGCATCCAGTCGGATGGCCCGCTGCGGGGGCTGATGGTGGATGCGGGCCGCGACGGCAGCGTGCGCGGCTACGTGGGCCATCCCAGCCTGGAGCTGGATCTGGTGGGCGAGCCCGACGGGCTGCATCACTTCGATTTCCGCACCGCCACCGGCACCGGCTACCTGCACGTGGTCCGGGATCTGGGCGAAGGCCAGCCGTTCAGCTCCACCGTCGAACTGGTGAGCGGCGGCATCGGCGACGACCTGGCCTCCTACCTGCTGCACTCGGAGCAGACCCCCTCGGCGGTGTTTGTCGGGGAACAGATCGATAGCAGCGGCGTGCGCTGCAGCGGCGGCGTGCTGGTGCAGGTGATGCCCAAGGCCGCCCGGGAACCGGCGCTGGTGGCCCTGCTGGAGGAGCGCTGCCGCGAGGTGCAGCACTTCAGCCAGCGGCTGGCCGACTGCGAAGGGCAGCTGCACACCCTGCTGGACGACATCTTCCCCGACCTCGATCCCCAACCCCTCGACGACCGTGGTGCCTGCACACCGGTGCGGTTCCACTGCCCCTGCAGCCGCGAGCGCAGCGTGGGAGCCCTCAAGCTGCTGGGCCACGACGAACTCAGCGCCATGCTGGCCGAAGACGGCCAGGCGGAACTCACCTGCCATTTCTGCAGCGCGGTGTACACCCTGGACGCCACTGAGCTGGCTGGACTGATCGCCGAACTGGCGCCCGTCTGCCCTTAACAGGGAGCGATCAAGGCGGCCGAGAGGCGATACAGCATCTCCTCGAGGTTCAGCAGGATGGGGCTCTGGAGCCGATCACCGGCCAGGCCGATATCACCGGCAATCCGGATGGCGGAGCGCTGCAGAAAGCCCCCTGCGGTCGGGAGAGGATCCAGCTGGCGGATGTTCACCGGCAGCGCCAGCTTCTCGTGCAGATCGTCTGGATCGCTGAGCAACACGGCCTCGCGCTGACCGAACCAGAGCTGCTGCTGGCCGATCCAGGTTGCCGAGGAGGATGCGCATCTCTGCATGGCCCTCAACCGATCAGCAGCGCCCCCAGCAGCAACAGCAGCAGGGCCGGCAGGCTCTGCACCTGCAAGGACGACAGGGGCAGCCCCAGGGGCAGGCTGGTGGAGAGAGCTCCGGCCAGAATCGCCCCGAACAACAGGCCCAGGCACAGCAGACCAAAGCCCCAGCCCACCGCGGCCAGGAAGCGGCGATGCCGCCACTGCAGGTTGATCACCGCCATGGCAGTGGCCAGGGCCAGCACCAGATCCGGGGGAAAACCAGGGGCCAGCAGAAGCAGGAGCAGCAGCACACCGGACGTGGCCAGCGGGAACCACCGCTCCCGGCCAGTGGCCACGGCAAGGCCGGGCAGATGGAGCCGGGGGGCGGTGATCCGGGGCAGGGGCAGCTGGGGCAGGGCCGGAACCACCAACTTCGGCGGGGGCGGCGCCACTTGCTCCCGCTGGGAGGCGGATTTGGCGGCGCTGCTGACGCGGCCCTGCTGCCGCTCCTTGAGCCGCTCCATCAACACGGCGTCGTAGGCCGCTTCGATGCGGGAGCGAGCCATCGGATCGTCGCCCACTTCAGCGAGGCGGGCCAGCTTGGCTGCCTGCACCGCATCAAAACTGGAATCGGCCGGCACACCCAATCGCTCGTAGGGGCCAGAGGGGTCGGCCGCCGGAGAGGTCTGATCGGAGCGTTGAGTCATGTCGAGCCGCGCCGCGGCAGCAGGGAGATCGCAGGACGTTGCCTGGGAAGAGCGTATCGAGGCGTGGCTAAAAAAGGGGCTCACTGCAGCGGAAACCTGCTTCCAGCTGCAGACGGCGGCGGCAACGCTCCGCCTCCTCGGCACCGAGTCGCTTGCGGTGCTTGAGCAGGGGCAGCTGGGGGGGAAGGTGGCTCCCCTCCCGCATCTCCACCGTGGTCGCACCAATGGGTCCCTGGGCGGGCAGGAAACTCACGTAATCGCAGCCCCCGTCCGGGCGGGGACGCACCAGCCAGAGTGGCTTGGGCATCGCTGTGATGGTTCGTTACGCGCCAGTCTGGCGCGCCCCTTGGCCGGCCGTGACCGCGCCACGCCCTAGAGGGCGATCGGCTCCACCCCACTCACCACCGGCGCCACCGCGCTGAGCTCCAGCGCCGGATGGTCGTCGCGCAGCTGATTGAGATTCCAATCATTCTTGAACAGCAGCACCGGCCGGTTCCAGGCATCGCGCACGGTCTTGCAGTTGAAGATCCGCCCCACCTTCTCCAGCTCAGCCCAGCCGCCCACCACCCAGCGGGCCACCGCAAAGCCCAGGGGCTCGAGACGCGTCTGCACGCCGTATTCGTGTTCGAGTCGGTATTGCACCACCTCCAGCTGCAACTGGCCCACCGCCGCCAGGATCGGATCGCGCTTGCTCTCGTCGGTGTCGTAGAGGATCTGCACCGCGCCCTCCTCCCGCAGCTCATTCACCCCCTTGCGGAAGCTCTTGAAGGCCGAGGGGTTGGGATTGCGCAGCCAGGCGAAGATCTCGGGGCTGAAGCAGGGAATGCCCTCGTATTCCACCTTGGGGCCCAGATAGAGCGTGTCGCCGATGGCGAACATCCCCGGGTTGTTGAGGCCGATGACATCGCCGGGGTAGGCGTCCTCCACCACCTCGCGGTCCTGGCCGAACAGCTTCTGGGGGCGTGACAGGCGAATGGCCTTACCGGTGCGGGCGTGCTGCACCGTCATGTCCTTTTCAAACTTGCCGGAGCAGACCCGCACAAAGGCCACCCGGTCGCGGTGGCGGGGATCCATGTTGGCCTGCAGTTTGAACACAAAACCACTGAACCCCGGGGTCACCGGCTCGATCGCTCCGACGCTGCTGGCCCGCGCCACCGGCTTCTGGGCAAGCTCCAGGAAGGCATCGAGGAACGGCCGCACGCCGAAGTTGGTCATGGCCGAGCCAAAGAACACCGGGGAGAGTTCACCGGCATGCACCAGCTCCAGGTCGAGGTCGGCACCGGCCCCCTCCAGCAACTCCAGCTCCTCCAGTGCCAGATCCAGGAGTTCCGGCTCCACGGCACCTGAGTCGCGGGCCTCCTGGACCGACAACACCCGCTCCTCGCTCTGGCGGCCGCGCTCGGCCCGCTGAAACAGGATCAGATCGTGGCTGCGCCGATCGATCACGCCGCGGAAGCGGTCGCCGCTGCCGATGGGCCAATTCACCGGCCAGCAGGCCAGCCCCAGTTGCTGCTCGATCTCATCGAGCAGCTCAAGGGGCTCACGCCCCGGCCGGTCCATCTTGTTGATGAAGGTGAAGATCGGGATCTGCCGCATCCGGCAGACCTCGAACAACTTGCGGGTCTGCGGTTCGAGGCCCTTGGCGGCGTCTTCCAGCATCACCGCGTTATCAGCGGCCGCCAGGGTGCGGTAGGTGTCTTCGGAGAAATCCTGGTGGCCGGGGGTGTCCAGCAGGTTGATGGTGCTGCCCGAGTAGTCGAACTGCAGCACCGTGGAGGTGATCGAGATGCCCCGCTGTTTCTCCAGCTCCATCCAGTCGGAGGTCACCTTGCGCTGCTCGCCCTTGGCCTTCACGGCGCCGGCCTGCTGGATCGCACCCCCGTAGAGCAGCAGCTTCTCGGTGAGGGTGGTCTTGCCCGCATCCGGGTGCGA
>JBILUH010000099.1:0-4371 GCA_044371095.1 Cyanobium sp.
GAGGGAACAGCCGCTGCGCCGTGGCTGAGGCAATGGCATCTGCCAGCGACAGGTGCTCCAGCACCAGGGCATCACGGGCCTTGAGGGCAGTGCGGCTGAGGGCTGCAGCTGGCTGCTGGCGGCGGGAGGGGGAAAGCGGGGAAGCCACCTGGGGACGGCGGAGAACCCCACCCCCACCGGCCGGCCGCAGCGCCGTGACAAGGACGCCCGACGCAGGAGAGCGCATGGCCCGATCCTTGACGCGGCGTGAGGACTGGCCGAGGGATGCGGTGGGTGTGCGCCGGCCCGGTGGCGATCACTCCCTCTTCGCCCCTGCAGCTGCAGCACCACCATCTGCCGTCATTGGCCAGAACCTGGGGACCCGCCACCCTCCACACGCTCGGCCTGCTGGCCCCTGGCTCAATCCACGGCGCCCTGTTGGTGACGCGCTCGCCTCGCGGCAGCGGCGGGTGTTGGTAAGAACCGTTTGCGAATCCGTCGCCGGAGCGGCCTGCACAGACCGCCGGCTGGCGTGACAGACCGGTACACCGCCAGGGCAGCGCGCAGCCAGCGCCGGTGCTCTGCCGCCAGCTCGGCTGGTGCCTCAATCCGTATCGCGGCGCCATAGCTGAACAGCCATCGCCGCAGCTCACCATCACCGCTCACCACCCAGAGCGGCAGATCCACCTCCACCGGATAGGGAAGATCGGAAGCAGCGCTGGCCGTCAGACCAGCACAGCCTTGCTGCTGGCGGCCCCAGCTGTCGCCAGGCAGGGCAGCCGCCAGGCGCACCGCCGCCGGCCAGAAACGGTCCAGATCACGCCGCAACGCAGCCAGCACAGCCGCGCTGCAGCGCAACCGCAGCGGCACCAGCCATTCAGCGGCTGCTCCGCTCCAGCTGCCGCCGCTCGGCGCTGCTGACACCTGCTCGCACAGCGCCTGCTGCCCCGCCAGCTGCTCACCAAACCACAGCCCGCCGCAGCAGCGCTCCAGCACTCCCGCCCGCTCCAGGGCCTGCTGGTGCAGCTGCGGCTCCCGGCCCGAACCGCGCTCCGCCGGGTACAGATGCAGACCGGCGAGGGGCAGGCAGCGCAGTAGGCCGATTGGCTGGCCGATCGCATCGTGCTCCAGCAGCAGCCACCAGCGGCCGCTGTGCAGCAGCAGCTGCAGCGGCCAGACCGCCTGGACCTGTGGGGCTGCACGGCGGCGCCCGCTGCTCCGGACCGCTGGGCTGCTGGCGACTGAGAGCAGCAGGCGCTGCCGTAGGGCGATCGCCTCCTCGATCAGAACCACCTGACTGCGGCCGGCCCGTCTGCCCGCCACGTCGAGGAGTGCCGGCAAAGGCTTAGTGGGCTGAATCCAACGCCGCCGCGGCGCTCTTTCCTCCTGTCTCACCGCAGAGCTGCCGCTGCGATCGTCAATCGCCGCCAACCGCTCGCCCAGCACCCCGGCGATCCGTGTCGCCTGACTGTCGCCAAGCTGCTGCGCCTGCAGCTGCAGCAGCTCGTTCACCTCCCGCAACTCCGGCAGCGACAGCAGCGCAGTACCGATGCTGTAGCCCCGTCGGCCGCTGCGGCCCGGCAGCCGGAAGCCGTAGGGGGTGAGGGTTTCGTTGATCGCCACCTGCACCTGCCGGGCCGACCACTGCAACCCGGCAGTCGCGGGGTCACCGGATGCGGAGCTTGCAGCGGCTCTGGTGGCATTGAGGTTGCGGGCCAGGTGCACGCTCACCCGCTCCTGCGGGGCGATGGCATGGGGATGGCGCAGCAGATGCCGCAGCAGGGTGAACACCTGCCGGAAGGCGTCACGATCCGCCAGCCGCGGCAACCCTCCCGTCGGTCGCTGCTGCGCAGCTGGCCAGGGCGGGGGCTCGATCAATGGCAACGCTTCCTCCCTCACCCCCAATCAGCGGGCCGTATAGCCCTGCTGATCCAGCCAGGCCAGATCGCTACTCACGGCCAACGCATCGCCGTAGCAGGCGCCATGCAGCCGCGCCAGCAGCGCCGCCGAGCGCTCCGCCACACCGCCGGCTGGCAGGGGCGAAAGCAGGTGTTCCAGCTCGTTGCTGTCGTCCTCGTCCGTGCCTGTCAGTTTCGGGTGATCACTCAGCAGCCGGATGAGGTATGTGAGCCGCTCAAGATCCAGCAGCCGCGAATAGCCATGCAGCTGGTAGGCACCATCACGGTTAGCCGCACGCTGCAGGCCGCCCTCCAGCCTTTCCAGCTCGGCGGGCACCAACAGCTCTAGGGGGATTCCCTGATCCGGCCGCAGCCGCACCACCTGCGCGAAACCCTCTTGACGGTGCGGCACCGGCGCGGCCTGCAGAAGCTGGGCGCAGTGCTTTTGAATCACACTCTCCGGTAAGGGCACTGCGCGCCGCTGGTTCCACTCCAGACACAGCTGCAGCGGTGTATCAAGCCACCAACCGATCCACTGCACGGCCACCGGCAGCTCCAGGCCCTGGGTGATCGCCAGACGGAAGGCCCTGCGGGTGTAGCTGGCCTCCAGGATCACCGTCTCCTCCGCCGCAATCGCCTGCAGCATCTGACAGCGCATCTCCGCTTCCACCTCCGCCCAGCGGCCATAGATGGCCGCATCGCCATAGAGCTCCCGCCGGATACCGGCGCTGGAGATGTAGCGAATCGGTCGCTGCTCATGCGCCTGCAACGACTGCGCCAGGATGCGCGCAGTCGTGCTCTTACCGCTGCACGCCGCACCGATCATGAGGTGAAACCGCAACGGCGGTTTTGTGGATGTTGCCATTACGTCACAGGGGACATTCCTGCTGAGCACTGCGTTGTCACCGTGCCAAGTGATCAAGCTCCCGTCACTGACTCTTTCGCGGAACTACGACCGCTGCGCGAACTGCAATCTGAACGGACGAACCATCCAGTCGCCGCGGTTGCTCTGGCCATCAACTCGACCCTTCATGACCACGGCAGCCGGGGGTGGTGTTCCCTGCGTCTTGCGGGTGATCCGCTCCACCTGCCCCTGCTGCAGGCCGTGCTGCCAACCCGCCCACCGCTGCTGGCCTTTCGTTCTGCAGACGCCTGGGCTAGATGTTTGCTGCGCCGCGAATGCGACGCGGTGCTTCTGCCCCAGGCCGGAATGGCGGCTGATCCGCAAACCGCTCAGCCGCCAAAGCTCAGCAGAGCCCTGCGATCAGGGGTGGAGCTGATCGCTCTGGGGCAGCCCCCCCCTGCTGCTGCTCCATCACGCCAGTGGCAGCGGCCTCGCTGCGGCAAGCGGTGCGGCCTGGCCGCCGCGGGGCTATCTGCTGCCACCCGCAGCTCACAGCCCGCTGCTGCTACAAGCTCTGGCGACTGGCAACCGGCTTTCGCTCAAGCACTGCGCTGCCGCAGAGCCGCAGATCTGGTTGCAGCAGCTGGCAGATCACTGCCTGCTCCTGCCCGCCCATCTCACCTTGCTCACGGCCTCTCCCTGGTGTGAGGCGGGTCTGGTGCCGCTGCAGCCCCTGCAGCCACTGCGCGAATCCCTCTGGCTGCTGCTGCGCAGCGGCGACAGCGCACGCCCAAAGTTCAACGCCCTGCTGCAGTGGTGGGGTGGGACGCGGCTTGAGGCGCGGCAGCTGGGCCACGGCCTACCCACCGGCAGAGCGCAGGGTTCCTGGTGGCGGTGGTGGAGAGGTGCCGGTCCACCGCGATGAAGCGGCCTGCCGCGCGGTGCTCAAGCCTGCTGCTCACGCAACTCCGGTTTCTCCGGCTCCTCCAGTTCTTCTTTCAGGGCTGAGAGGGCGGCATGCACCGCGGCCCACTGCTTGAGCACCGCTTGCTGTTCAGGCGATCCAAGCGCCGTCGTGCGCCCCTGGCGGTTCAATGCCGCCAGCTGGGAAGTCAGCTCAGCGCAGCGTTGCTCAAGGCTGTTCATCCCAACGCCACCAATGCTTCTTAGCTACCACAACGGTGGTCTTTGGGGTCAGACCCACCGCATCGCTGGCAGCGCAGATCAACTGACGGCTGGCGCCACCCGCAGGGCCGGCAGCTGCGCCGGGCTGTAAGGGCAAAGCGGGGAGCACTGCATCAATCACCCTGCTGTGCTCCTACCCCGCCAGGGAAGTGGATGCTGGCCTCCAGCAGGGCGACCAGGGAGGCCACGAGCTGGTCTTCTGGCGAGACCTTGGCGGCAGCAGCAACGCTGCCAGCGACAAAGGCCGGCCAAAGCACTCACTGAGCCCAGTACCCAGAGCGTTCCATTACCTGCGGCGGTCGCGCAAGCTGAGGACTCCGGCGCGTCGACTCGCTTCAGTTAGGGAAACTCTGGATAACCCGGCCAATCCACGCGACAATGGCTCTGTGATCGCTGGGCATGGCTGGTTTCATGGGCGGCAAGCAGCTCGGATTCGGTGATTACGAGCAGACCACCGCGAGGAAA
>JBILUH010000066.1:0-9059 GCA_044371095.1 Cyanobium sp.
TTTGCGCTAGGAACTCTTCAGGGGCTGGGATAGTCCACGATGAACATCGGCCCTGCTGAACCCTTGATGACGGCTTGAGTCCAGCTTGCATCTTTGACGCGGACTGGGTGCCGCGTTGTCGATGGATGGGTCGGCCAGCCACCGGCAATGCCGACGGATGCAATCCCGATCGCAGGTGCGGCTGGCAGTGGGTCATGGTGATCGCCTTTGGTGCCAGCGCCGAGTTCGGAGCGGAGCTGCTGCACCTGTCAGCAACCGTTGCAAGTGAGCGATGGCCTCTGAACCTTCCTGGAGATTGAGGGGATCGAGCCCACGAATAACGCTGCGGCTCCCTGAATGGTTACTCGCGCTAGGTGTCCATAGGCGTGGTCAGGCGGCTTTGCTTTCGATCTGCTGCCAGATGCTAGCTGCGCCGCCGTATGCATGGATACAAAAGTCTAGGTCATTGTGAACTTTATTGCAATTCCTGCAAGGACTGTCGTCAGGGAGTCATCCTCGTAAAAATCTACTTGGCTTGATGGTGTTCCCTTGCGTATTCTCTTCATTCACCAAAATTTTCCGGCGCAATATCTGCACTTGGCGGCTGCTCTCGTAGCACGAGGCGATGAAGTTGTTGCCATTGGCGGTCCCACGGCCCGCACCCTCCCCAATGTGCCCCTCCATCGCTACAGCCCCTGCCCTTCCGCAGACATTCCTCTCTGTCACCCCTGGGCCAGCGATTTTCAGACCAAGATCCTTCGCGCCGAGGCCGTTTGCGCAACCCTGGAACGCCTGCTCGCTTCAGGGTTCAGGCCGAATCTCGTGGTGGGCCATCCAGGTTGGGGGGAGTTGCTCGGCGTCAAGGATCTGTTGCCCCACGTGCCGGTCTTGCACCAGGTGGAGTTTGTCTATCAGCTTGAAGGTGGCGACTTTGGCTTCGATCCTGAGTTTGCGCAGCCTGATTGGAGGGTACGTACTCGTTTGCGTTTACGGCGCACCTCACAACTCCTTGCTTTTCACGACCTGGATTGGGGGATGGCACCTACAGCGTGGCAGGCCTCTAGGGCACCTGCAGAGTTTCGGCACCGCATCAGCGTGATCCATGAGGGCATTAACACCGATCTGATTGCTCCAAGAGCTAACTGCATAGTGAAGCTGCGGAGGGCTGGGCTTGTCTTCCGCGCTGGGGATGAAGTGGTGAGTTTTGTGGCGCGCAGTCTGGAGCCATATCGCGGTTTCCATCGATTTTTACGCATGTTGCCCCGTCTTCAGCAACTGAGGCCTCGTGCCCAAGTTCTGATTGTGGGGGGAGATGGGGTGAGCTACGGAGCAGAGCCTGCAGGTGGTGGCACATGGAAAGCTCGGCTCCTACGCGAACTGGAAGGCCAACTGGATCTCAGTCGGGTCCACTTTGTCGGCCGAGTTTCACACCCTGTGCTTCATGATCTTTTCCGGGTGGCGGCCTGTCATGTGTATCTCACCTATCCATTTGTGTTGAGCTGGAGTGCCTTGGAGGCTATGGCTTGCGGCTCGGTGCTGGTCGCATCGGCCACTCCACCTGTTCAAGAGGTGATCCAGGGTGGCGAGAATGGAATCTTGGTGGACTTTTTCGATGGTGATGGATTGGCGCAGAGAATCGCCGATGTTCTGGCTGATCCAGCCGCATTTCGAACGGTGGCTGAGAACGCACGACAGACAGTTGTTGATAAGTTTGACCTCAAGAGATGCTGCTTGCCCCGCCAGATAGCGCTAATCGATCGTTTGGCCTCCGGCTGACCAATGCTCATCGGTTTAGCTTGAGGCTAGTCAGGTGGGGTTAATAGCTCGAGCGTGCTGCGATTGATAACCCAAGCCACCCCTGACGACTAGGTGTGTGTTGCTCGAAGTGCCAGCCGCACTTGGAAAGTTATCCCAGTAAGACTATAATGGCTAACTGTTCGTGCGGCGTACCCGTTCATTCATAGTCGGTTCAACCCATCAGGCTCGTTGCTCAGCTTGCTTGATGCTGGCTTTATGGGGCCGGTGCCTGCTTGAACTGCTTGGTCTCGAGTGAACCTGTGCACTGGGCACGGTGATGACGGCCACCGTGTTGCTGTTTCTCACCTAGCCGATGGAGCGATCCTCATCAGATGCTGCGCTTGGTACAGAGGCGACTCACAAACGGGTCGGTCCGTCAAAGCTTTGGTCACTGGCGTGAGCAAATAGCCGAGGCCATTCTCAACGCCGCGCCCAGCAAGGAGAAGCGCGAAAAGATGGACCTGAAGAACGAGGCGGAAACGCTTCTGCAGGCCCTCTGTGCCGCTAGTGCTGCCCCTGGTGGCAATGGCGCCGGCGTCGATGCGGCCAGCTCTGCCAGCGACGATGTGATCGACGCCGAGTTCACCGAAAGCTTGTGACCGAGATCAAGTGAGTTGCAGTGTCTGATGGCCTCAGGCGCCCACGCCGGCCAGGGCCGCTTTCACTTTGGTGACCACGGGCGCCGGTAGCGGGATGTAGCCCAGGCCCGGAGCCTGTTGTTGGGCGGCGTCGCTGAGGGCGTAGCCGAAGGTGCGCTGCAGGGCCGGCAGCTTGGCGCCGTTGCCGCTCTTGTAGAGCAGCACCCAGGTGAAGGTGACGATGGGATAGCCGGCGCTGGGGTTTGGATCGCTGCCGCTGAGGTCGGCCCCCAGGTTGATCGTGGCCAGCGCCTGGCTGGCGCTGGCGGCATCCGGGCGGGTGTAGGTGCCGGAGCGGTTGGCGATCGCGGCGGCCTGGAGCGGCCCCCGCACATAGGCCGCCTCCACGTAGCCGAGGCTGCCCTTGGTCTGCAGCAGGCTGGCGGCGACGCCCTCATTGCCCTTGGCCCCTACGCCGGTCGGCCAGTTCACCGATTTGCCCACGCCAGGGCCCTGCTTCCAGCTGGGGCTGAAGGCGGCCAGGGAGTTGGTGAAGTTGTAGGTGGTGCCGGACCCGTCGGAGCGCACCACCACCTGGATCGGCTGGTTGGCGCAGCCCAGCTGCTGGAAGTTGGAGATCTTGCCTTCAAAGATCTGCACCAGCTGGGCCTGGCTGAGCTTGAGCGTGCAGCCCGGCAGGTTGTAGGCCACAGCAATGGCGCCGGCGGTGAGGGGCAGTTGCACCACCCCCCGTTTGATCGCGGCGGCTTCGCTGGCATCCAGGGGCTTGTCGCTGGCGGCGAAATCCACGGTGCCCGCCTCGAACTGCCGCACGCCTGCCCCCGAGCCCACCGACTGATAATTGACGCGGATCTTCTCCTGGTTGGCCAGATCGGCAAACCAGCGCTGGTAGAGACCCGCCGGGAAACTGGCTCCGGCGGCCTGGAGTGTCGGGCCGACGCCACCGCAGCTGCTCAGGCTGACCAGGGCAGCCACGCCGAGGACAGCCCCGGTCAGTGCGGTGGGGCGAAAACGGGCGACGGCCATGGAGTGAGCGATCGAAAAGGGTTGGTGGCAGCGGGTCGGGCGCCACGCCGGCAGGTTAGGGCGTCTTTAAGAGGCCCCTGCGTGGTGGTCCGTCAGGACCGCTCCAGTTGATCGGCCACCCACTCCGCCGTGGCCGGGGCCAGCAGAACGCCGTTGCGGTAGTGGCCGCTGGCCAGCAGCAGGCCAGGCTCCAGCTCGGCGAGCAGCGGCGCCGGCTGGCCGATCGGATGGGTTCGGTGGCCCTGCCAACGCCGGATGACCGCGGCCTGCTGAAGCCAGGCGGGGGCCGCTCCGCCCAGTTGGCGCAGGTGGGTCAGGGCGGCTGGATCGGCCTGCTCCCCCGGCTCCAGGGTTGCTCCCAGCCACAGCCGAGCGCCGGCCGGATCGCCGGTCCTGGGTCGTGGCACCAGGTTGACCCCTTGCCACACCACAGCTCCAGGCCAGGGCCCAGGGGTGTCCCAGCTGCTGGGGGCTGCCAGCTCGAGTTCCAGCGCCTGGCCCAGCACCGGCTCCTGGGGCTGGCTGTGGCCGAGGGATTCGAGCAGGGCCGCACTGGCGACTCCCGCACTCAACACCACTGCCTCCGCCCGAAGGTCCTGGCCGCTGCTGGTGCGCACCGTCCAGCCGCCGGGACGGCGCTCCAGCCGCTCCGCCCGGTCGCAGCAGGGTTGCAGGCCCAACCGCAGCCCATCCCCCAGCAGCGCATCCAAGGCGGTGCCCGGGTCCAGTTGGCCGTCGGCGGCGGAATAGAGGGCGCTGGTGGCCCCTGCCGGCAGCGCCGGTGCCAGCGCCTCGAGCTGGGGCCGGCTCCAGAGCTCCAGGGGCATGCCCTGTCGCTGGCGGCTGGCCAGGAGGCGTTGGTGGCGCTCCAGGTCGTCGTCGTTGCCGGCCAGCAGCAACAGCCCCGGTCGCCAGGCCAGGGGCCAGCCCTGGGCGGCCAGCTGCTGGCGCCAGAGCGTCCACAGGGTCAGGCTGCGCTGGCGCAGGCGCCAGCCGCGGCCACTGCTGCGGTGGAACACCTGGGCCATCAGCACCCCCAGGGCCGCCCAGCTGCCGGAGTTGGGATCAGGGTCGCCGTCCAGGCCGGGATCCAGCAGCTGCACGTGGTGGCCGCGCTGCAGCAGGTGCCAGGCACAGGCTCGGCCCACCAGCCCTGCGCCGACGACCACCACGGATCGGGGCCGGGCGGATCGGGGTTGGTCGTTCTGGTGAGGAATGTCGGGTTGGAGGCTCGGCTCGCCCGGCTCGATCAAACCTGCTTCAGGTCTTCCTGCACCTGGGCGGGTAGCACCTGGGCGTAAAGGCCGAAGCCGCTGGCCACCTTGATGTAAGCCTTGCGCAGCTTGTCGCCATCCTGCAGACGGGCGGCCTCATCGAGCTGGGCCAGTGCGGTTTTGAGAGCTACAGCGCGCTGTTCAGCCTCGGGGCGGTCGGCGGGAAGCAGGCGCTGATTGATGTAGCTCATCTCGCGGCCCACTTCCTGCATGGGGCCGTGGATCAGGTTGGCGGTGAACACCCAGTTGCGCTCGTTGACCAGGGCGGCCAGCTCGGGCAGGCGGTTGCGGGCGGCCAGGAAGCCTTCGGCCTGTCGCTCGATCAGGGCCATGTCCTCCGGGCTGATGGTCGGCGGCTTTTTGCTCTGGCCGCCATCGCAGGCGGTGAGGCCCAGGCAGAGCACCGCTGCCAGCCCCAGCACCACCAGGCGGCGCAGCTGCTGGGCGAGCGCAGCTGTCGCCGCAGAGATCACCGCAGGGATCCGTGCAGAAGCCATCACCATCACCAACACCGGGTTCGTGGCGCTGAGTGTATCGGTGCCCCCAGGCCCCCAGGCTCTGTCTGTAGCCCCTCGCAACCTGGTCGCGATGCCGCCGGGGTGCTACGCCTGCAGCTGATGTTGTGCGCGGCCATGTCTGCTTCCACCGCGATCCTCCAGGTGATCTGCCCGGATCGCCCCGCCCTCGTGAGCGAGCTCTCCGGCTGGGTGGCGGCCAATGGCGGCAACATTCGCCACGCCGATCACCACACCGACCTGGGCGCTGGCCTGTTTCTCAGCCGTATCGAGTGGGCGCTGGACGGTTTCGGGTTGCCGCGCGAGGCCATTGCGCCAGCGGTGGCGGCCCTGGCCGAGCGCCTGGGCGGCGAAGGCCAGGTGCATTTCTCCGATGAGCTGCCGCGGGTGGCCATCTTTGTGAGCAAGCAGGACCACTGCCTGGTGGATCTGCTCTGGCGCACCCGCGCCGGCGAGTTGCCGATGACCGTGCCGTTGGTGGTGTCAAACCACCCCGATCTGCGTGAGGTGGTCGAGGCCTTCGGCGCCAGCTACGTGCATGTGCCCGTTTCGGCGGAGAGCAAGGAGCAGTCCGAGCAGACCCAGCTGCAGCTGCTGGCGGAACACCACATTGAGCTGGTGGTGCTGGCCAAATACATGCAGGTGCTGAGCCCCGGCTTCCTGGCCCGTTTCCGTGGCGGGGGCAGGCAGGGGCATCAGGTGATCAACATCCATCACTCCTTCCTGCCGGCCTTCAAGGGCGCCCAGCCCTATCACCGCGCCTGGGAGCGGGGCGTGAAGCTGATCGGCGCCACGGCGCACTACGTGACCGAGGAGCTCGACGGCGGCCCGATCATTGAGCAGGCCACCGTGCACGTGAGCCACCGCGACGAAGTCGATGATCTGATCCGCAAGGGCCGTGACACCGAGCGCCTGGCCCTGGCCCGCGCCCTGCGGCTGCACCTCTGCCGCCAGGTGATGGTGTACCGGGGGCGGACCGCGGTGTTTGATTGAGGTCCGGCGACAGGACCCTGCCGGTTCAGCGCAGGCCGGCTGGTTCAGACCGGCACGTGAATGCCCAGCAGGGCGTTGGCGCCAAGGCCGTAGAGGCTTCCGTCGAAGGCGAGCGGGCTAACGAAGCTGCCGCTGGTGGTGGCGCCCAGCTGGGTCGGCCGGAAGGTGAAGACGTCTTCGTTGGTGGCGCTCAGTCCGGTGGCACTGGCGTTGCCGCTGGTGGTGAGGAACAGCCGGCCATCGGCAGCCGTCGACAGGGCGGTGACGTTCTCGGCGGTTCCGCTGATGCCCACGTCGCTCATGTCGGCCTGGAGGCTCCAGCTGCCAGCGGTGTTGGCGCCGAGGCTGGTGGGCCGGAAACGCAGGATGTCCTCGGCGGCGAAGATGGCGACGCCGGGAACGCTGCCGCTGCCGCGGGTGGAGATCAGCCAGGAGCCGTCGGCCAGGCCGGTCACCGCGTCGATCGCTTCGGCGTTGGTGGTGAGGCCCACGTCGCTGCCGTCGAAGAACATCGACACGCTGAAGCCGCCGCTGGTGTTGCGGCTGAGGCGTGCCAGATCCGAGTCGTCGAAGGCGATGCCCGAGAGGGTGACCGGGCTCTGGACGGCCACCACCACCTCGTCGGGGCTGACGATGTGGAGACCGCTCAGCACGGCCCCGCTCAGCCCGCTGGCGTTGCCGTTCAGCCAGGTGGAGAAGCGGCTGCCGTCAAAGGCGATGATGTCGTTTCGCTGGGCTGTCAGGCCGCCCATCACCGAGGCCGATGAACTGGTGACCGCGCTGGCCAGGGTGAAGTAGAGGATCGGGCTCGGCGCCGGTGGCGGCGGCGGTGGCGCCACCAGGATGCTGAGTTCGCCGTTGGTGTTGTCGCTGCCGCTGTTGCCAGCGGCATCGGTGGCGGTGGCGACCACGTCGTAGCTGGCACCGGCGGTGAGGCCGTCGATCCACTGGAGCGACCAGGTGCCGTTGCCGTTGTTGACGGCACTGCGGCTGATGGCGCCGATGCTGACGCTCACCTGGGCGGCGGCTTCGCTGATGGTGCCGCTGAGCACGGGCGTGGTGCTCTGGGTCTGGAGGGTGTCGACGCTGACCAGCGGGGCGTCGGTGTCCACGGTGAGAGCGAAGGGGCTGGAGAGGCTGCCGAGCTGGCCGCTGGCGGTGTCAACCACCCGGGCGGTGTAGGAGATGGAGTTGGTGCCGGAGCTTTCCTGCAGGGAGAAGCTCCAGGCGCTGGGATCGGCAGCGCTGGGTTCCGTGCTGCCGACCTGCACGCCGTTGCGGTACACAGCGATCGCCTGGCCTGCGCTGAGCGCCTGGCTGAGGCTGCCGCTGAAGCTGAGGGTGGTGCTGTTGGTGGCGGCGCCGCTGGCCAGGCCGTTCACCGCGGAGATCGTCACGTTGGGCAGCAGAGGGCCCGAGAGGCTGCGGACCAGGTCGTCGTAGCTGAAGGTGCTGCTGTTGAAGACGAGGTAATCGATGCTGTTCCAGACCTGATCGACATCGAGGCTGCCGGTGATGCGGGAGAACAGCAGCGAGTCGCTGGTGAGTTCATAGCGGAGCAGCTCGATCGATTCGGTGAAGTAGAGCCAGTCGATGCCCGCCTCTCCGGAATAGATGTCGGAGCCGAGGCTGTCGTAGAAGCTGTCGTTGCCAACACCACCGAGGAAGTTGTTGTTGGCGTTGTTGCCGTAGAAGCTGTCATTGCCGCTGCCGCCGATCGCGGCTTCGATCACGGTGCCGACGGCGATCGAGAGATTGCCAATCTTGCCACCGATGTTCGACAGGGATGGCGTGATCGAGTCGGGTTGGGAGGGGGCGAGGTTGATCAGCTGGTCGGCGCTGAAATTGCTGACGTTGAGTGTGTCGTAACCATCGCCATCAACGATCGTGTAGGCGCTGCGGCCGGCGTAGGTGCTGAATTCGTTCCAGATCTGGCTTGTCGCGGCACTGATGTTGGTGCCGACGCCGTAGATCGTGTCGCCGCGGAAGGCATTGGCGACCCCATAGCCTGCCGGGCGGTAGATGTCGTCGAGGGCCAGCCAGTCGACCGACATGGGTGACTGCAGAAAGGCGTAAGAGGCACCTGTGGTGGGATTGGCTGTCTGGCTGAAGTACGACATCATCGACGCCTGCCAGCTGTCGTTGGCGAACTTGGCGTCGACGGCGTAACTGCCACTGCCGTTGTACAGACCCTGGTGGCCTAGGCCAATGGCGTGTCCGATTTCGTGGAAGAAGGTCTGAAGGCTGTAGGAGTCGAAGCTGGAGATGCCCGAATCCCAGCTACTGGCGACATTGATCACCGAGTACTGGACACCGTCGCTGGAGGAGTTGCCGGCGGCATAGGAGTAGGCGCCGCTGTAGCTGTCGGTGAAGAAGAAGTCGACCAGTGTCCGGCTGGTGGAGGTGGTTTCGAGGAAGCGGATGCCGAGCGTGGCCTCGTAGAGCTTGAACACCTCCCGCACCAGATTGCGGCGGGCGGTGGTGAGGCCGTTGGTGTCGCCGTCCAGGGTGCCGTTGCTGTCGGTGTCGAAGTTCCAGCCGCTGAGGTTGTAGTAGAGAACGCCGTTGTTGGGGTTGGGGCCGGTGCTTGCGAGGTTGTAACGCCGCGGGATCGCGCCGAATTCCTGCCAGAAACCGTCGCGCAGGTAGTCGGCCAGGCCCTGCAGGCTGGCGTAAGGCTTGCCGGAGGACGTGCTGCCGCTGCCCACGGTGTTGCCGGTGATCCCGCCGGGCTCGGAGCCGTTGCCGCCGCGCTGGCACACCGGGCAGCCGCAGCCGAGCATGTGGTAGCTGCTATCGATGGCGTCGAGGTTGATCTTGCTGTCGGCTGTGCCGCCGAAGCCGCTGGCATCCAGCGCGTTCATCGCGATCGCCGG
>JBILUH010000083.1:0-6418 GCA_044371095.1 Cyanobium sp.
CGGGCGGCGGCGTAGATCTCCTCGGTGGCCAGTTTCTTGTTCACCACCTCGCGCATCCGCTCGCTGCCGCTCTCGATGGCGATCGTGAGCGACTTGCTGCCTCGCTTGGCCAGGATGCGGCCCAGCTCGGGGGTCACGGTGGCGGCCCGCACGGAGCTCACGCTCACGCGAGTGCCCTCAAAGCGATCCTGATCGAGCCAGGCCAGCAGGTCGGCGAACTGGGGGTGCTGGGTCACCGAGGCCCCCAGCAGCCCCAGGCGCTGGGTGGCGGTGAGGCCCTTTTCCACCGCGGGAATCAGGCCGTCATCCAGCGATGGGGTGCGGAACGGCAGGGTGAGGTAGCTGGCCAGGCAGAAGCGGCACAGCTCCGGGCAGCTGCGCACCACCTCCACCATGTGGATCGCTGGCCAGGCCGCCTCCGGTGTGATCACCGCCGAATGGCTGAGCGTGTTGCCGCGCCAGGTCTGCTTGGAGACGGTGCCCGGGATGCCGGCTTCTGTTGGCTCAACGCCTAACAGCCGGCCCTCGGAGCCATAGCGGGGGGCGTAGAGGCTGGGCACATAAACGCCCGGTACCTGGGCCAGGTGCCGCAGCCGTTCGGCCCTCGGGGCGCCGCGGTGCTCCTGCAGGGCATCCACAAAGGCCGGCAGGAGCAGCTCGCCGTCACCCAGCAGCACCACATCAAAGAAGGGCGCCAGGGGCTCGGGGTTGGCCGTGAGCACCGGCCCGCCGCCGAACACGATCGGGTCGCCGTCGCCGCGTTCGGCTGCCCAGAGCGGGATGCGCTGCTGCTCGAGCAGATCCAGCAGCACCGGCCCGTCGAGCTCCCAGCTCAGCGACAGGCCGAACAGGTCGCAGTGCCGGTGCGGCGGATCACCCTGGTCGGTGAACAGGCGGCGCACATCCACATCGGTGCGCTGGGCCAGCGTGGCCCACACCACCTGGTAGCCCAGGCTGGTGATCCCCACGGTGTAGGTGCTCGGAAAGGCGAGCACCGCCCGCAGCGCCCCGGGTTGGGGCACGGCGGGCTCAAACAGCAGGGTTTCCTGGTTCAGGTGAGATGCCGGACGGAGACCTCCAGCGTCTCACCACGCCAGGCCGGGTCTATTGGCCAGCCAGGGCGGACAGGGGACCCATCAGGCCGCCGATGGCGGCGGGGCGGCATCGGCGGCGGAGGGTTGGATCACCGGCGCGGCCTTGTCCCAGAGGGCCTGGAAGCCACCCATGGAGGCTGTGGCACCGGCCAGGTCGCCTGAGTTCACTTTGCTCTGGCCTTGCTTGAGCAGATCCAGCACCGGTGCCACGGCGGGGCCCAGGGCACTCTGGGCGGCTCCTGCAGCAGCGGTTGTGGCGGCGTTTTTGACGCCCTGGGTGGCCTGATCACAGCCGGTGAGCACCAACCCGCCCGCGAGGGCAACGGCGAGCCCGCTGCTGATCAGAGAAAGGCGACGCATGGGAAACCCTGCAATGCAACGTCTGGACGCTGTTGTGCAGGCGGCGCAGCGGCCCACCTCCGGCCTCGGCGTCACACCTCCGCCAGCACTTTTTCCTCCTGCTCGGCGCTCACCACCCGGCCTGCATCTTCGAACCCCTCGATCTGATCGAAGTTGAGGTAGCGGTAGAGCTCGGCACCTTTGGGGTCGATCTTGGCGGCCGCGATCGCCAGATACTCCTCTTTGGAGGGAATACGGCCCAGCTGGGCACACACCGCTGCCAGCTCGGCGCTGCCCAGGTACACCTGGGCGCCGTTGCCGAGGCGGTTGTTGAAGTTGCGGGTGCTGGTGGAGAACACGGTGGTGTTGTCCTCCACCCGGGCCTGATTGCCCATGCAGAGGGAGCAGCCGGGCATCTCCATGCGCGAGCCAGCCTGCTCGAAGATGGCGTAATAGCCCTCCTGCTTGAGCATCTCTTCGTCCATGCGGGTGGGCGGGCAGACCCACAGGCGCGCCCTGTTTTCGCCCTGGCCTTCCAGCACCGTGGCGGCGGCGCGGTAGTGGCCGATGTTGGTCATGCAGGAGCCGATGAACACCTCATCGACGGGCTTGCCTGCCTCCTCCGTCAGCAGCTTGACGTTGTCGGGATCGTTGGGGCAGGCCAGGATCGGCTCGGTGATCGCATCCAAGTCGATTTCGATCACGGCGGCGTACTCGGCATCCGCGTCGGCTTCCAGCAGAACCGGGTTGGCCAACCAGGCCTCCATCGCCTTGATGCGCCGCGCCAGGGTGCGGGCGTCGCCGTAGCCCCGGGCGATCATGTTCTTGAGCAGCGCCACGTTGCTGCGCAGGTATTCGCTCACCGTCTCCACGGAGAGCTTGATGGTGCTGCCGGCGCAGGAGCGCTCCGCCGTGGCGTCCGTGAGTTCAAAAGCCTGCTCGAGCTTGAGATCGGGCAGCCCCTCGATCTCCATGATCCGCCCGTTGAACACGTTCTGCTTGCCCTCCTTGGCTACCGTCAGCAGCCCCTGCTGGATGGCCACGTAGGGGATCGCATTCACCACATCACGCAGGGTCACACCCGGCTGCAGGGAGCCGGAGAACTTCACCAACACCGATTCGGGCATGTCCAGCGGCATGGCGCCGATGGCGGCGGCAAAGGCCACGAGGCCCGAGCCGGCCGGGAAGGAGATGCCGAGCGGAAAACGGGTGTGGCTGTCGCCGCCGGTGCCCACCGTGTCGGGCAGGAGCATGCGGTTGAGCCAGCTGTGGATGATGCCATCGCCGGGGCGCAGGGCCACGCCGCCGCGCGACGCCATGAAGTCGGGCAGCTCGGCGTGGGTTTTCAGATCCACCGGCTTGGGATAGGCGGCGGTGTGGCAGAAGCTCTGCATCACCAGATCAGCGCTGAAGCCCAGGCAGGCCAGCTCCTTCATCTCATCGCGGGTCATGGGCCCGGTGGTGTCCTGGGAGCCCACGGTGGTCATCAGCGGCTCGCAGCTGGTGCCGGGGCGCACGCCCGGCAGGCCGCAGGCCTTGCCCACCATCTTCTGGGCCAGGGTGAAGCCCTTGCCGGTGTCGGCCGGGGCCACCGGCCGGATGAACAGCTCGCTGGCGCTCAGCCCCAGCTGGGCGCGCACCTTGTCGGTCAGGGAGCGGCCGATCAGCAGCGGGATGCGGCCGCCGGCGCGCACCTCATCGGTGATGGTGCTGGGTTTGAGCTCGAAACGGGCCACGATCTCGCCGGCGTTCGGCTCGCCGCTCGCGCGCTCGATCGTGCCGGCGTAGGGGCGGATCGTGATCACATCGCCGCTGTTGAGGGCGGTCACGTCGCACTCGATGGGCAGGGCGCCGGAATCCTCAGCCGTGTTGAAGAAGATCGGCGCGATCTTGCCCCCCAGCACCACACCGCCACTGCGCTTGTTGGGCACGTGGGGGATGTCGGTGCCGGTGTGCCACAGCACCGAGTTGATGGCCGATTTGCGGGAGCTGCCGGTGCCCACCACGTCGCCCACGTAGGCCACCGGGTGGCCCTTGGTTTTGAGTTCGGCGATCAGCGCCAGGCCGCCGGGCATGCGGGTTTCCAGCATCGCCATGGCGTGCAGGGGGATGTCGGGCCGGGTGGTGGCGTGGGTGGCGGGGGAGAGGTCGTCGGTGTTGGTTTCGCCTTCCACCTTGAACACCGTCACGGTGATCTCGCCGGGCAGTTCGGGCTTGGCGGTGAACCACGCGGCGTTGGCCCAGCTGTCGATGACCTGCTGGGCGTAGGGGTTGTTCTGTGCCAGCTCGAGCACGTCGTGATAGGCGTCGTAGACGAGCAGGGTTTTGCTCAGCCCGGCGGCAGCGGTCTCGGCGATGGCCGGATCGGCGCTGGACAGCAGCGCGATCAGGGCCCCCACGTTGTAGCCGCCGATCATCGTGGCCAGCAGCCGCACCGCCTCCACCGCGCTCACCAGAGGGCTGGTGGCCGTTCCCTGGGCCACAGCTGCCAGCCAGCCGGCCTTCACATAAGCCGCCTCATCCACCCCGGGGGGGATGCGCTCGCTGAGCAGGTGCAGCAGGAAGGCCTCCTCGCCGGTGGGCGGGGCCTGCAGCAATTCGGTGAGGGCCTGGGTCTGCTCGGCGCTCAGGGGCAGGGCCGGCACCCCCAGGGCCTCGCGCTCGGCCGCAGCGGCGCGGTAGCTGGAAAGGAAGCTGGCGTCAGACATGCCCGATCGCGTCAATCTGCTTCCCATTGTTCTCGGCGGCCGGCCCATCGTTTGGTCGCCATCGCTGCTGACTAGGGTGGAAACTCTCCGCACGGCGCCGTTTCCGCGGCATCAGGCCCATGACCACCACCACCTCCGACTTGCATGTGGTGGAAACCCGGCCGCTGGTGCCTCCGGCGCTGCTGCATCGCGAATTGGCGATCACGGAGCGCTCGGCGGCCACCGTGCAGCAGGCCCGCGAGCGGATTCAGGCGATCCTGCACGGCCGTGACTCCCGGCTGCTGGTGATCGTCGGGCCCTGCTCGGTGCACGACGTGGCGGCGGCCAAGGAGTACGCCACCGCCATCGCCCAGGCCCATGAGCGCTACAAGGACGCCCTCGAGATCGTCATGCGGGTGTACTTCGAGAAGCCCCGCACCACCGTGGGCTGGAAGGGGCTGATCAACGACCCCCACCTCGATGGCAGCTACGACATCAACACGGGCCTGCGCCTGGCCCGCGGCCTGCTGCTGCACCTGGCGGAGATGGGCTTGCCGGCGGCCACCGAGCTGCTCGATCCGGTGGTCCCCCAGTACATCGCCGACCTGATCAGTTGGACCGCCATCGGCGCCCGCACCACCGAGAGCCAGACCCACCGGGAGATGGCCTCGGGTTTGTCGATGCCGATCGGCTTCAAGAACGGCACCGACGGCAGTGCCATCACCGCCATCAATGCCATGGAGGCCGCGGCCCGCCCCCACCATTTCCTCGGCATCAACGGGGAGGGCCAGGCCGCGATCGTCACCACCACCGGCAATCCCGATGGCCACCTGGTGCTGCGGGGCGGCAAGCGGGGCACCAACTACCACCCGGAAGCCGTGGAGGAGGCCGCAGCCGAGCTGGCCAAGGCCGGCTTGCCCCCCAGGGTCATGGTCGACTGCAGCCACGGCAATTCCAACAAGGACTACCGCCTTCAGGGCGAGGTGGCGGCTCAGGTGGCGGAGCAACTGCGCGCAGGTTCCATCCACGTGATGGGGGTGATGCTCGAGAGCCATCTGGTGGCCGGCAGCCAGAAGATCCCCGCTGAGCTCTCCCAGCTCGACCCTGCGGCACTCACCTACGGCCAGAGCATCACCGATGCCTGCATCGATCTGGCCACCACCGGCGCGGTGCTCGACACCCTGGCCGAAGCGGTGCGGCAGTCCCAGGCGGCCCGCCCTCTGGTGCCGGCCTGAGCTGGACGGTGATGCTTTGGCACTCGCAATCGCTGAGTGCTAATCAGCGAAGCCCCATAAAAGGGCCTGTTGCTCGATCCTCTGGTGCGCCAAGGTTGCGATGGGCTTGTCACACAGTCCTCGGCAAACTGTTCCTTCTGAACAGTCAGTCTTGCAGGGCTGGATAGTCTCATGGGGCATGTTCAGGAGGTCAGTCCCATGACCTATTTGCTGCAGTTTTGTGGTGTGAGTGAACCCCTGCAGGTGTTCTATCTGGAGCAGTCCTCGGGACCAGTGTTTGCAGGGTTTCGTCCTTTTCAGCTGGATGGCCTGCTGGCCTGGGCTCAGCACGCAGGCGAGCAGCGCCACTGGGATCTGGAGGCCATTCACCAGGCCGTGCTGGAAGCCTGGATGGCGCGGGCCGACCTGATCCGTCAGTGGCAGTTGCGCCTCCGCGACGAACCGGCCGATCGGCTCGTGGTGGCCGGCCTCGGCACCCCGCGGGATTGGGAGCAGCGCTGTGAAACGCTGCTGCTCAGCTGAGCTGCGCCCACAACCAACCAGCCGCTAACGGCACGGTGAAGTTGTCAACGCCCAGTACGGCCGCCTGCTCCAGCAGTACGGCCGCAGCGGTGATCATCAGCAGGCCGATCAGCTCGGGTTGGGGCAGCCCTGCCGCCTGGGCCAGTTGGCGCACCAGCAGCAGCATCGCCAGGCTGCCCAGGGCCATGGCCGTGGTGCCCACGATGGATTTGCGCTGTCCCCAGATTTGCCAGCTCGGCGAAGCCACGAGTGGACCCAGCAATCCAGCCAGGCCGTCCCCTACGGCCATCACCAGAACACCCGCTGCCACCGCAGCCGGTTGCTGCGGCCAGAAGAGCAGCAACAGCAGGGTGATCGAGGCGCCGTAGGCGATGGTGCCATAGCTGGAGCGGCCCACATCTTCAATGGCAGGCAGCAGCCGGAAGCGGTGGTTGAGTGCTGCCAGCAGGGTGATCACTCCTGCTGCCGGCACCGCGATCAGGCGGTCGATGCCCAGGGCCCAGGCAATCGGGACCACCGCTCCGGTGCCGATGTGCACCAG
>JBILUH010000100.1:0-4300 GCA_044371095.1 Cyanobium sp.
AGGGCGCCGGCCAACAGCACAAGAGGTATGGCAGAGGACATGCGCATGGCTGGTGGGACATCGCCCGGTGCACCAATCCCATGATGGCAACGGTCCAGCGATGACACCGCGTGCTGTTTTCCCCCGCCTGCGAGCGCAACAAGGGACCGATCCTGGCCGTGCTCCAGGACTGGCTCCCTCCCGGCGCCCGGGTGCTGGAGGTCGGCTCGGGCAGTGGCCAGCACGCCACCTTCTTCTGCCAGCAGATCACCGGCCTCACCTGGCAGACCAGTGAGCGCGAGGACAACCTGGCGGATCTGCAGTCCCAGCTGGCGGCCCTGAGCCCCGGCGGCCTTGCAGCCGGCTCCCAGCTGCCACCCGCCATCGTCCTCGATGTGACGGACGCCGGGCAGTGGCCCCGCCAGAGCTTCGATGCGGTGTTCAGCGCCAACACCACCCACATCGTTGCGGATTCGGCCGTGCCCCTCCTGCTGGGCGGCACAGCCCGGGTGCTGCGCCCGGGCGGGCTGCTGCTGCTCTACGGCCCCTTCCACGACGGAGGCGTGCACACCGCCGCCAGCAATGCCGCCTTCGACCAGCACCTGCGCAGCCTCGATCCGGCCATGGGGGTGCGTGACGCTCTTGAGCTGGTTGAACAGGCCCAAGGCCTCGGCCTTGAGCCCCGGGCCGACGTGATGATGCCGGCCAACAACCGGATCCTGGTGCTGCAAAAGCGATGAGTGAGGCCACCCGCCTGTTCGGCTCAGTGGCCGCTGCCTATGCCCGCCACCGGATCACCTACCCAGCGGCCTTTTACGGGGCCTTCCTGGCCTTCCCCGGCGAGGAGTGGCCCTTTCCTGCCGGGTTGTGGATTGAACGCCACTGGAGCCTGAGCGAGCTGATCGCCCACATCGGCACCTGGTCGGCGGTGCAGCGGAGCCGGGAAGCCGGGATCGATCCGCTACCGGCCCTGCAGGCGGAGCTGGCCGCCCTCTGGCCCGACGCCGGCACAACGCCGCTGACGGTGCGCTGGCCGTTCATGGGGCGCTGGGGCCAGGTGTGGACTGCAGAAGCAGGGCCCGCAACCCCATGAACAAGCGATCGAGGGCCTCGGCCAGCGCGGCGGCGTCGAGCAGGCCATAGCTGAGGCGCAGCACTGGGCCGCCAGGATCGACTGCAGCGAAACCAAAGCTCTCGCCACCCAGGGCCGCCACCCGGTGCTCCCGCACCAACCAGCGCATCAGGGTGTCCCCCGTGAGCCGACCGGCGGCGGCGCGCTCCAGCTGCAGCAGGGCGTAGAAGGCCCCATCGGGCTCAGCCAGCAACCGCACCGGCAGTCCCTGGGCCTGCTGCTCGGCGACGGCATCCAGCAGCTGCTGACGGCGCCCTGCCAGGCCGGCGATCCAGGGGGCACACCAGGCGGGCCCGGCGGTCAGGGCTGCGCGGGCCGCGTGCTGGGTGAGGCGTGGCGGACAGATCAGCACCGTGTCCAGCACCTTGTGCAACGCCGGCAGCAGGGCGGCGGGAACCGCCATGTATCCCAGCCGCCAGCCGGCCATGCCGTAGGCCTTGGAGAGGGAGTGAAGCGACACGGTATGGGCCGCACTGCCCGGCAGCGAGCCGGCACTCCAGTGGGGTTCAGCGCCGTGCACAAACAGCTCATAGGCCTCATCGCTGATGTGCAACAGGCCGTGCAACGCGCAGAGCCGGTTGATCGCGGCCAACACCTTGGCCGGAATGACCACGCCACTGGGGTTGTTCGGCGACACGGTGACGATGGCGCGGGTGCGCGGGGTGATCGCGGCCGCCAGACGTTCGGGATCGGGGATGACGCCCGCGTCCACCGGCACCGGCACGGCCCCGGCGAGCTGCACCGCCATGACGTGATTGAAGTAGAAGGGCAGCGGCAGGATCACCTCACTGGGCTCCCCCGGCGGCCCCTCGGCGATCACCTGGGCCACGGCCTGGAAGGCCATGTTGCTGCCGGCGGTGACCAGCACCGCCGCCCCATCCAGATCGAGCCGATTGTGCGCCGCAAGCTTGGCGCGGATCGCCTCCAGCAACGCGGGATCCCCCTGCAGTGCTCCATAGCGATGCAGGTCGGGGCCGCCCGCATCCAGAGCCTCCGCCACGGCAAGCGCCACCCCCGGGGGCGGATCCCAGGCCACCATCCCCTGGGCCAGCGACAGGGTGCCGGGGGTCTGCCGGACCAGGGCAGCCAGCTCGGGGATCACCGGGCTGAGCACCCGCTCCATCCGAGCGGATGGGCCTGGGGTCTGCACGGCGATGGGCTGGATCACGGCTGTGAATGAGTTGGGGGCGGCCCGTCAGCGGCCGCCCGGTGCCGCCGGTTTGGAACAGTGTGGGAACTGGTGGCCGCTTGCCGAGCTCGACAACACTTCATCCCCATCTACGGAGTGGGCGCCTGGCAAGCAGCTCAGGGGTTGTATTTGGCTGTGGTCTGCTTGACGCAGACGGTCTTGGCCTGGTCAAGGCTCTGACCTTTCTTGAGCATCCCGTCGGCGATACAGCCGCAGGTGTCGTTCACCATGCCGGCAGGCGGGGTTTTCCCAGCCTTCTTGAAGTCGTCCTGCATGGCCTGGGAACACTTACCCACGATGATCTGTTGGACCATGTTGGCGTGCGCGGGAGCCCCAACCAGTACGGCACAGGCGAGGACGAAGGTATGGCGGAGCATAGGAACAGGAGACGTGAACAGGGCAGGCAGACTTCACCGCCCGTCCCCCGTTAGTCATACCACCAGCAGCCAACCCCCTACCCTCAGAATCCATCCACCTCCTGACAACCGCATGCGCTTCGTGCTCTGGGGCACCTACTGCGACAACGCGCTCGAAAAGCGCACCCCTTACCGGGAGGAGCACCTGGCCGGGCTGCAGAAACTCAAGAACGCCGGCACCCTGATCACCCTGGGGCCCACCGAGGGCAGCACCCACGTGTTCGGCATCTACGAAGCTGACCGCCTGGAGCAGGTCGAAACCCTGGTGAAAGATGACATCTACTGGCGCCAGGGCATCTGGACCGACGTGAAGGTCTACCCCTGGATTCAGGCCTTCTGAACAGGCCTCAAGCCTGCGGCCAGTCCAACTGGGCCTGCTGCCAGACGTAGTCGGCCACCGCCTCCGGTCCGCCCTCGCCGAGCACGGCTCCGTAGCCCGACATCTGGCCGAGACCGGCGGCAGCGATCGCGGCAATGCGCTGGGCATCGTGGATGCCATTGCGCTCCAGGGCAGCCAGCCGCAGGGTTTTGCCGCGACGAATGATGTTGCCGCCATTCACATGGCAACCCGCACAGTGATTGGCAAACAAGTCGCCCCCATCGGGGCCTGCAAGGTCCGCCCGGGCCGGAGCAGCCCCGAACAGCACCATTGCCGCCAACAGCGCCAGCAGCACTGTCAGCCCGACAATCCTCAGCAGAGCTGAGCCACAAAGCCCAACCGGACGGAGCACAACCCGCTCCGCTTCCCCATCCCACGCGCTCTGCACCACTGCGTCCGATCCGTTGCCGCTGATTCCAGTGTGCGCCCACGGCGGCAAGAGCTGGCCATGGCAGACCTGTCGGCGGGCCCTGTCGGCGGGCCCTGTCGGTGCCCAACAAAAAACCCCGGGCAAGCCGGGGTGATCTGCCGTCAGCCACGTGGCCTCAGGCCTGAAGGCCGGAGCCAGGGCTCACTCTTCGTCTTCGTCGGTCGCACCGGCGGGAATCAGGCGGATCTGTTTGCGACCCAGCTTGATCTCAAACTCATCGCCGGGCTTCAGATCGAGAAGGGCGGTGTAGGCCTTGCCGATCAACAGGTTGCCGTTGCCTTGGACGGTGGCCACATAGCTGAGCTTGCGACCGCCCTTGCCGACCTTGCCAGCGCCGCCCAGCTCAACACCCTTGGCTTCCAGCAGAGCCTCGTAGAAGGCGGTGAAATTGAGACGCTCGCCGCCGTCTTTCTTGCTGGAGACATACCCGCAAGCACGGACGATCTCCGACTTTCCCACATCGCCAAGTTCTTTGACCTTGGCCAGCAGTTCTGATCCAGTGAGCATCGATTTAGGGGTTGGGTGGGATGGGAGGGGATTTCCCAAGGTGATTACATCCAGAATGTACAGCATTAACAGCACCTGCCAAGCTTTACCGATCCAATCAACACCAGAAGATTGAGCCCATTCCAGTGGCGGCTGGAAGCAGTGATAGAAAGCACACCGAGGAGGTGAGATCGATGGAGAGCCTGCGTGTGCTGCATCCGGGCGATCTTGATCAGGTGGCTGCTGTGTATCGCGATGCGGTGATCAGCCAGGCCCAAGGCCTGTACAG
>JBILUH010000012.1:0-53273 GCA_044371095.1 Cyanobium sp.
TAAGCCACCTGGCCGTAAAGGTCAAAGCGATCCACCAGCTCGAACACCTGCTGAAACACCTCCCGCTGCTGTTTCTCCAACTGGCGGGGATCGTTGCGGCAGCCCAGCAACAGCACGAGATTGTGCTGCCGGCGCAGGCGCTCCGAACGTCCGAACACCTCCACCAGCGCCGGAATGTTCTTGCGGTGATCGGCCCGGCAGATGGCCAGCACCGGCGGCTTGGCTGGATCGCGCAGGAACGGCTCGATCAGCGTTTGCACGGCGGGTTCCTGCAGACCGGCCTGGGGCGGAAAGAACTGGCGCACATCCACGCCGGGAGGAATCACAGCGGCCTGCTCCGCACAGAAACGGCCATAGCGGGCGTACTGCACGTCCAACTCCTGACGGGTGCTGGTCACCACCAGGTTGCTGTGGGCCAGGGCCAGCTCCTCGGCATCGATCCGCCGGGCCATGGCGTAGTGCTCCTCGATCTGACGGGGGTCGAGGCCGGCATCAATCAACCGCCTGCGCTTCTCCCGGCCCAGGGAATGGCCTGTGAACACCAGGGGAAGACCCAGGCGGCGACGCAGCAGGGCCCCCACATAGCCGGCATCGGCGTAATGGGCATGGATCCAGTCCGGCAGCTGATCCTGGGCCAGCAGGGTTTCGGCCAGGGCATCGGCCAGCTCATCGAGGTGGGGCCAGAGCAGCTCCTTGCGCAGGTAGCGCCGTGAACCGAAGGCCAAACGCCGTATCGCGGCGTGGGGGCCCAGCGACTCCCACGGCTGGGCGTAATCCGCCGACACGCGGCGATCCCGAATCAGCCGGGTGACCACCTCCAGCCGCTCCACCTCCGGCCGCAGCGCCAGGCTGCGGGCCAGCTCCAGCACATAAGTGGTTTGGCCGCCGGTATCCGCATCCCGGCCCAGTTCGAGGTCATGGCCGCGAAACAGACCATGCAGGTGAAGATGCAGAACGTAGAGACCAGCCATGCCAGATCGGGGTCCGCGGAATCGGTCTGGTGCGGAAGCAACTACACCTATCCATAGCGGGACCCGCAGGATCTGTCTGGATCAGACAAGCGACCGGACCTGAAAGCAACCGCCACAAAAAGACCAGATGCGAGTCGTGACGGTAAATCTCAGGAGATTCGGAACGGTTGCAATGTGTTGTGATGCCGGAGCCACGCCGTCCATCAGGCCGCAACAGGTTGCGCAGGATGCTGCTCCAGCACCTGCTTGAGATACCGACCCGTGTGACTGGTGGGATGCTCAGCCACCTCCTCAGGGGTACCTGTGACAACGATTTCTCCTCCCTTATCACCCCCTTCGGGTCCGAGATCCACGATCCAGTCGGCACAACGGATCACATCGAGGTTGTGCTCGATCACCAGAATCGAGTTGCCCTTATCCACCAGCCTCTGCATCACATCCATCAGCTTGTGAACGTCATAAAAACTGAGTCCGGTGGTGGGTTCATCGATCAGGTAGAGCGTTTTGCCAGTGGCGCGCCTGGACAACTCAGTGGCCAGCTTCACCCGCTGGGCCTCACCGCCGGAGAGGGTGGGGGCGGGCTGGCCCAACTTCACATAGCCGAGGCCGACATCCACCAGGGTGCGTAGCCGATCCGCCGCCTGGGGAATGGCGGAGAACACATCGGCGGCCTGCTCCACCGTCATCTCCAGCACATCGGCGATGGTGAAGCCCTTATAGGTCACCTGCAACGTCTCGCGATTGTAGCGAGCCCCCTTGCACACATCGCACTGGACATACACATCCGGCAGGAAGTTCATCTCGATCACGTTCACACCCTGACCGGCGCAGGCCTCGCAGCGCCCACCCTTGACGTTGAAGCTGAACTGACCCACCTGGTAGCCGCGGGCCTTGGCCTCCACCGTGGCCGCAAACACCTGGCGGATCGGATCGAAAGCGCCGGTGTAGGTGGCGGGGTTGGAGCGGGGTGTGCGCCCGATCGGCGATTGGTCGATCACAATCACCTTGTCGATCGCCTTGATGCCGCGCAGCTCCCCCAGGCCAGACGGAAACGGCACCTTCAGGCCCAGCTGATGCTCCAGCGCCGGATGCAGCAGCTCATTGACCAAGGTGCTCTTGCCGCTGCCGCTCACCCCGGTGACGCACACCAGGCGGCCCAGCGGAATCTCCACATCGAAGCCCGAGAGGTTGTTGCGGGCGCAGTCCACCAGGGTGATCCGGCGGCTGCCGCTGGTGCGGCGTTCCGCTGGGGTGGGAATCGCCCGGCGACCACTCAGATAGGCCCCGGTGAGAGAGTCCTCGGCAGCTAGGAGGTTGTCAAGACTGCCCTCAGCCACGATGTGGCCCCCGTGCACCCCCGCCCCCGGACCGATATCCACGATGTGATCAGCAGCCCTGATCGTGTCTTCGTCGTGCTCGACCACAATCAGGGTGTTGCCCAGATCCCGCAGTTTCAACAGGGTGTTGAGCAGCCGGTCGTTGTCACGCTGGTGCAGGCCGATGCTCGGCTCATCGAGCACATAGAGCACCCCCGTCAAGCCCGCGCCGATCTGGGTGGCCAACCGAATCCGCTGGGCTTCGCCGCCGCTGAGCGTCATCGCCGGGCGATCCAGGCTGAGGTAATCGAGCCCCACATCCAGCAGGAATTTCAAACGCAGTCGGATCTCCCGCAGCACCAGATCACCGATCTGGATATGGCGCGGGCTGAGCAGGGGCTCGGCCCCCTCGCTGGCACCCACCCCCATCAGCGCCTCAATGCGGCTGAGGGTGTCCCCCACGCTCACAGCTGTGAGTTCGTGGATCGCGTAGGGGCCCACCCGCACCGCCAGAGCTTCCGGCCGCAGACGCAGGCCATGACAGGTGGCGCAGGGCACCAGCTCCAGGTATTTCTCCAACTTCTGGCGGATTGATTCGCCGCTGGCGTCGCGCAGCTGGCGCTCCAGGATCGGCAGGATCCCTTCAAACGGGCGCTCATAGCCGGCGCTCTTGCGATACCGGCTATCGGCCTGAATCATGATCGGCTCGCGGCTGCCGTTGAGCAGCACATCGCGCTGCTCGTCGGTGAGCTGGTTCCAGGGCGTCTTGATCTCAAACTTGAACGCCTCGCCCACCGAATAGAGCAGGGAGAAGTAATAGGAGTTGTCCTTGTCGGCCCAGGGGGCGATCGCCGCATACACCGGCAGGCTTGGATCGGGCACCACCCGCTCGGCGGTGAACTTGCGCAAATGGCCGATGCCGTGGCAATCAGCGCAGGCGCCGTAGGGGCTGTTGAACGAAAACAGCCGCGGCGAGAGCTCCTCCATCACGGCGCCGTGCACCGGACAGGCGAAGTTCTCCGAGTAGAGCCTCTCCCGCTCCACCCCTTCGGGCAATTCCTCGTCGGCCTTGGGCACCACCTCCACCAGGGCCAGGCCATCGCCGCGCTTGAGGGCCGTGCGCAGCGAATCGGTCAGCCGTTCCTGCACGCCCTCACGGGCCACCAGCCGGTCCACCACCACCTCAATGTTGTGGGCGTGGTTCTTGTCGAGCTCAATGTTGTCGGCGAGTTCGCGCACCTCGCCATTGATGCGCACCCGCGCAAAGCCCTCGGCCACCAGACCGCCCAGCAGCTTCACGTGGGTGCCCTTCTTGCCGCGCACCACCGGCGCCAGCAGCTGATAACGGGTGCCCTCCGGCAGGGCCAGAATCTGATCCACCATCTCGTCGATGGTCTGGGGCCGGATCGAGCGGTCGCACTGGGGGCAGTGGGGTTCGCCGGCGCGGCCGAACAGCAGACGCAGGTAGTCCTGGATCTCCGTCACCGTGCCGACGGTGGAGCGAGGGTTGTGGCTGGTGGATTTCTGGTCGATCGAGATCGCAGGTGAAAGCCCCTCGATCGCATCCACATCGGGCTTGTCCACCTGGCCCAGAAACTGACGCGCATAGGCCGACAGGCTCTCGACGTAGCGGCGCTGGCCCTCGGCGAAGATCGTGTCGAAGGCCAGGGAGCTCTTGCCGCTGCCGCTCACGCCGGTGAACACCACCAGACGGTTGCGGGGAATCGTCAGATCAACGTTCTTGAGGTTGTGCTGGCGGGCGCCCCGCACCCGGATCACGTCCTCCAGAGAGCCACCACTGAGCACGCGGCTGGGATCGAGCGCCTTCTCGTGGATCGTCTGGGCGAGGCTCCTACCAGCAGCACCGTTGGCCGTGGAACCTGGGGCGGTCGCGCTGTTGGCGGAAGAGCTCTTGGCGCGGGGCATCCAGACGGCTCAGGAACCGTTGAGTCTACGGATGTTGGTTTAAGGCTGAGGTGCGAAGCCCAGGCGGGCGCGGTGGCAGAGCTCCTCGCTCACCTGCCAGAGGCGCTCCCCCTGGACCGGATCCAGCGCGGCCGCCGCCGGGCGCACCGCTGCCGGCCAGCCGCGCAGGCCACCGAACTGGTTGGGACCGTAGTGACCGGCGGGCTCGGCTTCTGCAGCGGTGGCCGCAAACAGCTGGGGCAGGGCTCCCTGGGCGGCGCTCTGGAACAGGGGATCGAGCAGCCGGTAGGCAACCCCCTCAAAACGGGCACCGCTGGCAGCAATCGAAGCGGGCTGCAGGTTGGTGCGGGCCAGGCCCGGATGGGCTGCCGCCGAAAGCAGGCCGGGGTGGCGGCGCTGCAGCTCATGGGCCAACACCACGTTGGCCAGCTTGCTCTGGCCGTAGGCGGCCCAGCGGTCGTAGCGCCGCTCGCCCTGCAGATCGTCGAAATCCAACCGGCCGAAATACTGAGCCCCGGAGGTCACCTGCACCACCCGCGCCCCGGCAGTGGCCTGCAGCAGGGGCAGCAGCAGCCGGGTCAGGGCGTAGTGGCCCAGGTGGTTGACACCGAACTGCAGCTCAAAGCCCTGGCGGGTGAGCTGCCGCGGCGGTGCCATCACGCCAGCGTTGTTGAGCAGGAGATCGAGGCGCCCGTAGCGATCGGCCACCGTGGCGGCAGCCCGCACCACGCTGTCGAGGTCGGCCAGATCCAGCTCGAGCAGTTCAATTTCACCGGCACCAAGGCCAGCCCCACTGCGCACCGCTTCACCCTCAGCCAGCAGGGCCTCGCGGGCCGCCTCAGCGCGCTCCAGGGATCGGCAGGCCAGCAGCACCGTGGCGCCGCGGGCCAGCAGGGCGCGGGCACTCTCCAGGCCCAGGCCGCTGTTGGCACCGGTGATCAGGGCCAACCGACCGCCTTGATCGGGCATGGCGGTCGCACTCCAGCGGGCTGGAACGGCGGCGGCCGGGGATGGGGCCATGGGACTCCAGCGGCAAAAGCTGGGGCGGTTCTAGCGGCCGCGCTGGTCCAGCAGGCTGGCCACGTAGCTGCGGGCCTCGCCCGAATCACCACCCGCCAGTTCCGCCAGTTCGGCCTGGCGCGCCTGAGTGTCCCGCAGATGGGACACCCGCGTGTGGGTGATCCCCTCCACCACCTGCTTCGACACCTGGAAGTGGTGGTCGGCGGCTGCAGCCACCAGCGGCTGGTGGGTGACGCAGAACACCTGGCGCCGCTGGGCCAGGCGCCGCAGCAATTCGGCCATGGCGCCGCTCACCCGACCGCTGACGCCGGTATCAATCTCATCGAACAGCAGGGTGACGTGCTGATCCGCCGCGGCCAGGCAGGTTTTGAAGGCCAGCAGAAAGCGGGACATCTCACCACCGGAGGCCACCTCCACCAGTGGCGCCAGGGGCACGCCGGGGTTGGCGGAAAACTGGAACTGCACCACATCGGCGCCTTCTTCTCCCGGCGGTGCCGGGCTGATCGCCACGGCAAAGCGCACATTGGCCAAGCCCATCGGTCGCAGGGCCTCCATCAGCTGCTCTTCCAGCTGCCGGGCCGCCAGCTCCCGGGCCGCCGTGAGCCGCCCGTTGGCCTGGTCACGGGCCTGGCGGGCCGCTTGCTCAGCCCGTTCCAGAGCCTCCAACGACGCTTCATCTCCCCCGGGGGCCAGCTGCTCCCGCAGGCGATCGCGCAGAGCGATCAGCTCCCCCAGCTCCTGACCATGGCGCCGCTCCAGGGCCTTGAGCTGGGCGATCCGCTCCTGCAGGGCTGCCAGGCTGTCGGGGTCACTGTCGAGGGCGGCGCCATAGCGATCCAGATCGCGGGCCAGATCCTGCAAGGCGGCGAGCTCCTCGGTGCAACGGCTGCGCAGAGCGCCAACGCCGGCATCGAGGGCCTCCATCTGGACCAGTTCCTGCTCACAGGCCGCCAGGTGCTCGAGCACCGAGGGCGCCTGCTCCGCCCCCTCCAGCAACCGGCCCAGCAACACCATCACGCCCTCCTGCAGCCGCACCCCGTGGGCCAGGCGGTTTTCCTCAGCCTGGAGCCGCTGGCGCTCCTGGGGGTCCTCCAGCTGGGCCACCTCCAGATCGGCCAGCAGCTGCTCCTGCTGGGCGCGCTGCGCCTGCACGTGATCCCAATCGGTCCGCGCTTGCTCCAACGCCGCCGCGGCCTGTTTCCACTGGCGCCAGGCCACCGTCACTGGCTCCAGCAGGGCCTGAACGCCATCACCAGCGAAGCGATCCAGCCAGCGCCGCTGCTGACCAGGCCGCGCGAGCTGCTGGGTCTGGCCCTGCACGGTGAGATCGAGCAGCAGGGGGCGCAATTCGTGAATCTGAGCGCGGCTCACCACCAGCCCGTTGAGGCGGTTGCGGCTGGTGAGCCGCTCCTCGCTGAGGCGCCACTCACGGCTGATCAGCAGCTCCTCCTCGTCCACCTCCAGCTGCTGCTGCCGCATCCAGGCCTGCAGAGGCGGCGTCAGGCTGAAGCTGGCCTCGATCACACCGCGCTCGGCCCCCCGGCGCAGCAGACGGGCGCCAGCACTGCCCTGGGCCCCACCCAGCAGGGCATCAAGGGCATCCAGCAGGATCGACTTGCCGGCACCGGTCTCGCCGGTGAGTACGGTGAAACCCTCGCGGAAGCTGAGCTCGAGCCGCTCGATCAGGGCGATGTTGCTGAGGCGCAGTCCAGTCAGCACGGGCGCGGCAGGTGGCGGTCGGTGGCCACCGGGTGTTGGAGCCGACCGTAGCGGCTGTGTCTTTCGTTTAGAAGAGGGGCAGACCTTGAAATGGCCCCCCTGGCGGCCTGGCCCCCCAGCATGGCGAGCGCCTCACCTGAAACCTCCGGCGAACTCAGCGACTTTCTGGAGGCCGCCGGCCTGCTCGAGTACGACCCGGCCACCATCACCCGCATTTATGCCGGCCACCCGCAACGGCTGATCCGGCGGCTCTGGCAAACCCTCGTGCCCATCGGGCTTTATCTGCTGGGAGTGGGTTTCGATTGGTTCACCGGCCAGCTCAACAGCCCCGGGCGGGCCCGCGAGCGCGCCAAGGAAGCCGCCGATCTGGTGGCCTCGCTGGGCCCCGCCTTCATCAAGGCCGGCCAGGCCCTCTCGACCCGGCCCGACATCGTGCCGCCGCTGCTGCTGGAGGAACTGGCCCAATTGCAGGACCAGCTGCCGGGCTTCGACTCCGCCCTGGCCATGGCCTGCATCGAAGAAGACCTGGGCGCCCCGGTGCTCGATGTCTACGAGCAGCTCGATGCTGAGCCGATCTCCGCCGCCTCCCTGGGCCAGGTGCACAAGGGGGTGCTCAAGGGCGGCCAACCCGTGGCCGTGAAGGTGCAGCGCCCAGGCCTGCGCGAGCAGATCACACTCGACCTTTACATCGTGCGCAACATCGCCGCCTGGCTGAACCAGAACGTCGGCCTGATCCGCAGCGACCTGGTGGCCCTGATCGACGAGCTGGGCAAGCGGGTGTTCGAGGAGATGGATTACTGCAACGAAGCCGCCAACGCCGAACGCTTCGCGGCGCTGCATGCCCACAACCCCCGCATCGCCGTTCCCCGCATCTACCACCAGGCCACCAGCCGCCGGGTGCTGACGATGGAGTGGATCGAGGGGGTGAAACTCACCAATCTCGAAGCCGTACGCGGCATCGGCGTCGATCCCGACGACATGGTGACCGTGGGGGTCAACTGCAGCCTGCAGCAACTTCTGGAGCACGGCTTCTTCCACGCCGATCCCCACCCCGGCAACCTGCTGGCCCTGTCGGACGGCCGACTCGCCTACCTCGATTTCGGGATGATGAGCGAGGTGAGCCGCGAGTCGCGCACCGGCCTGATCCAGGCGGTGGTGCACCTGGTGAACCGCAGCTTCGGCAAGCTCAGCAAGGACTTCGTCAGCCTGGGCTTCCTGGCCGAGGACGTGAACCTCGAGCCGATCGTGCCGGCCTTTGAAAAGGTGTTCGGGCAGGCGATCGAGCAGGGCGTCAGCCGCATGGATTTCAAGGCCGTCACCGATGACCTCAGCGGGGTGATGTATCGCTTCCCATTCCGGGTGCCGCCCTACTACGCCCTGATCATCCGCTCCCTGGTCACTCTGGAGGGAATCGCCCTGAGCGTGGATCCCGAGTTCAAGATCCTCGGGGCCGCCTATCCCTACTTCGCCCGGCGGCTGATGGAGGATCCCGATCCCACCCTGCGCCAGAGCCTCAGGGAGATGCTCTTCGATGGCGACATCTTCCGCTGGCAGCGGCTCGACAACCTGGTCGCCAGCGCGTCCCAGGGCGCCCAGTTGGATCTGGAAGGGCTGCTGGATCAGGTGCTCAGCTTTCTGTTCTCCCCCAATGGCGGCCTGCTGCGCCAGCAACTGGTCGATGCGATGGTGGCGCGCATGGATGCGATGGCCTGGCAGACCACGCTGCGGCTGGGGAAACGCCTACCGGAACGGCTCCAACCCCCTGGTCTGCGTCGGCACCGCCTCAGCGAAGCCAACGAACCGCTACTCGATCTCGAACCCGTGCAGCAGTTGATCGGGATCCTCCAGGCTGTGCCCGGCTTTGAGCCCCAGATGGTGCTGCGGCGTTTACCGAGGCTGCTGGGTGAACCCGAACTGCGCCAGATGGGCGTTCAACTGGCCCGCGGCCTGGCGGAACGGGGGGTGGTGCGACTGGTGCGCGATGTGCTCGTGGCAGCCTGAGCACGGGAGCAACCGCCCTAGGCTGACCGCCATGCAAAGCGCCTTCCGCCACCCGATTCCTGGCCGCAAACGTCAAGCCCTGGCCACGATCGGCCTGGGGCTGAGCCTGATGGGCCTGCTGCCTGCGGTACCCCTGCCTCCGGTGGCGGCGGCGGAAAACCTGGTGTTCGTGAGCGGTGCCTTCCGCCGATCGATCGCCGTCACCGATCTGGAGCACCTGGCCCAGACTGGCCAGGCCCAGGGGCTGCTGGCCGACGTCTTGCGCTTCAGCAACCAAAATCCCAAGGATGTTGCCAAGCTGCTGAACCAGTCGGTCAGCCTGCCGGTCACCCTGGTGAGCCGGTTGCTGAACACCCGGATCGGTGAAGCGATCCTGGAACGGCTCGCCCAGGTTGTGTATCCACTCCGGGCGTCCCAGGCGGGCGTCCCTGCCCTGCGCTCAGCCATGGTGTTGGGAGTGGTGAATGGCAACGGCGCGATCTCGCCGCTCGCTTTTTTCCGGGCCTATCCGACCCAGGACATCGAGGTGAGCATCCCCGCCTTGATGAACCTGTTGAGCAAAGCCAGCTCCATCGCGGAACTGGTGCGCTTTTTCTCCGAATCGCCGCTCGACGGCTTGCGGGGCGATGCACCTGGAGCCGCGCCGTAGATTCGGCTCAGCCACTGCTCTAAACCGTGCCTTTGCTCCGTTCCCTGAGGCGTCTGAGCAAGGGACCCTTCGGACCGCGTCCGACGATGCAGGACTGGCCCGGTTTGATCGAGGCCTACCGGCGCTGGCTGCCGGTGTCCGACAAAACGCCAGTGATCACCCTGCATGAGGGGGCCACTCCCTTGATCCCAGCCCCGGTGATCGCCGAACGGATCGGCAAGGGCGTCAAGGTGTTTCTGAAATACGACGGCCTCAACCCCACCGGATCGTTCAAGGACCGGGGCATGACCATGGCCATTTCCAAGGCCAAGGAGGCGGGTTCGGAGGCGGTGATCTGCGCCAGCACCGGCAATACCTCCGCCGCCGCCGCCGCCTATGCCCGCCGCGGCGGCATGCGGGCCTTCGTGCTGATTCCCGAGGGCTACGTGGCCCAGGGAAAACTGGCCCAGGCCCTGCTCTACGGGGCCGAGGTGATCGCCATCCAGGGCAACTTCGACAGGGCCCTGGCGATCGTGCAGGACGTTGCCAATCAATACCCGATCACCCTGGTGAATTCGGTGAACCCCTTCCGGCTGCAAGGCCAGAAAACGGCAGCCTTCGAGGTGGTGGATGCCCTCGGCGAGGCTCCCGACTGGCTGTGCATTCCCGTCGGCAACGCTGGCAACATCAGTGCCTACTGGATGGGCTTCAACGAGTACCGGCAGGCAGGCCACTGCCGCAAACTGCCGCAGATGATGGGCTTCCAGGCGGCGGGATCGGCGCCCCTGGTGCTGGGGCACACGGTGGAGCAACCAGACACCATCGCCACAGCGATCCGGATCGGCAACCCCGTGAATCGCGACAAGGCCCTGAATGTGAGAAGCGAGAGCGGGGGCGGTTTCATGGCCGTGACCGACGCCGAAATCATTGAGGCCTACAAGCTGCTGGGCAGCGGTGAAGGGGTGTTCTGCGAACCAGCCAGCGCTGCTTCGGTGGCGGGCCTGCTCAAGCGCAAGGACGACGTGCCTGCCGGCGCGACAGTGGTGTGCGTTCTCACCGGCAACGGCCTCAAGGACCCCACCACCGCCATCGAGCACAACGACGCCCGCTTCCACACCGGCCTGGAGGCTGATACGGCAAGGGTGGCCGCCGTGATGGGCTTCTAAGAGTTCGTAGAAAAACCACCACAGCAGGCGTTTTTCCCTCTGTCGCTCGGATGAGCAACCGATTCGGCTTGTCTGATCGACTCAGTCGACCTGACGTCGTGGCCGATGAGCTGGCTGAGTCCTCCCTCAGCGCTCGATCACCACGCTTCTGAACAACCTGCCGCCTCCCCCGGGGTGTGCGGTGTTGTACGCCACGTGGGGCATCACATCAATTCGCCGCATCTCGGCGACGAATCCTCTGGTGTCGTCGTTCTTGTCGGCGCCCAGGTTGTCGGCGCCCAGGGTTTTCTTGTGAGCACCGGGCAGGTTGGCTGCCATCGCTGTGGCGGCATCCCGTTCTCAAGTACCCATCGCCGGTGTGACGCGGCAATCCAGGATCAGATCGTGGCGCTTGTCCATGAGTACACGCCCCCGACAGCTGGGCCGTGCTCGATGGGCGATCGACTGACGGGCTGACCAGGCGTCCGGATCGGTGCTCGAGCAGTGGGTGTCGTTGCTCAGCCTGATGGCACGGAAATCACCCTTCACCAGCTGCCTGCCAGGTTGTCGGCCAACTTGCGGATCCGCGCAGCGCCTGGCTGGCCTGGATCCACTCCTCGAGCGAGGCGCAGGAGAACAGAGAGCCGCTGCGCTCCTCTTGGCCTCGCATCTCAACTGGGCAGTTTCCCCATTCTCGCAGGGATTCCCGGGCTTTTCAGCAGGCTGCCAGGCAGGCCCCTTCAGACCCAACCAACCCAACCAATTAGCAAAGCGTCTGCGGGAAAACGCGGGAAAAACAGCCATCCACCGCGGAGAACCGCAAGCCAAGGGAAGGCGATCGTGACTCCGCTTTTTCCCCAGCAACGGGAAACGGTGGAAAGGTCGATTTTTCCCGCAGGGCCGGTTCAAGATCCCCCAGGTCTGTACGCCGCAAACCCTTGTTGCTTCTGGTGTTTCTGGAGTTTTCCCCGATTCCCGCAGCCCCTACGACGACGGTTTTATTCTTTTTTTTTAAGCCATTAATCCGATGGTCGGAGAGGCTGTTGGTGGCGGTTCACCGACGTTGCGAAATCAGCCGGCCTGTGGAAGCGTGGGTGCGCCCCTGTCCCAAGCCATCAGGCACCCCGGCACAAGCACCATGAAGCTGGTCTGTTCCCAGTCCGAACTCAGCACCAGCCTTCAGCTGGTCAGCCGGGCCGTGGCCAGTCGGCCCACCCACCCCGTGCTCGCCAACGTGCTGCTCACCGCTGATGCGGGCACCGGCCGGCTCAGCCTGACCGGCTTTGACCTCAGCCTCGGTATTCAGACCAGCCTGTCCGCCAGCGTCGAAACCAGCGGTGCCATCACCCTGCCGGCCCGTCTGTTCGGCGAAATCGTGTCGCGGCTCTCGAGCGACAGCCCGATCACGTTGCACTGTCCGGAAGGCTCGGAACAGGTGGAGATCACCAGCTTGTCGGGCAGCTACCAGATGCGCGGCATGCCGGCGGAGGATTTTCCCGACCTGCCCTTAGTGCAGAGCGGCACACCGATCAAGCTGGAGGCCGATGCCCTTGTCAAGGGTCTGCGCGCCACCCTGTTTGCCAGCAGCGGCGATGAGGCCAAGCAGCTGCTCACCGGGGTGCACCTGCGCCTCGACCCCAGTGGCCTCGAGTGTGCGGCCACCGATGGCCATCGGCTAGCCGTGCTCTGCTTGGCCCATGCCAACGCCGCTGTGGAGGGAGATGGCGGCGAGCCCTTCGCCGTCACCGTGCCCGCCCGCTCCCTGCGGGAGCTGGAACGGCTGCTGTCCGGCCGTCAGTCCGCCGAACCGCTGAGCCTGTTTTATGACCGCGGTCAGGTGGTGTTCCTGTGGGCTGATCAGGTGCTCACCAGCCGCAGCCTCGATGGCACCTATCCCAACTACCGCCAGCTGATCCCCGACAGCTTCAGCCGCACCATCGCGCTGGATCGCCGCGCCCTGGTGTCGGCACTGGAACGGGTGGCGGTGCTCGCCGATCAGCACAACAACGTGGTGAAGCTCAGCGCCGAACCGGCCACCGGCCAGGTGCTGATCCAGGCCGATGCCCAGGATGTGGGCAGTGGCTCGGAAGGCCTGGCGGCCTCGATCACGGGGGACGCCATCCAGATCGCCTTCAACGTGCGCTATCTGCTCGATGGGCTCAAGGCCATGGCCTGTGATCAGGTGCTGCTGCAGTGCAATGCCCCCACCACACCGGCGATTCTGACGCCGGCGGAGGGGGACCAGTTCACCTACCTGGTGATGCCCATTCAGATCCGCAGCTGACCGTGGTTGCCCTTCCGGAGCAGTTGCTGCTGAGTGAGCTGCTGCGTCGGCGGGTTCGCTGTGATCAGGGACTCGATCACGGTGGTGGCCTGCAGGCGTGGATGCATCCGCCTGTGCATCGGGTGCTGGGTTGGGTGTCCAGGCCATCGGCCTTCGGATCCCGCCGGCTGGTGTGGCGCCTCAACCAACTGCGCGGACTCACCGACCTGGAAGTGCTGGTGCAGGGAGAACCCGCAGAAACCGAACAGGATGTGGTGGAGCGGTTGCCCAGCCTGATTGAGGCTGTGGTGCTCGATCGCCGTCAGCAGCCCATCGGCACCCTGGCCGATGCCGCGATCGACCTGCGCACAGGCCGCATCCGCCACTACCTGGTGAGTCGCAGCGATCCGCGCTTGCCCGGCAGCAGCCGTTGGCGGCTGAGCCTGGATCGCTTGGTCGATCAGCAACCTGGCCAGGTGTTCACTGCGCTGGAGAGTCTCGACGACCTGCCCCTGGCGCGGGCCAGTGTGCGCCAGGAGTTTCTGCGTCGCTCCCGCCGCTGGCGCGATCAGGTGCAGGAGGCCGGCAGCAGGATTGAAGAGCGTCTGGAGGGTTGGTTGGAGGAGCCGCCCTGGGAGTCGGAGCCCCGCCCGGATCGGCAGGAACGGCCGGAGAGCCGCCCCGCGGACCAAGCCAACGACTGGGACAACTGGCCTGAGCCCGTTGATCCGGATCCTCGATCGCGTCGATCCGCCTCGCAGCCCAATGACGAAGATCCCTGGTTCTGATGTCCTGGGTTGCGGTTTGATTCTGTACAGCCTGTACGGAATTCACGAGGGCGCTGGTCGCCCCCTTCGAGAGGCCAGTCGGTGAGTCGCTCGGCGAGACTGAAGGCAACTTGCCCAGTCGTCCGTGGTCGCTGCTCCAGAGTTCGCCGCCCCCGAGTACGCCGTCTCCGAGGCTCTCAAGAAGGAGAACCTGAGCCAGGCTGATTACGACGAGATCTGCCGTCGGCTGGGCCGTGCTCCCAACCGCGCCGAGCTGGGCATGTTCGGCGTGATGTGGTCCGAGCACTGCTGCTACCGCAACTCGCGGCCGCTGCTGCAGGGCTTCCCCACCACCGGGCCGCGCATCCTGGTGGGCCCCGGTGAGAACGCTGGCGTGGTGGACCTGGGCGAGGGCCAGCGCCTGGCCTTCAAGATCGAGAGCCACAACCACCCCTCGGCGGTGGAGCCGTTCCAGGGGGCGGCCACGGGTGTGGGTGGCATCCTGCGCGACATCTTCACCATGGGCGCGCGGCCGATCGCCCTGCTCAACGCCCTGCGTTTCGGTCCGCTGGAGGACGAGCGCAACGTGGGTCTGATGGAGGGAGTGGTGGCCGGCATCGCCCACTACGGCAACTGCGTGGGCGTGCCCACCGTGGGCGGTGAGGTGGCGTTCGATGCCAGCTATTCCGGCAACCCGCTGGTGAACGCCATGGCCCTGGGTCTGATGGAAACCGAGCAGATCGTCTGCTCCGGTGCCGAGGGCGTGGGCTACCCGGTTGTGTATGTGGGCAGCACCACTGGCCGCGACGGCATGGGCGGCGCCAGTTTTGCCAGTGCCGAACTCACCGAGGCCTCGCTCGACGACCGGCCCGCCGTGCAGGTGGGTGACCCCTTCCTCGAAAAAGGCCTGATCGAGGCTTGCCTGGAGGCCTTCCAGAGCGGTGATGTGGTGGCCGCCCAGGACATGGGCGCTGCCGGCCTCACCTGCAGCTGCTCGGAGATGGCCGCCAAGGGGGGCCTGGGCATCGAGCTCGACCTCGATCGCGTGCCCGCCCGCGAGGCCGGCATGACCCCCTACGAGTTCCTGCTGAGCGAATCGCAGGAGCGGATGCTGTTCGTGGTGAAGCCCGGCCGCGAGCAGGCGCTGATGGAGCGTTTCACGCGCTGGGGCCTGCAGGCCGCCGTGGTGGGCCGGGTGCTGGAAGACAACATCGTGCGGGTGCTGCAGAACGGTGCGGTGGCTGCCGAGGTGCCCGCCAGTGCCCTGGCCGACGACACCCCGATCAACCACCACGAGCTGATCAGCGAACCCCCCGCGGAGATCCAGGCCCACTGGCGCTGGAGCGAGGCCCAGCTGCCCGCTGCCAGCGCTGCCGGCATCACCCCGGCCGGCGGCAGCCCCATCCGCTGGAACCAAGCCCTGCTGGCCCTGCTCGACGACCCCACCATCGCCTCCAAGCGCTGGGTGTACCGCCAGTACGACCACCAGGTGCAGGCCAACACGGTGATTCCCCCCGGTGGCGCCGATGCTGCCGTGGTGCGGCTGCGGCCCCAGCAGGGCGAGGGCGCTATGGCGGCAGCCACCCGCGGCGTGGCGGCGGTGGTGGACTGCCCCAACCGCTGGGTGGCCCTCGACCCTGAGCGCGGCGGCATGGCGGCGGTGGCGGAGGCCGCCCGCAACCTCAGCTGCGTGGGGGCCGAGCCTTTGGCCGTGACGGACAACCTCAACTTCCCCTCGCCGGAAACCCCGACCGGTTACTGGCAGCTGGCCCTGGCCTGCCGCGGCCTTTCGGCGGCCTGCTCGGCCCTCGAGACCCCCGTCACCGGCGGCAACGTCTCCCTCTACAACGAGACCCGCCTGCCCGACGGCCGTATGCAGCCGATCCACCCCACCCCCGTGGTGGGCATGGTGGGTTTGGTGCACGATCTGGCCCACGTGCGCGGCCAGGCCTGGCGCAGCGCCGGCGATGCGATCTGGCTGCTGGGGGTGCCGCTGGAAACCGGTGAGACTCCAGCCGATCCGCGCCTGGGCCTGGCCGGCAGCAGCTATCTGGAGCGGCTGCATGGAGCCGTCACGGGGCGCCCGCCGGAGATCGATCTGGCGCTGGAGCGCGCGGTGCAGGGCTTCCTGCGCCAGGCGATCACCAGCGGCCTGGTGGCCTCCGCCCACGACCTCAGCGACGGCGGCCTTGCGGTGGCCGCGGCCGAGTGCTGTATGGCCACCTCTGCCGCTGAGCCCCTCGGCGCCGTGCTGGAGCTGCCAGCCAGCAGCGCCCGCACCGACCGCCTGCTGTTCGCCGAGGGCGGTGCCCGCATCCTGGTGAGCGTGTCGGCCGATCAGGCTGCGGCCTGGCAGCAGGCCGTGGCCGCCGCTGGGGTGCCCGCTGAGCGGTTGGGCCTCGTGAGCCGTGAGGCCAGTCTGCAGATCCGCCAGGCGGGCCAGCCTCTGCTGGATCTCCCCGTGACCGAGCTGCAAGCCTGCTACGAGCAGGCCATCCCGCGTCGCATGGGCGTCGATCTGCCTCCCACGGCTTGAGTGGAGCGTTGGTCGGGCGCTCTCGTGCAGAATGAATCTGCACCGTGATCGTTGATGGGCCTGTGCTGGTGATGCATCCGGAGCCCAACGATCAGGCAGCAGACCACGATCTGGACCAGCGTCCCGACAAGCCTGAAGAGGCCTGCGGCGTCTACGCCGTGCTGGCGCCGGGACAGCCGGTCGCCAATCTCACCTATTTCGGGCTTTACGCCCTGCAGCACCGCGGCCAGGAATCCGCTGGTATTGCCGTGTTTGATGCCGACCGCAAGGTGCGGCTGCACAAGGACATGGGCCTGGTCAGCCAGGTGTTCGATCAGGCCGTACTGGAGCGCCTGAAGGGCGATCTCGCCATCGGTCACAACCGCTATTCCACCACCGGCAGCAGCAAGGTCTGCAATGCCCAGCCGGTGGTGTTGAACACCCGGATCGGGCCCTTTGCCCTGGCCCACAACGGCAACCTGGTGAATGCGGGCGAGTTGCGGGACGACCTCGCCGCCATCGCCAGTGAGCTCACCTCCACCACCGATTCAGAACTGATCGCCTTCGCTGTCCAACAGGCGGTGAACCGGGGCCTCGACTGGGATGGCGCGATCCGTGAGGCGGCAGAGCGCTGTCGCGGCGCCTTCAGCCTCGTGATCGGCACCCTGGAGGGGCTGTTTGCCCTGCGCGATGGTCACGGCATCCGGCCGCTGGTATTCGGCCACATCGGTGAACCCAGCGAGGGCCAGTGGGTGGTCAGCAGTGAGTCGTGCGGGCTGGACATCATCGGCGCCGCTTTCGATGGCGACGTGGAGCCCGGCGAGATCATCCACTTCCGCCAGGGGGATGCCAACCCCAGCCGCAGCCGTTGGTGTGCGCAGCCGGCGAAGCTGTGCGTGTTCGAGATGATCTACTTCGCCCGGCCCGACAGCCGTTTTTTCGGCGAATCGCTCTACAGCTATCGGGTGCGCATCGGTGAAGCCCTGGCCCGTGAGACCCCCGTGGAGGCTGACATCGTCATCGGCGTGCCCGATTCCGGTATCCCGGCGGCGATCGGCTACTCCCAGCTCAGCGGCATTCCCTTCGGTGATGGTCTGATCAAGAACCGCTACGTCGGCCGCACCTTCATCCAGCCCACCCAGGCGATGCGGGAGGCGGGGATCCGCGTGAAACTCAACCCCCTGCCCGATGTGCTGGCAGGTAAGCGTGTGGTGGTGATTGATGACTCGATCGTGCGGGGCACCACCAGCCGCAAGTTGGTGCAGGCCCTGCGGGATGCGGGGGCCACGGAGGTGCACATGCGGATCAGTTCACCACCAGTGACCCATCCCTGCTTCTACGGGATCGACACCGATACCCAGGATCAGCTGATTGCGGCCCGACTCACCCTGGCTGAGATCACGGCCCATCTGGGGGTGGATTCTTTGGCCTATCTCAGCAAGCAGGGCATGGTGGATGCGGCCCTGGCCAATTCCTCCCACTTCTGTACAGCCTGTTTTGACGGGGCGTATCCAATCGAGATGCCCGAGCAGGTGCGCTCCAGCAAGCTGATGCTTGAGCCGGCCGGCATTGCGGCCACTGTTTTGCATGAGCACTCAGGCTTGCGTGAGCACTCAGGCGTGTAGCGGCCTTAACGGATCAGGGGCACCAGTTGCTGCAGCGCCTGGCCTGGCGGCAGGTCGATTGCGATGCCCAGGCCGCTGCAGTCTTCGGCCTGCAGTTGGTTCAGGTCGAGCCGGCCGCTCCAGCCTTTCTCGGTCAGCAGGCTGAGACTCGCCGAGTCGGCCGCCTGCAGGTCGATCAGTCGATCGCCCCGCTGCTGCAGACGCAGGCCGATCTGGCCCATGTCGCCGCGTTGGCAAACCCGCAGGCTGGCCACCTCCAGGCGCTTCAGCTGGCCTCCTGCGGTGGCCAGCAGCACCGAGGCGCCGGCAGCGACGCAGGCGGCACCCACTACGTCTTCTCCGGGCAGGAGTCGCATCAGCACGGGGCCCTGGGCGGCGCGGCCCATCAAGGGCAGATCGGCTTCGTTGAGGCTGAGGCGCAGCATCCGTCCGGTGCTGCTGGCCACCACCAGGTTGTCGCCCTCCTGGCCGCTCACCACCCGCCGCAGGCTGACGCCCTCCTTGAGCTTCAGCACCGTGGCAGCTCGCCCCGACAACTCCTGAAAGTCCTCGATGGGCAGCCGTTTGAAGCGGCCGTCGCTGCTCAACAGTCCCAGACTGCCCTGGGTGGGCAGGGGCACCACCTGCACCACCGGCTCTCCCTCGAGGCTGTCGGGCAGGAAGCGCTCCAGTTTGCCGGGTTGCTGGCCGGCAAACTCCCAGCGCAGCAAAGCCACCCGGCCGCTTCCGGTGAAGGCCAGCAGCAGTGGTTGTTCGGCGATCGGCAGGATCAGGCGAGCTGGTGAGGGGTGGTCTCCCAGCGCGACGGCCTCATCGAGGTGCAGCCGTCCCAGCATCTGGGGGGTGAGGATCTTCACCGCCCCATCGGCCTGGATCAGCAGACGGCTCTCCGGTGCCAGGGCCGCAAAGGCTTGCTGGCGCTGGAGTTCGGCGTTGGGACGGATCGCCGCTGCCCGCTGGGCCACCAGCGCATCGCCCCCTTCGATCAACCGGGTGCGACGGGGTGTGGCAAAGCGCTTCCGCAGCGCCTTCAACTCTGAAACCAGGGTGTCAAGCAGCACCTCGCGGTCGTCGAGCAGGTGGCGCAGTCGGCCACGCTCCTCGATCAGCTCGGCCGCTTCCTTGCGCAAACTCTCCTGCTCCAGGCCCGTCAGGCGCCGCAGGGGCATGGCCAGCACCGCATCCGCCTGGCGCTCGCTCAGGTCGAGTTGCACCTGCAGGGCGGCGCGGGCGCTGGCCGCATCGCTGGCGGCGGTGATCAGGGCGATCACCTGTTGCAGGGCATCGAGGGCCTTGATCAGACCTTCCACCACCTCAAGCCGGTCTTCGCAACGCTTGAGGGCGTGGCGGGTGCGTCGGATCAGAGTGAGTTCCCTGTATTCCAGGAATTCCTGCAGCAGGCGTCGCAGGTTCAGCTGCACCGGCTGGCCGTTGACCAGGGCCAGCAGGATGGCACCGAAGTTGCTCTGCAGGGCAGTGCGCCGCTGCAGATCGGCCAGCACGTTGTCGGGGTTGGCATCACGGCGCAGCTCCACGACCACCCGCATGCCTTCGCGGTCGCTTTCATCGCGGATGTCGGCGATGCCGCCGATCTTGCCGTCGTTCACCTGTTCGGCCAGCTTCTCGATCCAGCCGGCCTTGCTCAGTTGGTAGGGGAGCTCGGTGATCACCACGGCACCGCGTTTGTGGCGGCCTTTGCCGGGTTGCACCTCCTCGATGTGGGCCACGCCCCGCATCGGGATGCTGCCGCGGCCCGTCAGGTAGGTGTCGCGTACACCCTGGCCCACCAGCACCTCCCCACCGGTGGGGAAATCGGGGCCGGGCACCAGTTCCAGGAGCTTGTCGTCGGAGAGATCGGGTTTGCGCACAAGCGCGATCAGGGCATCCACCACTTCGCCCAGGTTGTGGGGCGGGATGTTGGTGGCCATGCCCACGGCGATGCCGGTGCAGCCGTTGAGAATCAGAAACGGCACCTTAGCCGGCAGCACCGTGGGCTCCTGTTGAGAGCCATCGAAGTTGGCCGCGAAATCGACGGTGTCGGCGCCGATCTCATCGAGCAGGCCTTCGTTGGCGATCGGTGCCAGCCGCGTTTCGGTGTATCGCATCGCGGCCGGGGGGTCGTCGTCGACCGAGCCGAAGTTGCCGTGGCCGTCGAGCAGCGGGTGGCGGCTGGCGAAGGTCTGCACCTGTCTCACCAGGGCGTCGTAGACCGCCTGGTCGCCGTGGGGGTGGTATTTGCCGAGTACGTCGCCCACCACGCGGGCACACTTGCGGTAGGGCCGATCCGGGGTGAGGCCCAGCTCATGCATCGCGAAGAGGATGCGGCGCTGCACGGGCTTGAGGCCGTCGCGCACATCCGGTAGGGCCCGTCCCACGATCACGCTCATGGCGTATTCGAGGTAGGAGCGCTGCATCTCCTGGTGCAGCTCGATCGGCTGGATGCGCGGGTCGTTGCCCGGCCCGTTCCGCTCCCCTGGGCGCTCCTCGGCCATCCGGTGTTGTGGTCTGGGGTCGGAAGGTGCGGCTCAGCCTACAGATGCTGCCCAGGGTGGCTGCTGCCGCCTGGGACGTTCACTCCTCTTCGCTGCTCTCGCCTTCCGGGCTGGCATTGGCCAGGGCCCGATCCACCACGGGTTTGAGATCGCCCTGTTGCAGCAGCTCCTGGGTGGTGCTGCGCAGTTTCGGCCCCCAGAGTTGCTCCTTCTGGTAGCTCTCGAGCACGTAGTTGGGATCACTGTCGAGGGCTTTGCCGACCAGTTCCAGCGCTTCGCTGCGCTCCGACGCTCCCTGGGCGAACAGGCCGGCGGCCAGCGCCAGCGTCGGTTCTGCCGCATCCGGTTTGATGGCCAGCACCTGTCGCCAGCGCCGGATGGCGTCTTTGGTTTTGCCCTGTTCAAACAGCACCAGGCCCTGGTTGTTGAGGGCTTCCCAGAAATCCTTGCGCAGGGACGAGGCCCGCTCGAAGGCCGTCAGGGCCGGTCCGCTCTGGCCCAGCAGGATGCGGGCGTTGCCCAGGTCGAAGTACGCGCCGGCATTGCCTTTGTCGAGCTTCAGCCCCTGCTCCAGCAGGCCGATGGCTGCGTCGGGTTTGCCGGCCCGCAGGGCCAGGGAGCCCTCGGCAAACCAGATGCCGGGGTTGCGCGGATCCAGTTGCTTGGCCTTGGCCAGCGACACTCCGGCCTTCTCCAGTTGGTTGCTGCGCAGCTGGGCTTCAGCCAGCAGCACCCAGCCGCGGGGGTCGTCGGGCAGCAGTTGCACCGTGAGGGCTGCCAGACGGGCGGCATCGCTGGCCTGGCCCAGCCGCAGCAACCGCGTCGCCGCCTGGGCGATGCCCAGGCCCGCGCCTTCCAGCTCCTGGCGTTGGGGCACGTAGACGTAGGGCACCAGCGCCCGGGCGGGCAGAACTGGCGTCAGCAGCAATCCCAGGGCACCAACCAGAACAGCTGTCGACCGGTGAGCTTTCGAGATGCGTGTCGCTGGGAAACGCGTCGAGAAACCAGTGAGCCACTGGCCAATGCGCCATTGGATGCGCCACTGGTCGATGCGCAATCGGCGCGATGCCATCTCATGGGTACAGATCCCTGCAGCCTAGGCAGAACCACCCTGGCTGGCCCGCAGGTTGCGCCGCCACATCCAGGGTTTGAGGCGGCGCAGGGCCGAGGCGCGCAGCCGGTCATCCCAGTCGGCATCGCTCCAGGTCTGGGCTTCGTCGGCTTGCAGATCGAGCAGCCAGGGTCGGGGCTGTAGATCCGGATCGTCGCTGCTGTCCAGGGGCTGCTGATTCCACGGACAAACCTCCTGACAGATGTCGCAGCCGGCCACCCAGCCCTGCAGCGCGCTGGCGATCGGCTCGGGCAGGGCGTCATCGCGATTCTCAATGGTGTGGAAGGCGATGCAGCGGCGGCTGTCCACCACGAAGGGCTCCGTGATGGCGCCGGTGGGGCAGGCCGGCAGGCAGCGGCTGCAGCTGCCGCAGAGGGGTGTGGCGGGGGTATCCGCCGGCAGCTCCAGGGTGGTGAGCAGGTGGCCCAGCAGCAACCAGGAGCCGCGGCGGCGGTGGATGAGGTTGCCGTGTTTGCCGATCCAGCCGAGGCCGGCCTCCTCGGCCCAGGCCTTGTCCATCAATGGGGCGCTGTCGACGCAGGCCCGCCAGCGCACCCCGGGCACCTGCTGCTCCAGCCAGCGGCCCAGCCGGCGCAGCCGCCCATCGATCACCCGGTGGTAGTCGCGACCCCAGCCGTAGCGGGCCACCTTCAGGGACCCGGGGGCGCGTTCGGCCGCCACGTAGTAGTTGAGACCCACCGCCAGCAGGCTGCGCACCCCCGGTAACAGCTGTTCCACCGCACGCCGGCGTGGGTCGGCCATCCAGGCCATGTCCGCCTGATGTCCGGCTGCCAGCCAGCGCTCGAGGGCCGCCGTTCGCAGGCCCAGGCGCTCTCCGGCGGGTACGGCGGCGAGGCCCACCGGGTCAAACCCCAGCTGCTGGGCCTGCTGTTTCAACTGCTGTGCCACTTCGTGATGGGCGTGCTGCGTCATCGCCCGTACAGTTGCGCCGTTCTCTCAATCTGCCGCGAGCCCTTCCTGTGAGCACTGCCTCCTTCGGCCGCCTGGGCCATCTGCTGCGCTGGCTCGGCCTCACCCTGGTCGTGTTGCTGGTGCTCCAGTTGCTGGTGCTGCTGGGCTCCTGGAACTGGGGCGAGGAGGGTTACCGCCAGCTGCTGATGGACCGGTTGGTGACCCAGTCGCCGATGGCGTTGGTGGGTCTGCTGCTGATGCTGTTCGGCAGCCGCCTCGACCATCCCGCCGCCGGCCGCACGCCCCTGCGCTCGCTTGTGGCTGTGCTCGGCATCCTGCTGGCCTTGGCCATGGTCCTGGCGGTGCCGGTGTCGATCAGTGGCGACCGCGCCCTCTCCGACCAGGCCGACCAGCAGTTGGAGGCCCGCAAGGCCCAGCTGGCGGCGGCCCGTTCCCAGATGGACAACCCTCAGGTGATCGAACAGCTGATCGCTCAGGGTGAGCAGGCCGGCCAGATCCCTGCCACCGCCACGGCGGAGCAGAAGCAGCAGGCCGCCAGGGCCTTCATGGAGCGCCAGCTCAAGCAGGCCGACGACCAACTCCAGCAGCAGCAGCGCGCCCGGGATCTCACTGTCAATCAGCGCCGCTACGGCGGCACCGGCACCGCCGTGGTGCTGGCCATCGGCTTTGTGCTGGTGGCCCTGGTGGCCCTGCTGTGAGGCTGGCTGGCTAAGTTGCCAACAGGTAACTAGTGGGCCGGGCGTCCGGGTTGTCAGTTGGTTCAATCCAGTCCCAGATCTGATCAACCCCTCGGGGACCGGCTTCAGGCCGACCTCAAGAACGACCTGATCGCCGGGCTGCTGGTGGTCATTCCGCTGGCGACCACCATCTGGCTGGCGACCACGGTGAGCCGCTTCGTGCTGGCGTTTCTCACCTCGATTCCCAAGCAGTTCAACCCGTTCAACACCCTCAACCCGCTGTTACAGGAGCTGATCAACCTCGGAGTGGGTCTGCTGGTGCCCCTGTTGGGCATCCTGCTGATCGGCCTGATGGCCCGCAACATCGTCGGCCGTTGGTTGCTTGAGTTCGGTGAGGGCACCCTGCTGCGGATTCCCCTGGCCGGCTCGGTCTACAAGACCCTCAAGCAGCTGCTGGAAACCTTCCTGCAGGGCAATTCCAGCAAGTTCCGCCGGGTGGTGCTCGTGGAGTACCCGCGGGAGGGCCTGTTTGCCCTCGGGTTCGTCACCGGCGCGATCGGCACGGCACTCCAGGCCGGTTTCACGGAACCGATGCTGAGCGTGTTCATTCCCACGGCTCCCAACCCCACCACCGGCTGGTACACCGTGGTGCCGGAGCGGTCGGTCAAGGACCTGGACATCTCGGTGGAGGATGCCTTCCGCACCATCATTTCCGCTGGCATCGTCAATCCTGACGAGCGCTCCACCCCCAATCGCAGCTTTTCCAGCCTGCTGGCCCAGCTGCGCACCCCCCAACTCTCCTGAGGTCCCGTTGTTTTGATGCAGAGCCGCACTCTCTCCCGCGAACTGGCCCTGCTGATGCTCGGCCAGATCAGTGACCGCGCCGACGCCAGGACGGTTCTGCCCACCGCGATGGAGGGCCTGCTGCAGCAGGTGCTCGCCACGCTCAGCCAGCATGTGCGCGAGGCCCTCGATCGCTCCGCCGAGGACCTGCAGACGGCACAGCAGCAACTGCTCGACAGCGAGCTGCAGGAGCAGGGTGAGCAGCAATTGCCGCGGGTGCGTCAGCACCTCAATGCCGGCCTGGCGGCGGCGGAGCAGGCCCTCAACCGTCTCTCCGCCAGTCTGGAGTTGCCCCGGCTGCTGCTCCTGGCCGATCAGGACGAGGTGCGCGGCGGCGCTATCGCCCGGGTGGAGGCTGTGCTGCGCGATCGAGAGTCCATCGATGCCTCTCTCGACGGGGTGATGGAGGGCTGGCGTCTCACCAGGCTTCCCCGCATCGACCGCGACATCCTGCGCCTTGCGGCTGTTGATCTGGACCGTTTCCGCACTCCCGCCGCCGTGGCCTGCAACGAGGCCGTGGAGCTGGCCAACCGCTACAGCGACGAGCAGGGCCGCCGCATGATCAACGGTGTGCTGCGGCGCTTCACGGCCCCCCGGCCAGCGGCGGAGGCCTGAGGGCGCCATGGTTTTCGACTGGTTTAATCGCACCGGGTCTGCTGCAGCCGACGACGGGATTCCGCCCAGCCAGGCCCCGGAGCCTCTGGTTGCTCCGGAAGAGGCGGCCCCACCGGCTTCGGCGTCAGCCCCCGCCGCTGCCCAGCCCGGCAGCGACTCGGGCGATCCCCCCCAAAGCGATCCCAACCAGGATGCCCTGGAGTGGGCCCGGCAGGCCTACGCCCGCCTGAAGGCCCAGCAGGAAGCCCAGAAACAGGCCCAGCAGGAGGAGCAGAAGCCGCAATCCCAGCAGGAGCCTGCACCGTCTGCGCCGATTCTCACGGCCGATCTTCAGACCGGTTCCCCGATGGATCTCCAGGCTGAGCCCCCGCTCAGCTCCCTTCCGGATCCTGTACAGCCTGTACAGGATCCGGCACAGGGCTTCGCTTCGCCTGCCTCTGCTGAGTCGTCGCCCGCTTCCACTCCTGCACCGGCTGCTAGGTTGTCGCTGCTGGAGCAGGCCGCTGCCCAGCGGGCTGAGCGTCAGCAGGCCATCACCGCGGCGGCCCCTGCTGTTTCCGAGACCCCGGTTTCTGCTGCTGCTCCGCCGGATTCAGCCGAGCCCAGCCTGGGCGATTTCGACACCACCTTCACCTGGTCGGCGGAGGTGCTCGCGGCTCAGGGCAAGCGGGTCGATCAGGTGTCGCTCGAGGAGATCGACTGGTTGGGGCGTTTGCGCCAGGGCCTGGAGAAAACCCGCCAGGGCTTCGTCACCCAGCTGCTCGACACCCTCGGTGACGATCCGCTCACCCCGGAGGTGGTGGATGACCTGGAAACCACCTTGTTGCGGGCCGATGTGGGTGTTCAGGCCACCGACCAGGTGCTGGATGCCCTGCGGAAACGGATGAACGAGGAGGTGGTCGATCCGGCCGAAGGGCTGCGCTTCCTCAAGGAACAGCTCCAGGACCTGCTTGATGCCCCGACCCGGGCCAGCGGTTCCCCACTGCTGGCCCCCGAGCGCGGCCGCCTCAACGTGTGGCTGATGGTGGGGGTCAACGGCGTCGGTAAGACCACCACCCTCGGCAAGTTGGCCAACCTGGCGGTGCGCAGTGGCTACAGCTGCCTGATCGCCGCCGCCGATACCTTCCGGGCCGCGGCGGTGCAGCAGGTGCAGGTGTGGGGTGAGCGCAGCAACGTGCCGGTGATTGCCAATCCCAGCGCCAACGCCGATCCGGCCGCCGTCGTGTACGACGCCATCGGCGCCGCCCAGTCCAAGGGCACCGAGCTGGTGCTGGTGGATACGGCCGGCCGCCTGCAGACCAAACACAACCTGATGGAGGAGCTCAGCAAGGTGCGTCGCATCGTCGACAAGTTGGCGCCGGAGGCGGTGGTGGAGTCGCTGCTGGTGCTCGATGCCAGCCAGGGTCAGAACGGCCTGCGCCAGGCCATGGCCTTTGCCAAAGCAGCCGGGCTCACTGGCGTGGTGCTCACCAAGCTCGATGGCAGTGCCCGTGGTGGGGTGGCTCTCGCGGTGGCTTCCGAGGCGGGCTTGCCGATCCGCTTCATCGGCGCGGGCGAAGGCATCCGCGATCTGCGGCCCTTCAACAGCTTTGAATTTGTGGAGGCCCTGTTGGCCCGTTAAGCCGCTCGGGCAGGGCCGGCTGCGAGAGCTATCTTGCGAGCTCGCCGCGGCCGCCCCGTGCGCAATCGGTGAGCGACAAGCCGCCCCCTCATCCGCTCCAGCAGACCCCGTCTGCAGCAGGGCCCGTGCTGTCGGCCGCAGCGTCGCTGCGTCAGTTGCTCGACAGCCTCAACCGGGAGCAGCGGCGCACCCAGGAGCTGCTCGCTTCGTTGGCCTTCGCCCTGCGCAGTTTCACCAACCTGGGTCGGTTTCTTGAGCTGGTGCCCGTGGTGGCGACCCGCCTGGTGGAGGCCGAAGGCGCCGTGCTGGTGGTGTTTCACGAGGACGGGCGCCTCTGGCGGGAGCAACTGCAGGCCACCCCGGTGGAGCGCTGCGCTGAGCTGGTGCGTCAATTGGCGGCCCTCGGCGATGACGAGCTGACGGCCCTCAGCGGCGATGCGGCGGTGGTGGCCCTGCTCGACCAGCGCATCGGCCGGCTGCTGGGGGAAGGGCAGGTGTTTGCCACGTCGGTGGTGTCCCGCAGTCTGCAGCGGGGTCGTTTGTATGTCTTCAGCGGCCGCAGGGGGTTTGCCTGGAGCGAGGTGCACCGCCGCCACCTGCAGCTGGTGGCTGATCTCACCGCAGTGGCCCTGGAAAACGAGGCGCTGCTGCAAACCATGCGGCGCCACGAGAGGTTGGATCGTCAGCTCAGCATCGGAGCCGAGATCCAGGCCCAGCTCCTGCCCGATCGCTGTCCGCTGATCGACGGTGTGGAGCTGGCGGCCCGCTGTCGCCCTGCCTTCCAGGTGGGGGGTGATTACTACGACTTCATCCCCACCCGCCCCCAGCTGCTGGGCCGCCGCCGCGAGCAGGCCCGCTGGGCCCTGGTGATGGGGGATGTGATGGGTAAGGGGGTGCCGGCCAGCCTGCTGATGACCCTGCTGCGCGGCATGTTGCGAGCCGAGGTGCTCAGCGGCCACTCCCCCGAGCGGATCCTCCACGACCTCAACCAGCTCGCCCAGGAGGACCTGGCCCACTCGCACCGGTTTGTGACCCTGTTCTATTCCGACTACGACCCGCGAACCAGGTTGCTGCGCTTTGCCAATGCGGCCCACAATCCGCCCTTGATCTGGCGTCGCCAGCGCAACCAGGTGGAGCGCCTCGATGCCCCGGGGCTGTTGATCGGTTTACAGAGCGAAGCCGATTACGGCCTTGAGCAGACCGTGCTCGATCCTGGCGATGTGCTCCTCTACTACACCGATGGCGTGACGGAAGCCACAGGCTTCAGCGGCGACCGCTTTGATGAGGAGCGCCTGGTGCGGAATCTGCAGGCGGCCTGTCGCGCGGGCAGCGGCGCCCAGGGCATTCTCGATCAGCTGTTCGCCCGGCTTGATCGTTTTGTGGGGGCCGATCGGCAGCTCGATGACGACGCCTCGATGGTGGTGCTCAAGGTCCGGGAGGAGGTGATGTTGCCCTCCCTGCCAAGCTGAGCTTCTGCCCAGCGCCTGCATCAAGCCCCGAATGGCTGTTGATTCCACCGCCTCCACCTGGAGCCAGCGTTTCGAGCAGGGCCTGCATCCGGCCATTGAGCGCTTCAACGCCTCGATCGGCTTTGACATCACTCTGTTGCAGCAGGACCTCGACGGTTCAATCGCCCACGCCCGCATGCTGGGTCGCTGTGGCGTGATCCGTGAAGAGGAGGCGGCCCAGTTGATCGAGGGATTGGAGACCGTGAGGGCTGAGGCAGCCCGCGGCGAATTCCGCCCGGGGCTGGAGGCTGAAGACGTCCATTTCGCCGTGGAGCGGCGCCTGATCGAACTGCTGGGCCCGCTTGGAAAAAAACTGCACACCGGCCGCTCCCGCAACGACCAGGTGGGCACCGATCTACGTCTGTGGTTGCGGGGCCAGATCGAGGCGATTGATGGGGCGTTGCTGCGCTTTGAACGGGCCCTGCTGGCCCAGGCCGAACGCCACAGCACCGTGTTGATCCCGGGCTACACCCACCTGCAGCGGGCCCAGCCGGTGGGCCTGGCCCACCACCTGCTGGCCTACATCGAGATGGCCGAACGTGACCGCTCCCGGCTCGCCGATGTGCGCCGTCGGGTCAACATCTGCCCGCTGGGGGCGGCGGCCCTGGCTGGCACGCCGGTGCCGATCGATCGACGCCAGACGGCCGAGGAGCTGGGCTTCGACACGATCTACGCCAACAGCCTCGATGCGGTCAGCGACCGGGATTTTGCGGTGGAGTTCATGGCGGCCGCCAGCCTGGTGCTGGTGCACCTCAGCCGCCTCAGTGAGGAGGTGATTCTCTGGGCTTCCGAGGAGTTCGGCTTCGTGGGCCTCACCGACCGCTGCGCCACCGGCAGCAGCCTGATGCCCCAGAAAAAGAATCCCGACGTGCCTGAGCTGGTACGGGGCAAGAGCGGCCGGGTGTTCGGTCACCTGATGGGGCTGCTGACCATGATCAAGGGCCTGCCCCTCGCCTACAACAAGGACTTCCAGGAGGACAAGGAAGCCCTGTTCGATGGGGTGCGCACCTGCCTCGATTGCCTGGAGGCCATGGCGATCCTGTTTGAGGAGGGCCTGGAGTTTCGGCCCCAGCGGCTGGAGGCGGCGGTAGCGGCGGATTTCTCCAATGCCACGGATGTGGCCGACTACCTGGTGGCGAAGGGTGTTCCCTTCCGCGAGGCCTATCAGCTGGTTGGCGGCCTGGTGAAGGGATGTCTGGCGGAGGGGATTTTGCTGCGGGACCTGCCGCTGGAGCGCTGGCAGCAGCTCCATCCTGGTTTTGAAGCCGACATTTACGCAGCGATCACCCCCCAGCAGGTGGTGGCGGCCCGCCGCAGCGAGGGGGGCACCGGTTTCGACCAGGTTCAGCAGCAGTTGCAGCGAATCCGGATCCGAGTTGCCCCCTGAGAGGGGTCGGGTCGGGTCGGGGGTCTTAGGCTGGATTGGTTAGCGGCCCAATGGCCCACATGCTTCGGCCCTGCGGTCGATCTCTGGTTCGTGAGCATCTTTGTCGGCAACCTTCCCTTCCGCGCTGAGCAGGACGACGTAGCGGAATTGTTTGCACCCTTCGGTGAAGTGGTCAACTGTTCGCTACCCCTCGAACGCGATACCGGCCGCAAGCGCGGGTTCGCGTTTGTGGAAATGTCAGATGACACCGCGGAAACCAAGGCCATCGACGCCTTGCAAGGCGCCGAGTTGATGGGCCGCCCCCTCCGCATCAACAAGGCGGAGCCTCGGGGAGCTGGCGGCGGCGGTGGTGGTGGTGGTCAGCGTCGTGGCGGCTACGGCGGTGGCGGCGGTTATGGAGCTGGTGGTGGTTATGGCGGCGGCGGGGGCTACAACCGTGGTGATGGCGGCGGTGGCGGAGATCGGGGCTCAGGTGCTCGCGGTTGGGAAGACCGCAGCTACGGCGCCGGCAATGCTGCGCCGGGCGACAGCTTTGATGCCGGCCGCACCCGTCGGCGCCGCAGTGGCGGTGGTGACAGCGGCGGCGACTACTACGGCGGCGCCGAGGGCTAGGTCGGAATCAGGGTCAGAGCGAAACTCAGGGGGTTAATACCCCCGTTCCTCCAGGGCCCGAGCGCCGGCCTCCAGCACCTCCGGACCGGCCTGCCGGTCTCCGGCGGCCTGAGTCAGCTGCTGGCGCCAGCGCCGGGCTCCGCTCACCCCTTCCACCACGTGCACCAGGTGGCGCGCGATCGGCCAGAGCCGTTCGCCCCGGTTTCGCCACTGTTCGGCGTAGGGAATCAGTCCCCGCACCACATGCGAGGCGCTGGCTGGAGGCTGGCTGGTGTCGTCGAACACCCGCTGGTCCACCTCGGCCCACTGCAGCGGATGGGCATAGGCGGCCCGGCCCACCATGGCCCCATCCAGCTGCTCCAGGTGCTCCAGGCAGCTTTCCAGGCTCTCCAGGCCTCCGTTGAGCTCGATGCGGAGCCTGGCCCGATCCCGTTTGAGTTGGTGCACGACGTCGTAGCGCAGCGGCGGAATCGTGCGGTTCTGCTTGGGATCCAGCCCCTCCAGCCAGGCCTTGCGCGCGTGCACCGCAAAGCGCTGGGCTCCCGCGGCGGCCACGGCATCCACGAAGGCCAGCAGCTCGGCGTAGGAGTCGCGGTCGTCGATGCCGATCCGGTGTTTCACCGTCACCGGCAGCGGGCTGGCGGCGGCCATGGCGGCCACGCAGCGTGCCACCTGGTCGGGTTCGGCCATCAGGCAGGCTCCGAAGCGGCCCTTCTGGACTTTTTCGCTGGGGCAGCCCACGTTGAGGTTGATTTCGTCGTAGCCCCAGTCGGCCGCCAGCAGGGCGGCCTCCGCCAGCAACAGCGGATCGTCCCCTCCCACCTGCAGGGCCAGGGGCTTCTCGATGGGATCGAAGCCCAGCAGACGCTCCAGCCGTCCCCCCGGCGCGCTGGCTCCGGGCTCCAGGCGGGCGTGGTGCAGGGCCTGGGCCACCACCATCTCGGTGTAGAGCAGGCTGCGCCGGGTGATCTGGCGCATCAACACCCGGAAGTGTCGATCCGTGTAGTCCATCATCGGAGCCACACTGAAGCGAGAACTGGCTGGATCGGTCTGGCCCATCACCCCATGCTGCCCACCCGTGTCCCCTGCCCGGTTGTTCCGTGACGCTCCCGAGCCATGCCGCCGTGGTCGTGGCCGGCGGTGGCGCCGCCGGATTCATGGCGGCCATCGCTGCCGCTGAGGCGGGTGTCCGTGACATCGCCTTGTTGGAGGCCACTCCCGAGCCGTTGCACAAGGTGTTGATCAGTGGCGGCGGGCGCTGCAATGTCACCCATGCCTGCTGGGATCCACGGGCGCTGGTGGGGCACTATCCCCGCGGCGCCCAGGCCCTGCGGGGTCCCTTCTCCCGCTTCGCCAGTGGCGATGCGGTGGCCTGGTTCGATGCGCACGGCCTGGAGCTGGTGGAGGAGGCCGATGGCCGCCTCTTTCCCCGCTCCAACCGTTCTGAGTCGGTGGCGGGTACCCTGCGCCGGGCCGCCGTCCAGGTCGGTGTTCAGCTGCATACCGGGGTGACTCTGCAGCAGGCCAGCCTCCGGGCTGACGGCGGTTTTGATCTGCGGCTGCGTTGCAGCACCCCTGGCAGTGGGGGCGCCAGCGAGCGCCGGCTGATGGGCGCCGATCGGTTGGTCTTGGCCACGGGGAGTCACCCCAGTGGCCGCCAGCTTGCCGCCGCCTTCGGCCATGGGCTGGTGCCGCCGGTGCCATCCCTGTTCACGCTCGCCCTGGCGGGTGATCCCCTGCTGGAACTGGCGGGGGTGGTGATGGATCCCGTTGAGCTGGCTCTGCAGCTTCCAGCGGATCCTGAAGCTGGCGGCGGCGGCGCCGACCAGCGCTTCCGACAGCGCGGCACGGTGTTGATCACCCACTGGGGGTTGTCCGGTCCTGCCACCCTGCGTCTCACCGCCTTCGCTGCGCGGGCTCTGAAGGCCGCCGGTTATCGGGGGGAGTTGCGGCTCGACTGGAGCGGCGGCCGGTCCCAGCTGGATCTCGACGCGCTCTTTGCCGAGGCGAAGCGTGTCCAGGCGAAGCGGCAGCTGGCCAACTGGCGGCCCTGGCCCGCCCTCAGCCGGCGGCTCTGGCTTGCTCTGCTGCAGCGCCATGGCCTTGATCCCCAGCAGCGCTGGGCTGATCTGGCCAAGCGGCACCAGCAGCTGCTCGTCACGGCGTTGCGCGACACCCGGGTGGCCGTCACCGGGCGGGGTCCCTTCGGCGAGGAATTCGTGACGGCTGGAGGGATTCCCCTGGGCGAGGTGAATCTTGCGACGATGGAGAGCCGCCAGCAGCCTGGCCTCTACCTGGTGGGTGAACTCCTGGATGTGGATGGCGTGACCGGGGGATTCAACTTTCAGCACTGCTGGAGCAGTGGCTGGCTGGCCGGCCAGGCTCTGGCGACTGAATAGCCCACCTCAGGGTTATTTTATATTTTCAAAAACAGCAAACATAGGCATATACATGGCCAGAAGAATTGAGCCAACGATTCCACCCACTAAGACGATCATGGCCGGCTCTAGCATGGATGTGAGAGCCTTGACGATTGCTGCAACTTCGTCTTCGTAGAAGTCGGCAACTTTGGAGAGCATGGCGTCCATTTCGCCAGTTTCTTCGCCAATTGAGAGCATGCTGATTGACATATCAGGAAAGACATTCTTGCGTCCGAGGGCCACGCTTAAGGGGATGCCTTGGAGAACATCTTCGCGACTGTTGCTGATCGCGTCTGAAATGATGGAGTTATTGGTGATCTCCCGCACGATGTCAAGCGACATTAAAATCGGCACACCAGCCCGGGTCAGGGAGCTGAAGGTTCGGCAGAATTGAGCTGTGGCTGTTTTTTGAATCAGTTCGCCAAACAGGGGAATTTTGAGAATCAGAGCATCAACCCGGCGACGGCCGATCGGGGTGGCATAGAATTTGCTGAAGAGATAGACAAAAACAATCAGTCCTAGCACCAGGTAGAGCGAAAATGTTGATCGCAGCAGGCTGCTGAGATCGACCATCATTTGGGTGAACCAAGGGAGATCGGCACCTAAGCTATCAAAAATTTCAGCAAAAGTTGGAATAAGGAAAATAGTCATTCCTAGAAAAACGGCAACAGCGATGACAAGCACTGCCACCGGATAGCCCAGGGCGCCTTTGATCTGGTTCTGCAATTTGGCGTTGTCTTCCAGCAGCTTGGCCAGCCTTCTCAGGGATTCATCGAGGACGCCGCCCGCTTCCCCGGCTTCCACCATGGCGATGCTCAGCTTGTCGAACACCTTGGGCCAGCGGCGCAGCGCTTCACCCAAGGACATTCCCTGATTCACTTCCAGGCTGACCGACTGCAGGGCACGCTTGAACAGTGGCATCTTCTGCTGGGAAGCCATCAGGTCGATGCTGCGAACAATCGGTACTCCCGCATTGACGAGGGCGGCCATCTTGCTGGCAAAAACTGCTTTCTCCTTGATTCCCGGCTTGGCCTCCAGTATTTCGTTCAGATTGGAGAACTTCAGCTTGTCGCTCAGTTGGGTTGCCGCACTCGAGCTTGTGGCTGTTGCAGTTGGTTTGACTTTGATTTCGGTGGCTCGAATGCCCCGCAGACGCAGGCTGCGCTTGGCTTGAACTGGATTGGGCGCCTCAATGTCGATCAGCGCAGACTTGCCCTGGGGATTGATGTAGGTGGCGACGAAGGTGGCCATGGCTCAGGGGGTGGCCGCAGATCGGCTCAGTTGCGTCACGAGGCGTTTGAGTTCCTCGGGTCGGGAGGTTTTCAGCAGGGCTTCATCCATGGTCACCTGATTGGTTAGCACCAGATCCCCCAGTGCTTTTTCCAGGGTTTGCATGGAGAGCTGGCCACCGGTTTGAATCTGTGAGTAGAGCTGAGCCGTTTTGCCCTCCCGAATCAGGTTGGCGGTGGCCGGTGTGTTGATCATGATTTCCTGGGCCATCACCCGCCCAAATTGCCCAGGGCTTGGGTTGTGGCGTTTGCAGAGGGTCTGGGCGAACACGGCCACGAGGCTGCTGCTCAGTTGTACGCGAATCTGGGTCTGCTGGCTGGGGGGGAAGACGTCCACCATGCGGTCCACCGTCTGGGCTGCGGAACTGGTGTGCAGGGTGCCGAACACCAGGTGACCGGTTTCTGCCGCTGTGATCGCCAACTGTATGGTTTCCAGGTCGCGTAGTTCTCCCACCAGGATCACATCAGGATCTTCCCGCAGGGCTGCTTTCAGGGCGTTGGCAAAGCTACGGGTGTCGTCATTCAGTTGCCGCTGATGGATCACACTTTTGACAGGTTTATAGGCAAATTCGATCGGGTCTTCAATGGTGAGAATATGCTCAGTTCGTGTCTGGTTAATGTGCTCCAGCATGGCGGCCAGCGTCGTTGTTTTGCCTGAGCCGGTGGGTCCGGTGACCAGGATCAGACCCTTGGGCATGAGACTCATTTCCTCAACAATTGGAGGCAGTCCGAGGCTTTTCAAGCTGGGTATGCTGTTGCCAAGAGCTCGCAGGCAAGCGGCGTAGGTCCCACGTTGTCGATACACATTGACGCGGAATCGAGCGACTCCTTTCAGCCCGTAGGCACAGTCCAGTTCCCAGGTCTGTTCGAGTTGTTTGCGTTGGGAATTGTTGAGCATCGAGAAGATCAGCTTGTTGCAATCTTCTTCGGATAGTGGCTCATCCTGCAGGGGCCTGAGTTGACCATTGAAACGCCCGTAGGGCGGTAGCCCCGCGCTGATGTGGAGATCACTGCCACCGTCTCTCACCAGCTGGCTCATCAGGTCTTCGATGATCACGGCCATGAAACGTTCAGCGGCTGGTCAGACAGTAGGGACATTCAAGCCACTCGTCCTGTAGTCCGGCACCGCAGCAGCTGCAGGTGAGAGTGCTCAGAGAGCGCGACCGGCGTTCTGATTCAAGCCCCGAGTCGGTTAACAGCATGCGCTCGACTTCCGCCAGAGTTGTGAGGCCTTCCCGGACCAATTGAAGTCCATAGCCTAAAAGGGTTTTCATGCCACCTTCAAGGGCTATTCGGCGGATCACATCTGTGGTCTCCCGTTTGGCAACAGCCGCAGCGAGCGTATCGTTGATGCGTAGGACTTCGTAGACACCAACCCGGCCCTTGTAACCAGAACCATTGCAGGTTGCGCAGCACCCTTCCTGGTTGTGGTGCTGGGTATTCGCCCGGAAGAAGGTAACATTTGTTTCGTGGCTGCTCAACAGGCCAAAACGGCCAAGCTCTTCATGAGTGGGTTTGTAAAGCAGGCGGCAATCGGGGCACACACGTCGCACCAGACGCTGGGAGACGATGCCCAGCAGCGAGGCGCTCACCACGAAGGGTTCCACGCCCATCTCGTCAAGTCTGGCGATGGCACTGGCCGTGTCGTTGCAGTGCAGGGTGGTCATCACCAGGTGGCCGGTCAGTGCGGCTTCAATGGCTGTTTTCGCCGTCTCGAGATCGCGGGTTTCTCCCACCAAGAGCACGTCAGGGTCTTGACGCATGAAGGCACGTAGAGCTGTGCTGAAGTCGAGCCCCTTTTCGCGGTTGACCTGGGTTTGGGTGATGCCGTGGAGGGTGTATTCGATCGGGTCTTCAACGGTGGAGATGTTGATGCCAGGATCGTTGCGTTCCGCCAGCAGGCCATACAGCGTGGTCGATTTGCCCGACCCGGTCGGACCCGTCACCAAAATCATGCCGTAAGGCTTGGAACCCAATTCCCTCAGGGTTTTTCGGGCTTCTGCATCGGTGATCAGGGTATCCAGGCCCAGTTGGGTGGCGCCGCTGTCGAGCAGCCGCATGCAGATTTTCTCGCCGTTGCGGCTGGGCAGCGTGCTGACGCGGAAGTCCATCTTCCTGCCTCGGAACATCCGTCGGATGCGGCCGTCCTGGGGTAGCCGCCGTTCGGCGATGTCCAGGTCAGCCATGATCTTGATCCGTGATGTCAACGCCGGCGTCAGGCTCTTCGGCAGATCTTCAAATTGCTTCTGCAACACCCCGTCGAGGCGGAAGCGGATTTCCAGGGTGTTGTCCTGGGGCTCCACGTGAATATCACTGGCTCCAGAGGTCAGCGCCTCGATCAGGATCCGATCCACCAGGCTGACGATGGGGGAGGCATTGGCGCTGGCAGCCGTTTCGTTGATCTCGAGGTCTTCGACATCGGTGACCTCCTGGAGTTCTCCGCCAGCGCCACTGGGAATATCCAGATCCTCGGTGAGTGATCGGGTGGTGGCGGTGGCCCGGCCGGGCCGGTACTGAACGGATTCAGGGCTCTGAGCCGCCGAAGCGGATCGGGCAGGTGGTTGTGCGCTGAGAACTGCGGTCAGGTTGGTGGCCAGCGCCAGTCTGAGATCGGCGCTGAACCCCGCCCGTTGCAATTGTTCGCGCAGATCCTGGCGCTGGTGAGGCGCCCAGTGGCTGGGCACAGCCACAATCAGCACGCCATCGCGCTCCTGGAGGGGCAGGGCTCCCAGCTCGCGCCAGCGATCGGGGCTGAGTCCCTTGCCGGCCAGAAGCAGGCCTTGCCCCGCTGCCTCCAGCTCGATCGCCTGCAGAACCGGTTCGCCCATCAGCAGTTCCACCTCCAGGCGTTGCTGCTCCTCACTGACGGCTTCAGGAACAGGACGCGAGGGGGTGAGGGTCATGGCATCCGGAGGTGCGGGCTTCCGCCGCTTGTGGGAGGTGCGCCCTGAGCTTCAACATGTCTAGAAACAAAGTCTGACCATGTCAGCCATGAGCGGGGACACCTCGATGAGCGGTGATAGCAATCCGGGAGCTGAGGCCTCCCATCCCGACGATTCCATCGAGACGTCGACCAGTCCGGGGAGCGCCCCCGAACAGGCCGTGGCCGCTGATCAGACCGATGGGATTGATGCCTCCGGTTCGGACCGGGGAGCCCAGCTCGAGGCCCAGCTGGCCACGCTCAAGGCCGAGCATGAGGCCCTGAATGGCCAGTACATGCGGTTGGCGGCCGACTTTGACAACTTCCGCAAGCGCCAGAGCCGCGACAGTGAGGACCTGCGGTTGCAGATCACCTGCTCAACCCTGGGTGAGATTCTGCCGGTCGTCGACAACTTCGATCGGGCGCGACAGCAGCTCAATCCACAGCACGAAGAGGCCCAGTCCCTGCACCGCAGCTACCAGGGGCTGTACAAGCAGCTGGTGGACGTGTTCAAGCAGCTGGGTGTCTCACCGATGCGGGTGGAGGGTGAGCCCTTCGACCCCACCCTGCACGAAGCGGTGCTCCGGGAACCGAGCGACGCCCATCCAGAAGACGTGGTGATCGAGGAACTCCAGCGCGGCTACCACCTCAATGGACGGGTGCTGCGGCATGCCTTGGTCAAGGTGTCGATGGGCCCAGGCCCGTCCGAGGCTGGTGGGTCTTCCGTGTCGGAGAACGGCCCGGCTGAGGAGCAAGGCGGCTGATGGCCGACTACTACGACCTGCTGGGCGTCGCCCGCGATACCGATCCCGACACCCTGAAGCGGGCTTACCGGCGTCTGGCGCGTCAGTACCACCCTGACGTCAACAAGGATCCGGGTGCTGAGGACAAATTCAAGGAGATCGGCCGTGCCTACGAGGTGCTCAGCGATCCCCAGACCCGCGCCCGTTACGACCAGTTTGGTGAGGCGGGCCTGGGCGGTGGCGGTGGCATGCCCGACATGGGCGACATGGGCGGGTTCGCGGATTTGTTCGAAACCTTTTTCAGCGGATTCGGTGGCGCCGCCCCTGGGGCGGCAGGATCCCGGCGCCGGGGCCCCCGGCAGGGCGACGACCTGCGTCTCGATCTGAGCATCAGCTTCCAGGAGGCCGTGTTCGGCATCGAGAAGGAGGTGCAGATCCGCCATCTCGAAACCTGTTCCACCTGCCAGGGCTCCGGTGCCAAGGCCGGCAGCGGCCCCACCACCTGCGGCACCTGCGGCGGAGCCGGTCAGGTGCGGCGCGCTACGCGCACCCCCTTCGGCAGCTTCACCCAGGTGGCGGCCTGTCCCACCTGCGAAGGCTCCGGTCAGGTGATCGCTGACCCCTGCAGCGCCTGTGGCGGCCAGGGGCTCCAGCAGGTGCGCAAGAAGCTGCGGATCAATATCCCCGCCGGCGTCGATTCCGGCACGCGGCTGCGGGTTGCCAACGAAGGCAATGCCGGTCAACGGGGTGGCCCGGCGGGGGATCTCTATGTCTTTCTGAGTGTGCAGTCCGCCTCCGGCCTGCGCCGCGATGGCATCCACATCCACTCCGAGGTCACCCTCAATTACCTCCAGGCCATCCTGGGCGACACCATTGAGGTGACCACGGTCGACGGCCAGGAGCAGCTGGAGGTTCCGGCTGGTACGCAGCCCGGAACCGTGCTCACCCTGCAGGGCAAGGGGGTGCCCAAGCTGGGCAATCCCGTGGCCCGCGGTAACCATCTGGTGAGCGTGAAGGTGCAGCTGCCCACCAAGCTCAACAGCGAGGAGAGGCAGTTGCTGGAGCAGCTGGCCGGGCACCACACCAGCAAGGGACACAAGCACCCCCACAAGAGCGGCCTGTTCGGAGGGCTGTTCGGTTGACGGTGGGGTGCGCTGACGACGAACCGGCGGCCCGGCTCGACCTCCGCGGCACGCCCTGCCCGCTCAACTTCATCCGCACCAAGCTCGCCCTGGAGCAGGTTCCACCCGGCGGGTTGCTCCAGGTGGATCTCGATGCCGGCGAGCCCCAGCAGCTGGTCACCCAGGGCCTGGAGACTGCCGGCCACGAGGTGGGCTGCAAGCCCCATCCGGACCAGGACGGGGCGGTGCGGCTGTTGATCCGGCGCCATGGGGGCTGAACCCGGGCAGACCCAACCCGGGCAGGTGGTGGCCCTGCTGGCCAACTACTGCTGGGTCGAGCTGGATCAGGAGGGCCCGACCGGCCTGAGCCGGTTGTTGTGCACCCGGCGCACCCGGCTGGGCAAGAGCGGTCAGACCATCGCCGTTGGCGATCGCGTTTGGGTTGACGGGATCGACTGGCCGGCGGGACGTGGGGCTGTGGCGGCCCTGGAGTCCCGCGACGGCCTGCTGGAGCGGCCGGCGGTGGCCAACGTGGCCCGGGTGGTGGTGGTGGTGGCCCTGGCTGAGCCCGAGCTCGACCCCCTTCAGCTCACCCGCTTCCTGCTCACCGCCGAGGCCACGGGCCGGCCGGTGTTGTTGGTGTTCTCCAAGGCCGATCTGGTGCCCGCGGCGGTGGCCGACGACTGGTGCCAACGGGCTGGAGCCTGGGGTTATGAGGCCCTGGCGGTGTCCACCTGCACCGGCCAGGGCCTGGAGCGGTTGCAGCAGCGGCTGACCCAGCCGGGCATTGCTGTGCTGTGTGGCCCCTCCGGAGTGGGCAAGAGCAGTGTGCTCAACGGGCTCTGCCCGGAGCTGGGTCTGCGGGTGGCGGCCGTGTCGGGGCGGCTGCAGCGGGGGCGCCACACCACCCGCCATGTGGAGCTCTTCCCCCTGGCGCCCGGGGCGCTTTTGGCCGATACACCCGGCTTCAACCGTCCGCGTCTGCCGGCCGATCCCACCGCTTTGGGGGCTCTGTTCCCCGAGATCCGGCAGCGGCTCCGTTCGGCGTCCTGTCGGTTCAGCAACTGCCTGCACCAGGGTGATCCGGGCTGTGCCGTGGGAGGCGACTGGGAGCGCCACGGGCTCTACGGCCAATGCCTGGCCGATCTGGTGCTGGAGGGCGAGCGGGCCAGCCGCAGTCAGGGTCGCTCTGGGGAGCCTGGCCTGCGCCGCCGCGGCCAGGGATTGGAGCCCCGTCTGGCTCCCGGCTTGCGCCAGCCCTCCCGGCGCCGGCAGCGCCAGCAGATGCTCGACGGGGAATCGGGCGCTGCTGAAGATGCTGCAGGCACCACGGGGGAGCTCAGCCCCCCAGACCCGGCAGATTGAGATTGAGACCGCCGGTGAGCTCCTCCATCCGGCCCTTCATGGTGCCGGTGGAGAGCTCGTAGGCCGCTTTGAGGGCTTCAAACACGGCGGCTTCGCTGGCCGCAGCCCCTTCGGCCACCAGCTCCGGCGCCAGCTGCACCCGCAGGGGCTGTTGGTTGCCGGAGAGCCAGACGCTCGCCCGGCCGTCGGCGCTGCGGCCCTCCAGCTCCATGCCATCGAGCTCCTCCTGGAGCTTCTGGGCGTTCTGCTGGAGTTCCTGGGCCTTTTTGAAGGCCTCGGTGAGCTGACCGAAGTTGGGGAGTCCGAAGCCAGCCATGCCCTGAAAGTCGTTGGGTGCAGGCTAAAGGTCGGCTAGGGGGCTGGCTGGAAGCCCAGCCGTTTCACCTCTGGGTGCAGGGCAATGCCATGGCTGGCCATCACCCGGCGTTGCACGTCCAGAATCAGAGCATCGATGTCGGCTGCGCTGGCCTGACCCGTGTTGACGATGAAATTGGCGTGGATCGGGGACACCTGGGCCTCGCCGATCTGCAGCCCCTTGAGCCCCAGCTCCTCGATGAGGCGTCCGGCTTTGTGGGGTTCTGGATTGCGAAACACACTGCCGCAGCTGGGTTGCTGGTAGGGCTGGGTGCTGGTGCGGCTGTGCAGGTTGGCGCTGGTGTGCGCCGTGATCGCCGCGGGATCGTGGCCGGGCTCCAGTCGGAAGCAGGCCGACAGCACGATCCAGGATTCGGCTTGGAGCCGGCTGTGGCGGTAGGCGAACCCGAGCTCGTCGGCCCGTAGCTCGAAAGGCGTTTCGGGCCGGGCGGGATCCAGCACCTGCACCGACTGCAGCCAGTCGGCGGTGCAGCCGCCCTGGGCTCCGGCATTCATCACCACAGCCCCCCCCACGGTGCCGGGGATGCCCACGGCCCACTCCAGCCCGCTGAGACCCAGGCGGGCCGCCTTGCGCGCCAGGGTGGGGATCGGCTCGCCGGCCGCCGCCTCCACCAGGCCGCTGCTGGCCTCTAGCCGGCTGCCCTGCAGGCGTCGGTTGCACAGGGTGAGGCCCGGTAGCCCGGCGTCGGCGATCAGCAGGTTGGAGCCGGCGCCGATGCAGCGCAGGGCCAGGCCCTGGCTCTGGGCCCAGGCCGCCAGAGCGATCAGCTCCTCCTGGCTTCCGGGTTCGGCGAACCATTCGGCCGGTCCCCCCACTTTCCAGGTGGTGAAGGGGTGCAGCGCCACCGCCTGGCGCAGGGACGGAGGGCAGCTGGGGGCCGCAACCATCGCGTTCAGGCCGCCAGGGCGGTGCCCGCGGGCGCCGTGCTGCTGTCCGCACCTGGGCGCCGTTGGCCAAGGCGATCCCAGAGGCTGTTGACATCGCCCGCCCCCATCGCCAGCACCAGGTCGCCCTCGCGGCTGGTGCTGGCCACCTGGGCCGCCAGCTCCTCCAGGCTGCTGGCCACCTGCACCGGCAGCTGCGGGGCCCGTTCGCGCACGGCGGCGGCCATGGCGGCGCTGCTGATGCCGGGGATCGGGGCTTCACCGGCGGCGTAGAGGGGGGCGATCAGCACGGAATCGGCCTCGGCGAGGGCCGCGGCGAAGCCTTCCAGAAACTGGGCCGTGCGGCTGTAGCGATGGGGTTGGAACACCGCCACGAGGCGCCTGGGCGGCACCGGTAGGGAGCTGCGTCTGCTCGTCACCATCAGGCGGGCCATGGCCAGGGTGGCGGCCACCTCGCTGGGATGGTGGGCGTAGTCGTCCACCACCAGCCGGCCTTCCCAGAGCCCGCGGAAATCGAAGCGACGCCCGGGGGTCTTCAGGGCGGCGACGGCCTGGCGCAGCTCGGCGAACGACACCCCCTCCAGCCGGCAGGCGGCCATGGCGGCGACGGCATTGCTGAGGTTGTGGCGGCCGGGCAGGGGCAGCGCGAAGGAGCCCACCGCCACCCCGTCTTCGTAAAAGTCGGCCACGGTGCCGTCCCCGCGCTCCTCGCGGGCAATCGCCGCAAAGGAGACGCCCTTGCTGGTTTCGATCGACCACCAGTGCGCCGGCGTGAACTGTTCGCGCAGGATCGGGCAATCCCGGTTGGCCAGCAGCCGCTCGGTGTTGCCGGCAAACCGCTGCAGGGTGTGGATCAGGGCCTCAAGGTCGGGGTAGTGGTCGGTGTGATCGAGCTCAACGTTGGTGAGCACCCCCAGGGATGCGCGGAATTTCACCAGCGATCCGTCCGATTCGTCGGCCTCGGCCACCAGGAGGCGCCCTTGCCCATGGCGGCCATTGCTGCCGAAGGCGGGGACGATGCCACCGATCACGGCGGTGGGGTCGTGATGGGTGGCGGCCAGCAACGTCGCCACCAGTGAACTGGTGGTCGTTTTGCCATGGCTGCCGGCCACGGCGATCGAGGCCTGGCTGTTGATCAGGGCGGCCAGCACATCGGAGCGATGGCAGATGGCCAGCCCCATGCGGCGGGCCTCAACCAGCTCTGGATTCGTCTCCGGAACGGCGGAGCTGATCACCACCTGGGGGGACACGGAGGTGCCGCTGCGGATCGCCGCCACCGTGGCGGCGCTCTGCTCGAGGAACACCCGCACCCCCAGCCGGCGCAGGCGGTCGAGCACGGCGTGATCGCGGGGGTCGGAACCACTCACCGCATAGCCCCGTTCGGCCAGGATCCCGGCCAGGGCCGACATGCCGATGCCGCCAACCCCGATGAAGTGCAGCGGTTGGTGGCGATCGAGCAGGGGTGCCAAGGGCAACTCCGGTTCAGAGTTCAGGTGAGCACGAAATTAAGCCGACAATGGCCCGTAAACCGTTACGAGATGCTGCACGTTGTGCATGATCCGTTGCCAGGGCCGCGCCGGCAAGAGGGGTCTGCGAATCAATTTCTGTATGATCTGCACCCAAAACCACCTTCGCTAGCGGCTTTTGCCGCATTCGGCCATGACTTTGCGCGTTGCGATCAATGGATTCGGCCGGATCGGTCGCAACTTCATGCGTTGCTGGCTGAGCCGTGGTGTCAACACCGGCATTGAGTTGGTCGGCATCAACGGTTCGGGGGATACAACTACCAACGCGCACCTGCTGAAGTACGACTCGATGCTCGGCCCTCTTCGCAACGCGGAGGTGACCACAACGGAAGACACGATTATTGTCAACGGCAAGACAATCAAAACTTTTTATGATCGCAACCCCGCCAATCTTCCTTGGAAAGAGTGGGGTGTTGATCTGGTTATCGAATCCACCGGTGTGTTCAACGACGACGTTGGTGCCAGCAAGCACTTCGAAGCCGGCGCCAAGAAGGTGATTCTCACGGCTCCGGGCAAGGGGGCCAAAGTCGGTACATTTGTGGTCGGCGTGAATGCTGATCAATATCGCCACGAAGACTGGGACATCCTCAGTAACGCCAGCTGCACCACCAATTGCATGGCTCCTGTCGTCAAGGTGCTGGATCAGGAGTTCGGCATCGTCAAGGGCACGATGACCACCACTCACAGCTATACAGGCGACCAGCGCATCCTCGATGCTGCCCACCGCGACTTGCGCCGTGCCCGTGCCGCTGCGGTCAACATTGTGCCCACCAGCACCGGCGCTGCTCAGGCCGTGGCCCTGGTCTATCCGCCGATGAAGGGCAAACTCAGTGGCATCGCGATGCGGGTGCCAACTCCCAACGTGTCGGTTGTGGATATGGTCCTGGAGATCGGCCGCGACACCACGAAGGAAGAGGTGAACGCCGTGCTCAAGGCCGCCTCGGAAAACGCCATGAAGGGGATCATCAAGTACTGCGATCTGCCCCTGGTCTCCAGCGACCACGCCGGTACCGACGAATCCACAATTATTGACTCGGACCTCACTCTGGTCATGGGCGGCAACATGCTGAAGGTCATCGCCTGGTATGACAACGAGTGGGGCTACAGCCAGCGCGTCGTTGATCTCGCAGAAATCGTTGCCAAGAACTGGAAATGAGTTGAGCTGACCGGTTCATTGACCAAGCCGCCCGAATGGGCGGCTTTTTGATGTCCATCCGTTTCAGCCGTGGGGCTGGAGATTTTCGCCGCCTGCCAGCACCCGGGCTTTGACAATGCCGTCATCGGCGGTGAGTTCCTCGAGCACATCGAAGCCATCCACCACGTAGCCGAAGGCTGCATAGCGGCCATCGATCAGGTTGAGGCCGGCCGGAGTGAGCTCTGGCTCGAACAGGAAAAGGAAGAACTGCGAAGAGCCATCGTCGAGCACTTCGTCGGAGTGGGCCCAGCCCAGGGTGCCCTTGGTCGAGAAGGGTAGCTCCGGCGCGGCCTTGAACAGACCAAGGTCTTCGAAGGTTTGGTTGTAGAAGGGCGCCGGCTCTCCGGGCACCTTGATCTCGAGGGGAACCCGCCGCACGGATTTGGTCTTGGGGTCGATGAACCCCTCCTCTGGTCCTGCCGGATCGCCGGTCTGCAGCACGTAGAAGTCTTCGGCGCGGATGAAGGGCAGGTCGTTGTAGAAGCCGCGCTGCACCAGATCCACAAAGGCCCCGGCCGTCAGGGGCGCGTTGTAGCCGTCCACCACGGCGGTGAGGTCTCCCTTGGTGGTGGTGAGCTGCACGGTGGCCCGGCCCAGCAGACGCGGCAGGGCGGCAAATTCGGCTGGAATCTCAAAGGGGAAGGGGCCCACCAGCAGGTCTTCCGCGTCTCCGATCGAGGCGAGGGCATCGCGGCGGGCGGCCAGGAAGGGATCGCGCTCCTGGCGCTCGGCGGCGGCTGCCAGCACTTGCAACTGGTCTTCCAGTTGGTCCAGGAGAGCCGAAGCCTGGGGCCTGGTGTCGCTGGAGAATCCCTCGAGGATGGCGGCTTTGCGCGTGCCCAGCAGGGAGCCGCAGCGCCGCACCGTGCTGTTGAGGGCCGGCCAGCGCTTGGCCCGGAGGTCGTCGCTGGTGCTCTCCAGCCGGTGCTGCAGCTCCTGAAGGTCGGGCGCCTGGATCGGCAGGGCATTGCGCAGCAAGGCCGCCGGATCGGTGACGGCATTGCCCTGGGGCAGGGCTGCCCAGGCGGAGGGGGCCGCCAGCATCAGGAGCACCAGCAGGCTGGTCAGGCCGGCCCAAAGAGGCGCCCATCCGGACCGCTGCGTCCACCCGGATTGGCGCCGTGCCATGGCAATGCTGTGTCGTTGAGCGGACTTTGGCACAACCTTCCTGCCCTCGGGATGCCCTCCGGCGGGTCCGCTCCGGTAGCCAGACGTACAATCCCCCAGATCTGAACTGCCGGAATGATCTCCAGCAACGACTTTCGCACTGGTACTTCAATTGAGCTGGATGGCCAGGTCTGGAGGGTCGTTGAGTTTCTGCACGTGAAGCCCGGCAAGGGGTCGGCCTTCGTGCGCACCAAGCTCAAGGCGGTGCAGAGCGGCAACGTCGTCGAGAAGACCTTCCGGGCCGGCGAGATGCTGCCCCAGGCCGTGCTCGAGAAGAGCACCCTCCAGCACACCTATATGGAGGGGGACGACTACGTGTTCATGGACATGGGCTCCTACGAGGAAACCCGGCTCACCGCGAAGCAGATCGGTGACAGTCGCAAATACCTCAAGGAGGGCATGGAGGTGAACGTGGTGGCGTGGAACGGCAAGCCCCTTGAGGTGGAGCTGCCCAACTCGGTGGTGCTCGAAATCACGCAGACCGATCCCGGCGTCAAGGGCGACACCGCCACCGGCGGCACCAAGCCCGCCATCGTCGAAACCGGAGCCCAGGTGATGGTGCCCCTGTTCCTTTCGATTGGCGAGAAGATCAAGATCGATACGCGCACCGATAGCTACCTCGGTCGGGAGAACTGATCGCCATGCAGCTCAACCATGACCAGCTCCACCGGCTCCTGGCCCTCCTGGGCGACAGTGACATCCAGGAGTTGAAGCTCGAGGGCGACGATTTCCGTTTGGAGGTGCGTCGCAATCTCCCTGGGGTGGCCCCGGTGGCGGTGGTTCAGGCCGCTGTCGCTCCTCCCCAGGTGTTGCCCTTGCCCGCGGCTGCTCCCCTGCCCGCCACCCCTTCCGCACCGCCTCCGCCTGCTGCGGCCAGCCGCAGCGATCTGCTGGAGGTCACGGCCCCGATGGTGGCCACCTTCTATCGGGCCGCTGCCCCTGGAGAAGCACCGTTTGTCGAGGTCGGCGCTCGCATCAAGGTCGGCCAAACCGTCTGCATCCTCGAGGCGATGAAGCTGATGAACGAGCTCGAGTCCGAGGTGGGCGGCGAGGTTGTCGAAATCCTGGTGGAAAACGGCACGCCGGTGGAATTTGGCCAGGTGCTGATGCGGGTGCGGCCGGCCTGATCGCTTCGTTCGGATTCTCAGCCCAGATCCCGGGCGGTACGTAGGGCTGCCGCCATGCTGTCGGGTCGTGCTCGGCCCTGGCCGGCGATGGCGAAGCCGGTGCCGTGATCCGGTGAGGTGCGCAGGAACGGCAGGCCCAGGGTGGTGTTCACCGCCGCATCGAAGGCCAGCAGCTTCACAGGGATCAGGCCCTGGTCGTGATATAGCGCCAGGTAGCCATCTGGTCCTGGACCTGAGCCCTTCCAGGCGCTGGCGGCGCTCAGCCAGCAGGTGTCGGGCGGCAGGGGCCCCTCCAGCTGCACCTGGGGGTGGCGGTGGCGCCAGGCGTCCAGGGCCGCCTCCAGCCAGGTGGATTCTTCGCGGCCCAGTTGGCCGGCCTCGCCGGCATGGGGATTCAGCCCCGCCACCACCAGGTGGGGTGAGCCGCTGAAGCGTTGGCAGAAGGTCAGCAGGGCATCGAGCTTGTGCTCAATCAGGGCGGCATCGAGCCGCTGGGGCACGGCGGCCAGGGGGATGTGGGTGGTGGCCAGCAGGGTGTTCAGGCGCCACTGACCGGCGGGCGCCAGGGCGGTGAACAGCATCGAGGCCTCCGGGCTGCCCGTGAGTTCGGCCAGGCGCTCCGTCTGCCCCGGGTAGGGGTGCCCAGCGGCATGCCAGCTGGCCTTGGCGATCGGTGCGGTGACCAGGGCCTGGCAGCGGCCGCTTTGCACCAGGTCGACAGCGTCGCTGAGCCAGGTGAAGCTGGCGTCTCCGCAGGCCGGCGTGCTGAGGCCGGCCCGGCAGGGTTCGGCCAGGGGTCGGTCGATGATCTCCAGTCCGGCGGGATCCCGCAGCGGCTCCAGGCCGTGGCGGCGCAGCTGCTGGTAGCTGGTTTCCAGCCAGCGGCGACAGCCCACCAGCAGGGGCTGGCTGGTCTCTGCTGAGTTCCATTCCGGTTGGGCCAGGGCCTTGAGGGTCACCTCGGCGCCGATGCCGGCGGGATCGCCCAAGGCAATGGCCAGTCGCACGGGCCTGGGGTTGGATGGGGCCTGGCTGATGGTGGACGAGCCCATGCTGCGCTGGTTGGTGCTGGGGGGGTTGGTGGTGGGTCTGGGGACCGGATTCAGCAAGGGCTGGCTGGAGATGCGCTGGGGTCGCTTGCTGGGCGACCTGGGCTTGCCCTACGTGGCGGATCCCGGTGATCTGGGGGACTGCCCGCCAGCCCGGTCTTCTGCGGCTCCTGCCGCCTCTTCCTCAGCCAGGCAGGCCCGGTAGCCCTCCCGGTAGCTGGGGTAGCGCAGCACATAGCCGAGGCTTTGGCGCAACAGCTTGTTGCTGGCCCGCCGGTTTTCGGCCCAGAAGCTGCGGGCCATCGGGCTCATGCTGGCCGCAATGGTGTCGTAGCGCTCCATCGGCGGCAGGGTCTGCCCCAGCAGGTGGGCGGCGTAGCCCAGGGTCTCGCTGGAGGGGCAGGGGCAGTCGTCGGCCACGTTGACCACCGGCGGGCGTTGGCCGATCGGCAGCTTGAGGCAGTGCAGCAGGCAGCCCACGATGTCGTCCACGTGTACCCGCGAAAAGACCTGGCCGGGCTTGTGGATCAGGCGGCTCTGGCCGGCCCGCAGGGCCGCAAACGGCGAGCGGCCGGGGCCGTAGATCGCCGGCAGGCGGAACAGTTGCACAGGCAGCCCACTGGCCAGCCAGGCCTGCTCCGCCTCCAGGCGGGCCTGGCTGCGGCCGGGCCGGGCGGGGGTAGGGGCGGTTTCGTCCACCCAGATCCCGCCGGTGTCGCCATAGACGCCGGTGGTGGAGAGGTAGCCCAGCCATTGCAGCGGCAGCTCCCGCAGCATCGGCCCCAGCAGCCGCAGCACCGGATCGCCCAAGCCCGGCTGCGGTGGCACCGACACCACCACGTCGGTGGTGCCGGACAGGGCCACAGCTGGGGGTAAGGCCAGCGCCTCGGCGGCGCTGTTGAAGGGGAGCCACGCCAGGCCGTCGGCGTCTGTGCGGGGCTGACGGCTGGTGAGCGTCACCGCCATGCCCTGCCGGCGGGCGGCCCGGGCGAGGCGCACACCGGTGTAGCCACCGCCAATCACCAGCAACTGCCGGCCCGGGTTGACAAGCTCCTGGGTCATGAGTACATCTGTATCAGTGCTTTTTAGTGCTTGCCGTGACGGCTTCTCTCGCTCCAGCTTCCCCCTCCCGTTCCCGCATCACCCGTGTTTCCCATTCCCTGCTGAGCCAGTCTGGGCCGCTGTCCGGAGCCCCGTCGCGTCCTAGTCGTTCGGGGGTCATGGTCCCGGCTGCCCTGGCGGCGGTGCTGATGCTGGTGGCCGTGGTGGTGGCTCCCGAGCAGCCCCAGGATCAGGAGGCCATCTGCCAGCGCCACAACGGGGTGGAGGCCTGTCGCGTCTGGTGAGGTTCCGGAGTCGCCTGGGGCTGGTCGGGATGGGCCCACTGCAACAGCCGCAGGGCCAGTCGCAGGTCTCCGTCGGTCCAGGCGCGGATGGCCATGGCGCGGCGCGGGTCGTAGAAGGGCTGTCGGCGATACCACTCGAAGGCATCGGCATCGCCCTTGTGGCCATTGCAGGCCAGGCAGGCCGGCACGCAGTTTTCGGTCACGCTCAGGCCGCCCCGGCTTTGGGGATGCACGTGGTCGATGGATTCCGACCGCTCGCCGCAGTAGATGCAACGTTGGTCGGTGGCGTGGTGCAGGGATTGGCGCCAGCGTCTGACGCGCAACTTGGGGCAGAGATCCTCAAGGAAAACCGCATCCCTGGCCTGCATCCGCGCGCCTCGGTTGGCGGCAGTTTGCCCCCAGCGTCTGGGCTGTCAATGTGTCGAGGGTTGCACTTCCGCGGATGCGCTGTCTGCTGCGGTTGGGGGCGACGGGCCAGATCGAGGTGGTCAGTCCCTACGACGCGGTGACCCAGGCCCAGTTGCGGGCGATTCGCCCCCGGGGCGTCTGGTCGGGTCGGCTGCGCTGTTGGCACTTCCCCCTGGAGGCCGCCCCGGCGCTGCAGCGGGCGCTCGCGGGCCGCTTCCCCGTGGAGCCCGAGCTGGCCCAGTGGCTGGCCTGGATGGAGCAACCGCTGCCGCCGCTGCCGCCCCACAGACAGCTGGTGGCTGCGGCTGATCTGCAGCTGCCCTTGCCGGATGGCCGTCATCTGTTTGCCCACCAGCGGGCGGCGGTGCGTTGGTTGCTGGCCCGGCGTGGGGCGGTGCTGGCGGATGCCATGGGCCTGGGCAAGACCCTCTCCGCCCTGGCGGCGGCCCGGGCCATGGTGAGGCTGGCCGATTGCCGCATCCTGGTGATTGCTCCCATTGGCCTGCATGGCCACTGGCAGAGCGAGGCGGCGGCCCTCGGCCTGCGGCTGGAGTTGCACAGCTGGGCCCGCTTGCCGCAGGTATTGCCCCCGGCGGGCACCGTGTTGATCGCCGATGAGGCCCATTACGCCCAGAACGGCCAGACGCAGCGGAGCCAGGGGCTGTTGCGTTTGGCCCGTCACCCCCGGCTGCGGGCCATCTGGCTGCTGACGGGAACCCCGATGAAAAACGGCCGGCCGGCCCAGCTGTTTCCACTTCTGGCCGCGATCGGCCATCCCTTGACCCGCGATCAAAGGGCCTTCGAGGAGATGTTCTGTCAGGGCCACTGGCGCGAGCAGGGGGGACGCCGTCTCTGGCAGGCCAGCGGGGCCAGCCACCTCGATGAGTTGCAGCGGCTGGTTCGGCCCCTGGTGCTGCATCGGCGCAAGCAGGATTGTCTCGATCTGCCCCCGAAGCGCCGTCAGCTGTGGCCCGTGGCGTTGGACGATCTCCAGGCCCGTGGCTTCCAACACCGCCTGCAGAGCAAGGTTGACGACTATCGCCGCCGGGCGGCCAGGGGTGAGGTGCGCCGCGATGCCGAAGTCTTGGCGGTGCTGACGGCGCTGCGCCAGATCGGCTCCGACTACAAGCTGCCGGCCACCTGCTCGTTGCTGGCGTCGTTGTTGGCCCAGGGCGAGGCGGTGGTGGTGTTCACCGCTTTCGTGGCCACCGCCCAGTTGTTGCACCGCCGTTTCGCGGCCAGTGCGGTGCTTACCGGGGCCCTCCCACCAGCCCAGCGTCAGGCGCAGGTGGATGCCTTTCAACGGGGCGATCACTCCCTGCTGATCGCCACCTATGGCACCGGCGGGCTGGGCTTCACGCTGCATCGGGCCCGGCATGTGGTGCTGGTGGAGCGCCCCTGGACGCCGGGTGATGCGGAGCAGGCTGAAGATCGCTGCCACCGCATCGGCATGGGGGCCGCCCTGACCAGCCACTGGCTGCAGCTGGGTGTGGCCGACCAGTTGGTGGATGGTTTGATCGCCAGCAAGGCCGAGCGCATCGCCCTGTTGTTGCAGCGCCGTCCCCACCAGCTGGAGCGGCGCAGTTTGCCGGCGATGGTGCGCGACCTGATCGATCGTTGGTAACGGGCTCAGCTGCTGGGGCGCGGTTCCCGACAGATTTTCTGACGCAAGGCCAGATCGGTGCGCAGCTGGGGGTCGAGGCGCTCGGCCGGCCGCGCACGGGCCAGGGTTGCCGCCCGTGCGATGTCGGCACAGGCGGCCACCTCATTGCCCGCCAGGCTGTGCAGCAGATAGCGGTCGTTCAGTGGCGCCGGATTGTCTGGGAAGGCGGCCACCACGGCGTCGCAGCGGCGGATCTGTTCGGTCAGCTGGTCGAGCTGCACGGCCTGGAGGCAGTCATCGCTGCGCACCTGCCGCTGGGGCAGGGGCTCCTCAGAGCAGCCCGTGGCCAGGAGCAGTAGCCCGGTCAGTCCGGCCAGGCTGGTGCGCCGCCATGGGCGATGGGGCGATTTATTGACTGAGTCGCTCGCTGCGGGTAACGCCGCTGGGGGCCGTGCTGGTGCTGCCCTCTGGTTTTGGTTCGGGTTTTGTGAAGAGGTCACCGAGATAACGGCCGCAGTCGGGAAAGACACTGGGGTTCTGCACCACGGCTTCTGTGATCATCACCGCGGCGTGCTCCGGCGAGGTCTTGAACAGCTTGTCGTTCTGGCGCTTGATCACGGCATAGGCCGCATCCCAGCTCACCTGATGGTTGTTGCCGCTGTTGCGCATGAAGCAATAGATCTGGGCCCCTTTACCACCGGGCCCGGCATTGGCCGCAGCGGTGTTGTTCTCCGGTGTCTGGGCCCGAACGGCCAGGCCGCCCAGGCCGAGCCCCGCACTGCCAAGGGCGCCGAGCAGACCCACGCGGAGAAGGGTCCGGCGCAGCCGAGGACATAGTGGAGAAGACAGGCTCAGAGCCATGGCAGGGGGCAACGTCGAACAACCTGGGCCCAACGTATCGATCGGCCTGCCCTGGGTCGAGCCCTGGGGCAGCGGTCTGGTCTTGGCCTGGGCGGCTGGGTGTGTTGTCATCGGTACCTCTACTCGTTGCATCGTGGCCCCTGAGTCCGTGTCCTTCCGCATCAGCCGCAACGCTGAAGATCTGGCCCACACCGTGCACGCCCTGTCGCAGCGGTTGGTGAAGTTGGAGCAGCGTCTGGGAGCCCTGGAGCTGCAACTGAATCGTCAGGTCGAACGGGATCCGCAGGAGATCAGCAGTCTCGACAATGTGGAGCGGTTGCTGCTCGATTGCCGCGCCCTACTCGACATGGCTGACCCGATCGAGGGCGCCGCTGCTCCTGCGTCCGGGCACCAGCCCAGGCCAGAGGATGTGTCCTTGACGACGGCGGCCTGAGCACGGGGGCTGGCCGGCAGTGTCACAATAGGAAGAAAGTGGCCATGGCTTACCCCACTCAGTCTCATGCGGGCCAGTCTCATCCTGGTCCGTCTCATGCTGGCTTCCAGCACGGAACTTCGAGCCGTTGCACCCAAGCCTCCCGCCCTGGATTCCCTCTATCGTCCGGAGAGGGAGAACATCAGTTGGAGAAGCTGGAATTTGCGCTGGCAGTGGCCCTCACCCGCGGTGACATTCAGCGCTCCCAGAGCCTGCGTGATCAGATTGCGGCGTTGGGCGGTAATCGGGAAGAACCCGGCACTTGATCGCCGATCCCACAGCCTGAGAGGCCACCCAGGCCACGATTCTGGTGACATTTCTTTTTGGTGACAATCTTCGATAACAGCGGTTGCGATGACAGCTATTTCTTCCACGTCCATCCGATCGCCATCGGCAGCTCCCGTTCCGGTCTCCACAAAGCCGTCATCCATCAAGCCATCACGGCGGCCGGCGTCTTCTGGATTGGTCATGGGCACTGAATCAGACGACCGTCGCGATCAGCTGCAGCGCGTGATTCGAGACCATGAAGCCAGGGCCAGGCAAGCGGCTGAACAGGGAGATCTGGCTCAGGCCGCCCGCTTCATCCTGGCTGCGTTGGACGGCGAACGCCGGATGGCATCAACGGGCCCCCAGGTGCTGCAACTGATCAAGCCCCGAGGGTGAATCTTTTTGTTGCTGGAATCAGCACGATTTCAATTTCTGTAAACCGAAGCTATCTGCAGAGGCTGAAAGCGGGTGACCGGATTCGAACCGGCGACGTTCAGCTTGGGAAGCTTCTCGATGGATTGACTGAATCGCTCGTGCCGCTGTGAGTCTCATGTGCCTTCAGGCTTGGATGTGAGAAGGTCTGTGAGAAGGTTTCGGCCAGGATCTTGCCATCGATAGCTGATCTGCAAGCAGCGCATAGCCCATCGCCCGATAGCCCCGCAGCCGTCGCTCCCACATCCGTTGCGTGATCGGATGGCCGAGATCAAGCCAATCGATGATGCGCACGCTTGTCTTGCCGCTCTGTTGTCGATGCAGGCGGCCGGCGTATTGCTGCAGTGTGCCCTTCCACGACACGGGCATCGCCAGCAGCAGGGTGTCGAGCGGTGGATGGTCGAAGCCTTCACCCACTAGGCGGCCGGTGGCCAGCACAATGCGGGGTGCATCAGGAGGTAACGCTTCCAGCGCGGCCAGGGTGGCGCTGCGCTGGCGCGCGCTCAGGCGGCCATGCAGCAGAAACAGGTTTGGCACCTGCTCGGCCAGCGCACCGGCAATCGCGGTGATGTGATCGGTGCGCTCACTCAGGAGCAACAAGCTGCGGCCGTCACCCCAGCAGGCGAGAGCCTCCTCCACGATCCGCTCGGTGCGGCGTGGGTCCTCCGCTAATCGGCGCATCAGCTCCTGGATCGGCAGATCGGCAGGTAGTGCAGGGAGCTGATGGGTGCGGCTCACCAGCTCCAGGATCTGGGGCGCCCCGGCAGGTCGCTGGGCGGAGTGGCGAATGGGGCCGCACTGCATGAACAGGATCGGCTGCAGACCGTCGCGGCGCACCAGGGTGGCCGACAGCCCCAGCACGTAGCGGGCCTTCACCTGACGCAGGATGGCCTCAAAGGACGCCGCCGCGATGTGGTGGCATTCGTCGACAATCACCTGCCCGTAGGTCTGCACCAAGGGATTCACCTCGCCCTTGCGCACCAGCGACTGCATCACGGCGATGTCGA
>JBILUH010000013.1:0-52883 GCA_044371095.1 Cyanobium sp.
GGCCTCCTTTCTTACTCGCTTTGGGGTAGTGGGGCTCGATTAACTCGATCAGCGCCTGCCAGGGCACCACCACCTCCATCTCAGAGAGAAACTTCTCCCGTTTGGTCTGCTTTTTGGCCGTCGTCAGTTCGTAATCCGAGAAGCCAAGCTGCTTGCCGGCCATCACCCCGGTCGTGGCCTGCGATCACAGGGCCATTGTCCCGCGAATGGCCTTGGTTTTCCAGAGTTTCCCTAGCATGGATGAAACGAAACATGCCGTCATCTATTTTGACGCGGATACTGGAATGCAGTTCATGCTAGTCAACCTGCGCCGGTGATGCCAAAGCGATAAATTCCTACAGGTTATTTCTTGCGAAGACACGTGCAAGAACCGAGGCGCTGTCAGGATCTCAAGCGGCACGACCTCCCGGGGATTTATCATTTCGATTGGGTAGGAGTAGCAGCAGCCCAGACCTGGCGGTTGGCGGATATTGGCCTGGATTTAACTAAATTGTTCAAGGCGAAAACTTGCTTTGGCTTGAGGCTGGCATGTGCTACTTTTGTTAATTGAACCTCTCATAATTTAAGCATACTTGACCCAGGCGCTTCAGATGGCTGACAAATTTCACACACTTGACAAGCAAGTCCCGATGCAAGGACAACTCACCTGTGATGTTGCGCAAAGAAGCAACGCAGATTACCTGTCGCGCCAGGATCGTTTTGAATCCTGTGTGCGCAGCTACCCGCGTAATTTGCCTTTGGCTATAGCTAAGGCGCAGGGTGTATGGGTTTTTGATGTTGAAGGGCGGCGCTACCTCGACTGCCTGGCCGGTGCTGGGACCCTGGCCCTGGGCCACAACCATCCAGCGATTGTCGACAGTTTGTCGGGCTTCCTGGCATCTGGTGTGCCGATGCATACCCTGGATCTCACCACTCCTCTGAAGGACTCTTTCTGTGAAACGCTGCTCGGCGCGCTGCCGAGCCAGGGCTATTGCCTGCAGTTCTGCGGCCCGTCCGGCGCAGATGCGGTTGAAGCCGCTCTTAAGCTTGCCAAGACCGTGACGCGACGCAGCAACATTATCGCCTTCAGTGGTGGTTATCACGGCATGACACATGGCGCTCTAGCGGTGACCGGGAATACCGCCCCAAAAAATGCCATCACTTCGCTGATGCCCGGCGTGCAGTTCATGCCATTCCCCCACGAATACCGCTGTCCGCTGGGTATTGGTGGTGAAGCTGGCGTGCGGGCTCTGTCGCATTACTTTGCTCAGTTCATTGAGGATGTTGAAAGCGGCGTTTGCCTGCCTGCGGCGGTGATCGTGGAGGCGGTACAGGGCGAGGGCGGTGCCAATCCGGCGCCCAATGCCTGGTTGCAAACCCTGCGCGAAGTAACCAAGCGCCACGGCATCCTGCTGATCCTTGACGAAATACAGGCCGGCTTTGGACGCACGGGGCAGATGTTTGCCTTTGAGCATGCAGGCATCGAGCCCGACATCATCGTCATGTCTAAGGCGGTCGGTGGCGGCCTGCCGCTGGCGCTGTTGGCCATCAAGCGTGAATTCGACGTCTGGCAGCCGGGGGCCCATACCGGCACCTTCCGCGGTAACCAGATGGCCATGGCCAGTGGTATGACCACCCTGCAGATTATCCAGCGTGACAAGTTGGCCGAGCAGGCCAGTGTGCGCGGCGAGTGGCTGAAGGCGCAATTGAATCTTTTACGCAAGGGTTATCCTGCGATAGGACAGGTGCGGGGACGCGGACTGATGCTGGGGTTGGAGATCGTCGACGAGCGCCAAGACGCCGACGCCCAGGGTGCACACCCCACGGATGCCGTGCTGTCGGCCACTATTCAGAAAAAGTGTTTCCAGCAGGGCCTCCTGCTTGAGCGTGGCGGCCGTCACGGCAGCGTGATTCGCCTATTGCCACCGTTGATTATCGATGAAGCACAGTGCGCCGAGGTGGTCGCCCGCTTCGAACGTGCACTGGTCACCGCACTGGCAGCTGCCCGTGGCTGAGCGATCCATGTGCGCAATACGCAGTGTCTACACATCCCAGGCCGACCCTGCCAATCGCACCCCCACCCTGCTGGTAAATTTTATGCTCGTGATGCCGGAGAAAGGCCTACCCCTGATCATTGATCTGGTGGAGCTGGTCGACTTCTGGTGCTGCTAGATCGCCTCAATTGGCTGGGCAGTCAGCGACGCCTCCGTGCTCTTGCCTGTGCCAGGGTGACACAGGTGGAAGTTCGGTTTTTGGCGCCTATCGGTCGGAGTCATTCTGGGGGTCTCAGTTCTGCCTGGCGAGATCGCAGTTGGCCTGCCTATCTTGTCTCGGAGATCTGATGAGTTGAGGATTTCTGTTTGTTCTAGAATCGCCAGTATCGCTTTTATCCTCGCTGGCGTGCCAATGCTAATCTGTTCGAATCCGCCTTCCGCTTTCCCGTTTGTCTTCCCCAGTTTCTGTTTTGTCTCCGTCTCGCCTGCCCATGCTCATTCCCCATGCTTACGAGTGGCTGACCCCAGCCGATTCACAGCGCTTCTGCCGCGTTTCGCGGCGAGTGGTAGGGCAGCTCCTGCAAGCCCTCCTTTGTGAAAATGTGCTGAGCTACCGCCTGGAGGCGACTAGCGATGGCCGTCAGCGATTCATCGTTGACGGCGTTGATGAGCAAGGGTGCCCAGTCACCTACCGTTGTCTGGGGCTGCTCAGCGAAAGCTTCGCCATAATCCGTCTAGATACGGCAACTCTGGAACGCGTTGATGCGCAGGATCTCCCCAGCCAGCCGAATCTGCATCAGGCTTTGGCCGAGTTGCTTGGCGCACTCGCTGACGGACCATTCATGCGGCGCTTTATCGAGGAGCTCGAGCAGACGCTGCTCAAGGACCTGCAGTCGCGTAGCCAGCACTATCAGCCCGCTGCTGCACCTTGCAGCCTGGATGCCGACAGCCTTGAGAGGCATTTCATGGATGGTCATAGATATCATCCCTGCTATAAGTCGCGTATCGGCTTTTCCCTGGAAGACAACCGCCGCTACGGCCCGGAATTCGGGGAGCCACTGGCTGTGGTGTGGCTGGGTATTCCTCGGCATCTCGCCTCGGTTAATCATTCTCGAGACGTCGACCTGCCCCACTTCCTCAAGGTTGAATTTGGCGCTGAGCGCTGGGCCGAGATCGATCGCGCACTTACCGAGAAGGGCCGCTCCATGAGCGACTTTTGGCCGATACCAGTGCATCCCTGGCAATGGGAGAACGTGATTGTCCCGAATTTTCAGCCCGAGCTGGCCTGTGGCGAGCTCCTCTACCTTGGTACGTCCGGTGCCCATTACCGACCCCAGCAGTCGATCCGCACTCTCGCAAATATCCAAGATTCTACCAGGCCCTATATAAAGCTTGCTCTTAGTATTACGAATACCTCCTGTTCGCGCATCCTGGCGCGGCACACGGTTCTGAATGGGCCGACGATTAATGACTGGCTCCAGACTCTTATCGCGACCGATTCCACGGCGCGGGAGCTGGGGTTTGTGATTCTTGGCGAAGTCGCCGGGGTAAGTTTTGATTATGGAAAGTTGCCGGCTATCCGCCAAGGTCAGGTCTACGGAACCCTGGGGGCGATTTGGCGGAAAAACCTCAGCTCTTACCTCAATCAGGGTGAGCAGGGTCTTCCATTTAATGGTCTAAGCCGTATCGAAAATCTCTATGGAGATGGTGAGCAAAAGCCCTTCATCGATGCTTGGATCGCTCGCTATGGCCTTCTCCCCTGGCTGCAACGACTCCTGCAGGTGAGCGTGTCGCCCATCATTCACATGCTCTATGCCGAGGGCATCGGCATGGAGTCCCACGGCCAGAACATCGTGCTGATTCAGCGTGACGGTTGGCCAGAGCGTATCGCCCTCAAGGACTTTCATGACGGCGTGCGGTATTCGCCAAATCACCTTGCACGCCCAGAGGTCGCGCCGGAGCTGGTGCCACTGCCAGCGAGGCACGCCGCGGTGAACCGCAGCTCGTTCATCCTCACGGATGACGTGAATGCAGTACGTGACTACTCATGCGATGCATTCTTCTTCACCTGTCTGACTGAGTTGGCGATCTTCCTGCGGTTGCACTACGGCCTGGAAGAGCGCGAATTCTGGCGTATCACTGCCGAGGTGATTCTTGACTATCAGCGCAGGCACCCTCAGCACGCCGCACGCTTCGCCCTCTTCGACTTGTTTGCCTCCGACTATGAGATCGGGGAGTTTGCAAAACGGCGCTTGCTCGGTGACGGTGAGCGGCGCGTCAGGTGCGTACCCAACCCTCTTCATCGGCATCGGCCGACGGCATGTTGAGAAGTGATGCCAACTCTCGTCCTGCTGCATAAAGCTTGGACCGGTTCACCTTTGCTGCAATTGCAGAGCCCTCCCGAGGACACCGCGCAAGCCCCTGCCGCCGCGGCGGCAGCCCTGTGGCCGTGGCAGCGCTGCGTACAGCGCCTTGAAGTGCGCCTGCTGGTGTTTGTGGTCCATGATCGGCTCCGGGTAGTCGCGTCTCTTCAAAGCGCCGATCTGGCCTCTGATCAGGTCGTCAGTGGAAACGTGAACCAGCTCCGGCAGCCAGGTGCGGATGTAGCTGGCCTCGGGATCGAACTTGGCGGCCTGGGTGGCGGGGTTGAAGATGCGCAGCGGCTGGGATCCATGCCGCTGCTGGCGCTCCACTGCCAGCCGCCGTTGTTGGCAGCCAGGTCGCCATCCACCAGGTGCTCTATGAAGAAGAGCTCGCCCAGGGGCCAGTCGCAGATCAGATCCTTCACAAAATGGGAGGCCACGATCATCTGCGGCCGGTTGTGCATCCAGCCGCTCTCCACGAGCTGGCGCATCGCCGCATCCACGATCGGCAGCCTGCGGCCCTCCTCGTAGGAGGCCGCAGGCTGCCGCCGTCGGCGAAGGCTTCCAGCTGGGCCAGTGCAGTGCTATCGCCTGGGCGGCAGGGGCAGAGGTCCGCCCTCCTGAAGGATTCGGGCGCTGGGGTGCTGCCAGCCTCTCCTGCCGCCAGGCCAGTTCATCGTGCATTGCGCCTAAGAGCTGCTGCATGTAACCACTCAATATCGGACATGGTCAATGAAGCAGTGCGCATGACATTAGTCGAAGATGCTGATGATTTGAGAGATGCTGATCAGTGGCAAGCTGAGCCAAGCTCTAGCTTCGAAGAGTTTTTACAAACCTCAGAGATGGTGGCCGAATATAAAATCTCGATTGGGTCATCAGACGCTAAAGAGCTACGGGCGGTATAGGGAAAGGTGGCTTTGACTCGATTGATTGAGAAGATGAGATTACCAGCAGCTCTCGTGGCCATCAGGGTGTGAAAAGCTCGCGGCTGGCCGAATCCAGCAATTCGGCGTAATGAACGATCATCTCGGCGGTGCGCTTCACCTTCACCGCCTTCTCGAGGGTGTAGTTGGTCTCGATGTCGCCGCAGTGGATCGTCTGGCTGTTGTTGGTGGCCTTGGAGTTCACCCGGGCCAGCTGGTCGTAGCGCTCCACCAGCAGGATCCGCCCCACATCGGTGTAGCGGGCCAGCTCGAACAGCAGGGCCGTGCCACAGACCCCGCCCCCCACGATCAAAACCTCGACATCAGCCGGCCCTTGTGCCGCAGGAGCGGGCTCAGCAGTGGAAGGGGAGGGGGTGGCGCTCACACAAGACGGCTGGTTTTGGACCCATGCTCGCCGATGGGGTGCCGGTGGTGTTTTAAGATCTGAGGGTGCGGGCGATTAGCACAGCGGTAGCGCACTTCCTTCACACGGAAGGGGTCACTGGTTCGAATCCAGTATCGCCCATTTGACTTGTCGGTTGGTCCCCTGGATCCGCTGACTCCGCGGTTTCGCTCAGTCGAACCAGCGGTTGCCCTCCGGTGATCCAGCGGTTGCGCGCTCGAGGCTGTGGCTTGCGTGCCTGGTTCCAGCCGGCAGAATGGTCAGGACCTGTAGCTGGACTCCCCCATCCGGTGTCAGACCCCCCAAGCCACGAGCCCATCGCTGCCCTCCAGTCCCTGGGCACCGCGCTGCGCCAGGGCCGTGAGGGGCAAGGGCTGGCGATCGCCGAACTGGCCCAGCGTCTCAACATGGGCCTGGAACAGCTCCAGGCCCTGGAGGACGGTGATGCCGGCCGGCTGCCGGAACCTGTGTTCGTGATCGCCCAGGCTCGTCGGGTGGCCAGCAGTTTGGCCATCAACATCGACGCCCCCCTGCAAACCCTGCGGGACAGCGGGGGGTTCAAGGCCAGGCCAGTCAATGTGGCCGAACTGGGCCCGCAGGGACAGGCCCCTGGGTCCAGAAGCCCATGGCCTCTCCAGGCCATCGCTCGCCTGGCCCTGGCGGCGGGGATTGTGGCGGGGCTGAGCGCCGGCGCCACCGCAGGCTGGCGCCAGTGGCACCGCCATCAGGCATCCCGTGCAACCCAACCGACCACTGCACCGCAAGCCATCTCACCGCAAGCCGTCGCACCGCAAGGCGTGGCCAGCCGCCAGCTGCTCCTGCGCAGCAGTCAGCCCAGCTGGCTGGAGGTGAAGCAGGAGGACGGCGAGAGCCTGTTCCGAGGCACCTTGGAAGGCGAGCGGCGCTTCCCCCTGGGCAGCGGACTGCAGGTGCTGGCTGGACGGCCCGACCTGGTGCTGGCCCAGCTGGGCAGCGGGCCAGCCAAGCCCCTGGGCCGGATCGATCAAGTGCGCTGGCAGCGCTTCACGGCTCCGGCACCCTGAGGCCCAGCCCGCAAACCTCCTGCACCACTGGAGCGCAGGAGCGCAGGCTCCAGCGCTCCAGGCTGAGATCGACCGCCGGCTCGCCCGGGGAGGCTGGCAGCGGCTCAAGGGCGATGCTCACGGCGTCAACGAGCGACCGCACCTGCAGCGCTCCGATCACGGCGGCGGGGCGTCGATCCAGGGCGGCAGCCAGGCGCAACAGCAACGCCATCGAGGCCACCGTGCGGCGCTGATCGCGGTCTTCGATCAGCTGCCATGACTCATGGCGCTTTTTCGGCAAGCTGCGGCGGTGGTAACGGCCGATCGCCGCTACCGCCAGATGCTCCGCCTCGGAGTAGCCCAGCAGCTCGCCATGGCGGATCAGATACCAGCTGTGCTTGTGATAGGCCGAAATGTTGATGCTCTTGCCGCAGGTGTGCAGCTGGGCGGCGGCCCACAGCAGCTCCCGACCCGCGCCGTCATCCTGGTGCAGCAGGCCATGGGACTGGTCGTAGAGGCTGAGGGCATGGGCCGCCACCCGATCGGCCCGGGCCCGGTCCACGCCGAAGCGCTGGGCCAGATGCAGCACGGTGCGCTCACGGATCGTGCTCTGGAAGGCAAAGCGATCCCCCAGCAGCCCGTTGCGCAGCATCCAATCGACGATCAGACCCTCCCGCAGGGCCCGGTCACACACCACCAGCTCCTGCACCTGGAGCATGGCCATCGCCGTCTGCAGGATCAACGCTCCGGGCACGATGATTTCGGCCCGCCGGTCGTTGATGGCGGGCAGAGCGCGCCGCTGTTCCGGTGTCATCGCCAGCAGCCGGGCGGTGAGCTGATCGATGCGCTCGCGGCTGAGCCGGTATCCCTGGAGCTTCAGCGGCGGCTTGGGATCCTCCGCCGCCGCCAGGGCTGCCAGAGCCATCGCTGTGCCGCTGGTGCCCACCATCAAGGGCCGCTCACCCCGCTGCAGGGCCGCCTTCACCTCAGCCACGGCCGGATCGAGGGCGCCCTGGATGTAGGCCTGCAGAAAAGAGCGACGTTCTGCTGATAGGGGGTCTTGTTGGCAGAACTCCCGCTGCAGCCGCACCGCCCCAATCCGGGTGCTGCTGAAGCTGCGGGCATCCCGGCCGTCGGCCAACACCAACTCCGTGGAGCCGCCGCCGATGTCGATGATCAGGTGGGGCTGGTTGCCGAAGGCCATGCCCGAGAGCACGCCCAGGTAGATCAGCCGGGCCTCCTCGGGGCCGCTCACCAGATCCACCTCCAGCCCCAGTTGCTCTTGCAGGCCCAGAAGGAAGTCGCGGCCGTTGGGAGCCTCCCGCACAGCGCTGGTGGCCGCCGTGACGATCTGCTCGACCCCATGGCTGAGGGCCAGGTCGCGGTCGTGGTGCAGGGTGCGGAAGGCCCTCTCCATCGCCTCGGCGCTGAGGTCGCCAGTGTTGGGATCGCGCTCGCCCAGGCGGGTGGTGGCCTTCTCGGCCATTACGACAGAGAAGCTGCGCAGCTCCGGATCCACCTCCGCCACAAGCAGGTGGATCGAATTGGTGCCGATGTCGATGGCGGCCACCCGGCGCCGGCCGACCTGCTGGAGGGTGGGGGCCTGAACCATCGCGTTCGGCGAGAGCCGCTGGGGCGCCACTTTGCCATCCGTGGGCCGCTTCTCCGGCCCAACTAGGGTGCGCGGCAATGGAAATGGGACACGGGAACAGGGCATGAGCAAGTCCACGGGCAGCGCCCGCGTGCACGCCTGGCTGGAGCTGGTGCGCTGGCACAAGCCGAGTGGGCGCCTGATCCTGTTGATCCCCGCCGGCTGGAGCCTCTGGCTTACCCCCAACGCGCCCCCAGCGCCGCTGCTGGTGGGCCTGATCGTGCTGGGAGGGCTGGCGGTGAGCGCTGCTGGCTGCATCGCCAACGACCTCTGGGACCGCCGCATCGACCCGCTGGTGGAGCGCACCCGCAACCGCCCCCTGGCCGATGGACGCGTGGGGCTTCAGGAAGCCCTGGCGCTGCTCCTGCTTGCCCTCGCCGTGGCTTTGGCGGTGCTGCTCACCCTGATGCAGGGCCTGCCGGCCAGCGGTCGCGGCCTCTCCCTGCTGCTGGCACTGGCGGCCCTGCCACCGGTGTTGCTCTACCCCTCCGCCAAGCGCTGGTTCGGCTACCCCCAGCTGGTGCTGGCCGTGTGCTGGGGCTTTGCCGTGCTGATCCCGTGGGCCGCTGCCACCGGCTCCCTGGCCGGCGGTTGGCCCCTGGCCCTGGTGTGGCTGGCCACCCTGCTGTGGACCTTCGGCTTCGACACGGTGTATGCCATGGCAGATCGCGACGACGACCGGGCCATCGGCGTGCGCAGCAGCGCCCTCAGCCTCGGCAGGCAGGCACCCCTGGCGGTGGCCGTGAGCTACGGCCTCGCCGCCGCCGCCCTGGGGCTGGCCGCCGCCCTCCAGGGGGGTGGCTGGATCATCTGGCCCCTTTGGCTGCTGGCGGCCTTCGGGATGCAGCGCGAAGCTGCCCTGCTGCGTCGCCCGGATCTGCCCCGCTCCGCCTACGGCCGTCACTTCGGCCGCCAGGTGCAGCTGGGTGGGCTGCTGTTGCTGGCCCTGGTGCTGGGGCAACTGCCATGAACCAGCCGGCGCCACTCCAGCCTGGGGATCGGGTGCAGCTGGTGGCCGCCAGCTCGGCCCTGCTGGGCGACGCAGCCCTGGCGCGGCTGCAGGCCGGCATCGCCGTGCTCGAGGGCTGGGGGCTGCAGGTGGAGCGGGACCCGCTGCATGGACGCCACTGGGGCTACCTGGCCGGCCGCGACCCGGAGAGGCGTGGCGACCTGGAAGCGGCGACCCGGCGGGGGGCGGATCTGCTGGCCTGCGTGCGCGGCGGCTGGGGGGCTGCCCGGCTGCTGGAGCATCCCCTCACCCTGCCGCCCCGCTGGCTGCTGGGCTTCTCCGACGTCACCTCCCTGCTCTGGGCCCAGCTGGCCCAGAACCAGGGTGGCGCCATCCACGGACCGCTGCTCACCACCCTGGCCGCCGAGCCGGCCTGGAGCCAGGAACGGCTGCGAGCCCTGCTGTTCGGCGAGCCCCTGGCCGATCTCCACGGCGAGGGCTGGTGTGGCGGCCAAGCCGAAGGGCCGCTGCTGGCCGCCAATCTCACCGTGGCCACCCACCTGCTCGGCACCCCCCACCTGCCCGAGCTGCGCGGCGCGATCCTGGTGCTCGAAGACGTGGGCGAAGCCCCTTACCGCATCGATCGGATGCTCACCCACTGGCGGCTCAGCGGCGCCCTGCAGCAACTGGCTGGCATTGGCCTGGGCCAGTTCACCGACTGCGGCGATGGGGCTGCTGACCAGAGGAGTGCCCAACAGGCGGATTCGCGTTGTGAAACAGGTTGTGAAACACGGCCTGAAACGCAGCGTGAAACATCCCGTGCGACCGCAGGGGGACCAGCGCCGGCCACCCACCCGGATCGCTTCAGCCTGGAGCAGGTGCTGCGGGAGCGCACCGCCGATCTCGGCATCCCCGTGGTCGGCAACCTGCCTGTCGGCCACGTGGCCGGCAATGCGGCCCTGCCCCTGGGGGCCTGGGCCCGGCTGGATGCCGGCAGCGGACGGCTGCAGGTTCAGCCGACCTAGCCCTTCAGCTCCGCACCATCAGCCCCGCGCCTTCAGCACCGCCGCTGCCACGGTGAGATCGAAGGGGGTGGTGAGCTTGATGTTGGAGGGTGGCGCCGCCAGCACCTGTACCGGCAGCCCCAGGCGTTCAAACAGGGCCGCATCGTCGGTGACACTCCAGCCCTCGGTGATGGCGGTGGCGTGGGCCTCCCGCAGCTGGACCACCGGAAAGCCCTGGGGAGTCTGGGCGGCCCAGAGCGCACAGCGATCCGGGGTGGCCGTGATGGTGCCCTCGTCATCCACCTGCTTGATCGTGTCGGTGACGGGGGTGGCGGCGATCACGGCCGTGCCCAGGTGCACGGCGGCGGCACAGCGCGCCAGCAGGTCAGGCTCCACCAGGCAACGGGCACCGTCGTGGATCAGCACCCCATCCGCGTCCGGCGGCAGGGCCGCCAGCCCGCAGCGCACCGAGTCCTGACGGGTCTCGCCGCCGAGGATCCACTCCACCGGCCGGTCGGGGCGCGCCCCCGCCACGATCGCGGCGATCGCCTCCGCATCGACCGGTTGACCGACGATGCCGATCCAGCGGATGGCCGGGCACGCCAGGGCCGCCTCCAGGGTCCAGGCCAGCACGGGCCGGCCGGCCACCGGCAGCAGCAACTTGTTGCCCTCGGCCCCCATGCGGCGGCCGCTGCCGGCAGCGGCGATCAGCAAATGCACAAGCGACTCCCTCGAACCAGGCCGAACCGGATCCGATCCATACAATCAGGCCGCCGAACCGTGCCTTTGCGATGCGCGCCCTGTTTCTGATTCCGGGCGGCAGCAGCCAGCAGCTGCAGAGCTTTGCCGCCGTGGCCGCGGTGGCCGAACAACTCAAGGCTGAGGTGCAGGTGGTCTGCCCGGTCGCCGCCGTGCCGCTCTGGAGCCTGCATCCAGCAGTCAGCCGGGCCCTGCCCTTTGCCTACAGCCAGGCCACCCTGGCCGACTGGGCCAACCTGATGGGCTCCGTCCGGGAGCCCGATTTCCAGGTTTGCCTCAACCTGGCACCCAGCCGCCAGATGGACCTGATGCTGTCGATGAGCCACATCCCCACCCGGGTGGCTGCCACCGGCTTCTCCGCCACCGAACGGGTCAGCCCTGCGGCGGGCGGCTGGCCCAACCAGGCCCTGGAGCCCTTCCTCCAGCCGATCGGCGTGCAGCTCGATGCCGACGCGTTCCGCCTGCCCCTGGCCACCGCCGATCTGGAGGCCGCCGCAGCCGCTCTGCCCCGCGGGGACGGGCCAGCCCTGCTGCTGGCCCCCTCCGGCAGCGCCGGTGACTGGCCTGCCTCTCAATGGCAGGCTCTGCCGGCCGCCATTCAGGTCAAGCTGCCCAACCTGCGGGTCGTCACCGCCCTGCGCGGCGATAGTTCCGATGCCCTGCGCCAGCGGGCGGCCCAGATCGCCAGCGCCGACGTGGTGCTGGCCAGCGATCCCGTGGCGATCGAACTGGCCCTGCTGCTCGGCCTGCCCCTGGTGGCCCTGGGCCGGGAGCCCGCCAGCCTGCCCAGCCGTGGCGGGGTGCAAGGTGTCGGCGCCCGCGGCTCTTTGGAGCAACTGGATACGGCCGAGGTGCTGGCCTCCCTGGGTCTGGCGTAGCCGGGCCATACGATCGGCGCCATTGGTTCCCTGCGCCGTCATGACGAGCTCTGCCCCCCTGGCCGCGCAAGTGGCCCTGGTCACCGGTGCCAGCCGGGGAATCGGCCGCGCCATCGCCCTGGAGCTGGCCGCTGCCGGCGCCGAGGTGGTGGTCAATTACGCCAGCTCGCCGGAGGCCGCCGAAGCGGTGGTGGCCGAGATCACCGCGGCCGGGGGCCAGGCCTGGAGCCACCGGGCCAACGTCGCCGACGAAGAGCAGGTCGACGCCATGGTCAAGGCCGTGCTCGAGAAGGCCGGCCGGCTCGATGTGCTGGTCAACAACGCCGGCATCACCCGCGACGGCCTGCTGATGCGGATGAAAACAGCTGACTGGCAGAGCGTCATCGACCTCAACCTCACCGGCGTGTTCCTCTGCACCCGCGCCGTCAGCCGCGCGATGCTCAAAGCCCGAAGCGGCCGCATCATCAACATCACCTCGGTGGTGGCACTGATGGGCAACCCCGGCCAGGCCAACTACAGCGCCGCCAAGGCCGGCGTGATCGGCCTGACCCGAAGCAATGCGGCCGAATTCGCCGCCCGCGGCGTCACCGTCAATGCGGTGGCCCCCGGCTTCATCGAAAGCGACATGACCGCCGAACTCGACAAGGAGCCGATCCTGGCCGCCATTCCCATGGGGCGCATGGGCAGCGCCGCCGAGGTGGCCAGCGCCGTGCGCTTCCTGGCCGCTGATCCCGCCGCCTCCTACATCACCGGCCAGGTGCTGCAGGTGGATGGCGGCATGGTGATGCGGTAGCGCGTCACGGGGTCGTGATCGGCTGGCCCAGCTCCTCACGCAGGCGGCGAATGCGCTGCAGCAGGCGCAGCCGTCGGCTGCGGGCTGTGATCGTGAGGAACAACCGCACCGGCACGTAGACAAGCGCCATCACGACCCCGAACCCCGCCACGAGCACGAAGATCATGGCGTTGGCGCTGGACGCCGGACTCAGCGAAATCGCTTCGTCGGCGCTTTCCAGGGCCGTTTGGAGCAGATCCTCCATATCCAGACTCGCCCCCTACCCGCTCCGCTGTCCGACCCTATCGAGCCCGGAGCGGATCAGCAGCCCACAGGCTCGGTGTGATTCGGCTTTCCCCACCCCGGCACGCCAACACAGCGGCGGGCCGCTGTGGGACCCTGAATTCCACTGAATCGATTGCGTTGTCATGGCCAAGCTGATCAGCTTCTCGGATGCCTCCCGTGGCGCCCTGGAGCGGGGTGTCAATGCCTTGGCCGACGCGGTGAAGGTGACCATCGGCCCCCGCGGCCGCAACGTGGTGCTGGAGAAGAAATTCGGCGCACCCGACATCGTCAATGACGGCGTCACCATCGCCCGCGACATCGAACTCGAGGATCCGTTCGAGAACGTCGGCGCCAAGCTCATGCAGCAGGTAGCCAGCAAAACCAAGGACACCGCTGGGGACGGCACCACCACCGCCACCCTGCTGGCCCAGGCCCTGGTGCGCGAAGGCCTGAAAAATGTGGCGGCCGGAGCCAACCCCGTGGGCCTGCGCCGCGGCATGGAAAAGGCGACCGCCCAGATCGTCACCGAGATCGCTGAGCGCTCCCAGGCCGTGAGCGGCGATGCCATCCGTCAGGTGGCGGCCGTGAGCTCCGGCAACGATGAGGAGATCGGTCGGATGATCGCCGAGGCCATGGGCACGGTGAGCGCCGACGGGGTCATCACCGTTGAGGAGTCGACCTCCCTGGCCACCGAGCTGGAAATCACCGAGGGGATGGCCTTTGACCGGGGCTACAGCTCGCCCTATTTCGTCACCGATCAGGAGCGCCGGGAGTGCGTCTTTGAAAACGCCCTGATCCTGATCACCGACCGCAAGATCAGCACCATCGCCGACCTGGTACCCGTACTGGAGGCGGTGTCGAAGGGCGGCCGCCCGCTGCTGATCCTGGCCGAGGAGGTGGACGGTGAAGCCCTGGCCACCCTGGTGGTCAACAAGAATCGCGGCGTGCTGCAGGTGGCGGCCGTGCGGGCACCCGGCTTCGGCGATCGCCGCAAAGCCATGCTGACCGATATCGCGATCCTCACGGGCGCCACCGTGGTGAGCGAAGACCAGGCCATGAGCCTGGACAAAACCGGCCTCGCCGAGCTGGGCCAGGCCCGCCGCATCACGATCACCAAGGACAGCACCACGATCGTGGCCAACGGCGAGCACCAGGCCGCCGTCGCCGACCGGGTGACGGCGATCAAGCGCGAGCTCGACAACACCGACTCCGACTACGACCGCGAGAAGCTGCAGGAGCGGATCGCCAAGCTGGCCGGTGGCGTGGCGGTGATCAAGGTGGGGGCTCCCACTGAAACCGAGCTCAAGAACCGCAAGCTGCGCATTGAGGACGCCCTCAACGCCACCCGCGCCGCCGTGGAGGAAGGCATCATCGCCGGCGGCGGCTGCACCCTGCTGGAGCTGGCCCAGGGTCTCAGCGCCCTGGCGACCAGCTGCCGAGGCGATGAGCGCACCGGTGTCGAGATCGTGCAGCGAGCCCTGGCTGAGCCGGTTCGGCAGATCGCCCAGAACGCTGGCGCCGACGGCGCCGTGGTGGCGGCTGAGATCCTGCGACTGGGCAAGGGCTACAACGCCCTCACCGGCGTCTACGAAGATCTGCTCGCCGCAGGCATCCTCGATGCAGCCAAGGTGGTGCGCCTGGCCCTTCAGGATGCGGTTTCGATTGCCTCATTGCTGATCACCACCGAGGTGGTGATCGCCGACAAGCCCGAACCCGAAGCAGCCCCCGGCGGCGACATGGGTGGAATGGGCGGTATGGGTGGAATGGGTGGAATGGGTGGAATGGGTGGCATGGGGATGCCCGGCATGATGTGAGGCCTGGGCTCCTCAGCAGGCCTTCACGTAGGCCGCCACCTGGAGGTCCACGCCGGTGATGGCCGTGCCAACCACCACCGCATCCGCGCCGGCATCGAGGGCCTGACGGGCCTGCTGGGGGCTGGCGATGCCGCCCTCGCAGATCAAGCTGACCGCTGCCGGCAGCTGCTGCTTCAGCTGGGGGAGGAGCGCCCATGCCGGCGGGTGGCTTGCAGCCGTGGCCTCTGTGTAGCCATACAGGGTGGTGCCCACCCAGTCACAGCCGAGGGTGGCGGCCCGCAAGCCATTGGCCACGCTGTCGACATCGGCCATCAGCGAAGCCCCGAGCTCCCGCCGTGCCCGGTTGATCAGCTGCTCGAGATCCTCACCACCGGGCCGCTGGCGTTCAGTGGCATCGAGCGCCACCACGTCGGCGCCCGCACCCCACACGGCGCGGACCTCCTCCCAGCCCGGGGTGATGTACACGGAGCTGTCGGGATAGGTGCGCTTCCACAGCCCCACGATCAAGGCGTCGGGGCATCGGCGCCGCACGGCGCCGATGTGCTCAGGGCTCTCGAGGCGTACGCCACTGGCGCCATTGCGCAGGCTGGCCTCCGCCATCGCTGCGATCACATCGGGATCGCGCAGGGGTGAGCCCTCGGGGGCCTGCACCGACACGATCAGTCCAGAAGCTTTCACTCAGCTGGCCAGGGGAAGGAGGTCGGCATCGGGCAGCCAGGCGCGCAGAGGCGCCAGGGCACGCGGTGCGGGTGCAGGCTCCCCATCGGGCAGCACAGCCAGTTGGGGCCAGGAACGGGAGAGGACCGCCGCGGGGAACGGGGCCACCTCCGGCTCTGCGCAAGCCGACTCCTGCCAAGCCGGGTGCGAGATCGGCTGGTCAGCAGATTCCGCGACGGATTCAACGCGCTGTGCCGCATCGGATTCAAGGCCCTGTTCAACAGTCAGTTCAACAAGACCGGAAACCCATTCAGGCTCCATCTGGATCGCAGGCTCCAGCTCTGGGGCGGCCTCACGGATGAGCCCTTCCCCAAGCGGATCTCCTGCGCAGGGGGCTTCACCGACCCGCTCCTGCAACCACCAGGCTGCCTCAGTCCCCTGACCAGCCAGCAGCGGCCCCGCGATCAAGGCCTCCAGAGCAGCCAGGCCACGGCGGTGCACCCACTGCTGCACCAGGCGATCGGCCATGGGCAGGTCCCGTTCGGCCACCGCCGCCAGCAGTCGATCCGCCAGGTCGGGGCGGGCTGGCGAGGGAAAGCTGGGAGGCAGGGTCACGGGAAGGTCGGCTAGGTGAGTTTGCGATCCAGCAGAGGCCTGATCAGCAGGAACAACCCAGCGGCCAGCACGGCGAGCACCCCGAGACAGGTGGCGCTGCTGAGCTGACCGTAGGGGGCCTCCAGCACCACGGCGGTGAGGGAGACCTGTCCGGCGTAAGCGGCACGGATCGGTTCAATCGCGAAGGTAAGGGGATTCAGGGCCGCTAGCCAGCCCAGCCAGGCCGGCATGAACGACAAGGGGGCCAGGGCTGTGCTGGCAAACAGCAGCGGCAGGTTGGCCACGAAGATCACCGCGATCAGCTCGATGTGTCCCGGCAAGGCAAAGGCCAGACCCAGACTCAGGGCCGTGACGGCAAACACCAGGAGCAGCAGAGTGACCAGCACCAGCAGCAGGCCAGCGCCCCCCGGCCAGCCGTAGCCCAGCAGGGCGGCGGTGCCCATGATGGCCAGGCTCTGCACCAGGCTCAGGGAGGTGATGTAGAGCACCGAAGCAAACACGATCGAGCTGCGCGAACGCAGCGGCGCCACCAGCAAACGGTTGAGGAAACCGAATTCCCGGTCAAACATCACCGGCAGGCCGGCATTCAGGGCCGCACTGAACGCGGTGAACACGATCACGCCAGCCCCCAGAAAACGGCCGTAGCTGATGCCGCCGGGCAGCAGGCCTTCCGGGGCCTTGGCGAACAGGGCCCCGAACAGCACCAGCCAGATCAGGGGCTGCAACACGCCCGCCACCAGGGTGGAGGGACGCCGCTGCAGCTGCACAAACAGACGCCGGGTGAGCGCCAGGGTTTCCTGGCTGATCTCAGCGAGCGCAGAGGCCTCTGGCTGGGGCCCCGGGGCGGGATCGCGGACCGGGACGGGAACGGGAAGGGTGGTGGTCATCACATGCTCGCTTTGCGTTCAGCCTTGGGATCGCGGCTGCCGGCCACGGCCAGCTCCGCATCCATCAGGGTGCGGCCCGTGGCCTGGAGATAGACATCATCGAGGCTGGGGCGGCTCTGGGACAGGGCGAACACCGGCAGGTCGGCCTCGGCCAGCTGACGGCGCAGCTGCTCGATCACGCCGTCGTGCTCGATCACCAGGTTGAGGGAAAAGCCCTGGGCCTGGTTCACCACCACCTGGCGCACGCCGGCACAGTCGTGCAACAGGCAGCGCACCCGCTCGGCCTCGTCGGCGTCGCTGAATTCCCGTACCCGCAGGGTCACCCGGTCGCCGCCGAGTGCGGCTTTGAGCGCCGCAGGGGCCCCTTCGGCGATCACCCGGCCGGCTTCAATGATGGCCAGGTGGTCAGCCAGGGCGTCCACCTCCTCGAGGTAGTGGCTGCTGAGCAGCACGGTGGTGCCGCTATCGCGCAGCTGGCGCAGCACGCCCCAGATGGCCGCACGGCTCTCGATGTCGAGGCCGACGGTGGGTTCGTCAAGCACCAGAACCTGGGGCCGGTGCAACAGTCCCGCCGCCAGATCGAGCCGGCGCCGCATGCCGCCCGAGTAGCCACCGCAGCGTCGGTCGATCCAGTCGGCCATGCCCAGCAGCTCGATCAACTCGCCGATCCGCTGGTTCCGCGCCGCCGCCGGGAGGTGGTAGAGATCGCCCTGGAGCTGCAGCAGTTCTCGGCCGGTGAGGATCTTGTCGATCGCCACCTCCTGGGCCACGTAGCCCAGCAGGCGCCGCACCGCCCGCGGATCGGCCAGGGCATCGACCCCGCCCACCCGCACGCTGCCGCTGTCGGGGGCCAGCAGGGTGCAAAGAATGCGCAGGGTGGTCGTCTTGCCGGCGCCGTTGGGCCCCAGCAGGCCGTACAGGCTGCCGGCCGGCACCTGCAACGACAGCCCATCGAGGGCCAGCACGCCACCGCCCCCGTTGCCACTGACGGCCTTGGCGCCGCGGGCCTTGCCACCGCCGTAACACTTGCGGAGCTGCTGCAGTTCGATCACCGACTCAGACCGCCCAATCAGCCGACCAATGTAGGCAGGGTGCTCAGCGAGACGCTGAACAGCTCCGGGCCCAGCAGGGCCGCCTGGGGCAACCGGGCCAGCAGCAGCAGCAGGCAGATGCCAAACAGATAGAAGATGGACCAGCGGAACAGGGCCCGGGCACGCTGGGGATCGTCGGGTTGATCGCGCAGCCTGCCGCTGAGCTGGAGCAGACGCGCATTGAAGGGCAGCACCATCAGGCCGTAGAGCAGACCGCCGCTGGGCAGGGCCAGCGCCCCAAGCAGACTGAAGGCCACCGTGGCCCAGGCGTAATGGCTGATCGCCCGGGTGGTCACCACCACGCCCTTCACCACCGGCAGCATCGGAATCCCGACCGAGCGGTAGTCGTCCTTGAGCAGCAGGGCCAGAGCCCAGAAGTGGGCGGGCGTCCAGAGCATCACCAGGGAGAACAGCCACCACGACGACCAGCCCAGGCCACCGGTGGCAGCGGCCGCCCCCACAAGGGGCGGAATCGCCCCGGCCACCCCGCCGATGACGATGTTCTGGGTGGTACGGGGCTTCAGCAGGGCCGTATAGAGCAGCACGTAGCTGCACAGGCCCAGCAGCGACAGGCTGGCGGCCAGCGGGTTGACACCGATCACCAGCACCGCCACCGACAGGGCTGTCAGACCGATGGCCAGGGCGAACGCCTGGCGTTGGGCCAGGCGTCCCGAGGGCAGGGCACGGCGGCTGGTGCGCTGCATGCGCCCGTCGAGATCCTGCTCCCAGAGGCAATTGAGCACGCCGGCCGCCGCCGACGCCAGGCTGCCGCCCACGAGGGTGCAGGCGATTGTGGCGCCACTGGGGGAGCCATCGGCACTGAGGGCCATGCCCCCCAGGGTGGTGGCCAGCAGCAGTGGAATGAGGCGGGGCTTGGCCACCTCCAGCCAGGCGGGAAGCTTCACCGAGGGGCGGATCGCCGCGGCCGCAGCGGAGCCCGTCGCGGCCAGAGGGGCCGCGGCCGTTGCACGGACTGTTGCACTAACCATGGACCACCTCGGATAGGACGTCAGACGTCAGCAGGCCACCGGCAGATCGGCGACCCCAACAGCGGGCAACCACGGCAGCCAGCAGGCCCACCAGCAGAGCTGCTGTGAGCTGGTGGGCGATCGTCACCAGGGGCGCCTCAAGCTGGAGCCGCAGGGTCCAGATCCCAAGGGCGACCTGGGCGGCAACCAGCGCTGCGGAGCCCAGGGCCAGCGCCGGCAGCTGCCCGAGACCCGCAGGCAGCAAGAGGGTTGACACCGCCAGCGCCGATACGGACAGGGCAGCGGGCATCGCCAGTTGACGGTGGGCCAGCAACCAACGGCAACCCTGACCAGAACTGAAGCATTGATCGGCCGCCCATTGGCTGGCCATGGAACCGCCCAGCAGGCACTGGGCCAGCACCAGCACCAGAGACATCGACGCCAGCAGCGCCCACCAGAGCGGCGGCACCGCCAGGCCACGACCTGCCATGGCGAGGCGCTGATAAAGGGCACTGGTCAGCGCAACCAGCACCAGGGCGGTGGTGAGGTGGGCGGTCACCAGCGGAGCCGCCAGCAGCTGGGTGACGGTGAGGGCCCCCAGCCCACCCTGCACAGCCACCAGCAACAGGGCTGCCCCAGCCATCCAGGGGAGCCACACCGGCAACCGGCGGCGGCAGATGCAGCTGGCTCCGGTCAGGACCAGCAGGGCCACGCCCACAACAAAGGCATCGAGGCGATGAAACCACTCCAGAAACACCTGGAGGTTCATCTGGCGCCCTGGCAGCAGGCGCCCATAACAGAGCGGCCAATCCGGACAGGCCAGACCGGCCTCCATCACGCGGGTGGCGCCGCCGATGCCCACAAGGGCCACCAGGGCCACCACCAGGTGGGACGTCAGCAGGCCGAGGCGATGACGCAACACCACATCGGGAGCCGGGCCTGGATGGGACTGGAAATCCGCCGCCATGGCCATGCCATTCCCTGAAGTGGAAATAAGTTAGCCAGCTTCATCACAAACAGGGATCAGGGTTCCCGCACATCTCGAAGCTGAAACGTTGCGGCTCCGAGACGCATCGCGATCGCGTTGATTTGCCAACCAAATCAACGTTGTGGCCGCAGCCGCAGCTCACCGCCCATAGGCTGACCCGAGGGGCAATGCGCACCGTGCCGATTCGTACCGTCCTGACTGTTGTCACGGCCACCACAGCGCTTGTGCTGGCAGGGCTTTGGGTGGGCAACAACGTCAACATGCTGCCACTTGATGCCAGCAGTAACGCGCCCACCTATGACGCCCTTTTTAAGGTTTTGTTCAGCATTGGCACGGTGCTTTTTCTTGGCATCGTGATCCTGCTGGTTTACAGCTTGTTTCGATTCCGTCGCCCCGTTGGCGACCTCAGCGATGGCCTGGCCATTGAAGGCAATCTTCCGCTGGAAATCGTCTGGACGGCGATCCCCGCCATCGTGGTCTTGTTTGTCGGGATTTACAGCTACGACATCTACGAACGCATGGGCGGCATGGTGGCTCTGAACGACCACTCAGCCATGGATCACGCCGCCATGGATCACGCCGGGATGACCCCACCGGCGAGCCAGGCCAGAGTGTGGGGGGGGATCGGCGGGGCCGGTATGGATGCCGCACCCACCGGCCCCGTGCTGCCGGTGGAGGTGACAGCCATGCAATTTGCCTTCATCTTCCATTACCCCGACGCCAACATCACCACTGGCGAGCTGCATGTGCCGACAGGCCAACCCGTGGAGCTGCACATGGAGGCCCGCGACGTGATCCACGCCTTCTGGGTGCCCCAGTTCCGGCTCAAGCAGGACGTCATCCCCGGCCAGCCCACCGTGCTCTCCTTCACCGCCACCAAACCCGGCAGCTACCCGATTGTGTGCGCCGAACTCTGTGGGCCTTATCACGGCGGCATGCGCTCCACCGTTGTGGTGCATGAACCCGACGCCTACGCCACCTGGCTGCAGCAGAACAGCCCCGCCAGCACCACCACCTGAGACGCCATGATCCTCGCCAATCCGAGCGACTTCAACGGCAGCCTGCAACCCCAGGGCTGGCTGCGCTACTTCAGTTTCAGCCTCGATCACAAGGTGATCGGGCTGCAGTACCTGGTGTGCGGCTTTCTGTTCTACCTCGTGGGCGGCGCCCTGGCCGGAGCGATCCGCACTGAGCTGGTCACGCCGCTGTCCGATTTCATGCCGCGTGACACCTACAACGAGGTGCTCACCCTGCACGGCACGGTGATGATTTTCCTCTGGATCGTGCCGGTGGTGAATGGGGCGTTCGGCAATTACCTGATTCCGTTTTATGTGGGCGCCCGCGACATGGCTTTCCCCCGGCTCAATGCCGTGGCCTTCTGGCTGATTCCCCCCGCAGGCATCCTGCTGATCAGCAGCTATTTCATCGCCGGAGCAGCGGCCCAGTCGGGTTGGACCGCCTATCCGCCGCTGAGCCTCACCACCCCGGCAGCAGGCCAGGTGGTGTGGATTCTGAGTGTGCTGCTGCTGGGCGGCAGCTCCATCTTCGGCGGCATCAACTTCATCGCCACCATCCTCAAGCTGCGGCGGCCCGGTCTGAAACTGATGCAGCTGCCGATGTACTGCTGGGCCATGCTCGGCACCAGCATCCTGGTGGTGCTCTCCACGCCGGTGCTGGCGGGCACGTTGATCCTGCTGAGCTTCGACATCATTGCCCACACAGGCTTCTTCAACCCCAGCCTGGGGGGCAACGTGGTGGTGTACCAGCACCTGTTCTGGTTCTATTCCCACCCGGCCGTCTACATCATGGTGCTGCCGGCCTTCGGCCTGGTGAGTGAGATCCTGCCGGTTCACGCCCGCAAGCCCCTGTTTGGCTACACCACGATGGTGTACTCGATTCTGGCAATTGTGTTTCTGGGCCTGATTGTCTGGGCCCATCACATGTTCACCAGTGGCACACCGCCCTGGATGCGCCTGTTCTTCACGATCGCCACCTCGTTCATCGCCGTGCCCACCGGCATCAAATTCTTCAACTGGCTGGCCACCCTGTGGGGCGGCAAGATCGCGCTCAATTCAGCGATGCTGTTTTCCTGCGCCTTCATCGTCAACTTCGTGTTCGGCGGCATCACCGGCGTGGCCCTCGCCCAGGTGCCCTTCGACATCCACGTGCATGACACCTACTTCGTGGTAGGCCATTTCCACTACATCGTTTATGGCGGCACGGTATTCGTGATCTTCGGCTCGCTCTATCACTGGTATCCGAAGTTCACCGGGCGGCTTCTCAACGAAGACCTGGGCCGGCTGCATTTCCTGCTCACCTTCATCGGCTTCAACCTCTGCTTCGCACCCCAGCACTGGCTGGGCCTGAACGGCATGCCCCGCCGGGTGGCTGAATACGACCCCGCCTTCACCACCCTCAACCAGGTGAGCAGCGTCGGCGCCCTGCTGATGGCGATCAGCACCCTGCCCCTGCTGATCAATGTGGTGGTCACCGCCCTCAACGGCAAGCCGGCCGGTGACAACCCCTGGAATGCCCTCACCCCCGAATGGCTGACCAGCTCCCCCCCTCCGGTGGAGAACTGGGTCGGCGAAGCCCCGCTGGTCACCGAGCCCTACGGCTACGGCCAGCATCCAGCTCAACCCCAGGAAGTCCAGGCATGACCAGCACCGCCCCCCTGCAGGATTCCAGCAGCCTCGACAACAGTCGCAGCTCCAGCCCTGAGCCCGACCACGCAGCCGATCACGCCACTGAGGGCCATGGCGACTTCCGTCTCTTCGGGCTGGCCACCTTCCTGGTGGCCGACGGCATGACCTTTGCGGGCTTCTTCGCCGCCTACCTGACCTTCCGGGCCGTCAATCCACTTCAGGAGGGCAGCACCTACGAACTCGAACTCCTCCTCCCCACGATCAACACGGTGCTGCTGATCATCAGCAGCTTCACCTTCCATCGGGCCGGCAAGGAATGCCGCAGTGGCAACCTCGCCGCCAGCCGCCTGTGGCTGGCCATCACCGGGGGCCTGGGTGCGGCCTTTCTGGCGGGCCAGATGATCGAATACTTCAGCCTGCCCTTCGGCCTCACCGACAACCTGTTCGCCAGCACCTTCTATGCCCTCACCGGCTTCCACGGCCTGCACGTCACCCTGGGGGTGATCTGCATCGCCATCGTTGCCCTGCAAACCCGCCGCGGCGGCCGAATCAGCGCCAGCGACCACTTCGGCCTGGAAGCAGCCGAGCTCTACTGGCACTTCGTCGATGGCATCTGGGTGGTGCTCTACGGGATCCTCTATCTGCTCTGATCGTCTTCAAGCCCTGGCAGCGTTGGCGATTTGGAAGCACACTCGGCACAATCGGTCCATCACTCTGCCGAGGGCAGGCAATACCCATGGCTGGCAGGACGGACGACGGTCCCCCCGAAATGCTGGAGGGCCAGGCGCTGCTCGATCGGGCCCGCGCCCTGAGCAACAGACCCGAAGATGAGATTGCCCGGGCCTGTGGCTACACCGGCCCCAGTGGCCGGGTGTTGAAAAAGAGTTTCTACCGAGCCCTGGTGGCGGCCAAGGGCTATTCCATGCCGAACGGCGGCGGCAAGACCAGCTCCGGTCGGGCCAGCGGTCAGAGCAAGGGCCGGCAGGCGGAATACCGCACGCGGGTCCACGGCAACGGCAACCTGCTGATCGGCCACGCCTACACACGGCGTCTGGGACTGGAGCCGGGCCAGGAATTCCGCATCGAAATTCACGTGGAAACGGGCTCCATCTGGCTCATGCCGCTGGAAGAGTGAGCCCAGGCCTGCGCGGGTTCAGGCTTCGCGCTCCAGGCGTGGTTTTCCCGCATCCCTTTCAGTCGTCACTGTGGAAGCTGGCGCTGAAGGCCAGCAGCTCGATGCCGCTGAACAGGAAGCTGATGCCCACCAGCACCCCGATCACCCAGAGCAGGCCCCAACCCTGCATCGTCACGATCAGCACGCCAAGAATCAGGGTGACGATGCCATTGAGCAAGCCCCAACCCCAGCCCCTCACCTGGGTGTGACCGAGGGACACCAGAGCCGCCACCACGCCCTCCAGGATGAAGACGAGGCCGATGGCGAAGGCCAGGCTGGCCACCACAACGCCACCGTCCAGCGGCCCGCCGCGGAACTGCTGAATCATCCAGGCCCCCACGACGATGAACAGCGTGGAAATCACCAGGCGCCAGAAGCAATACCAGCGGCCCAACTGGCGGGAACGGGCCAGATTGCTCACCCAGCCGACGATGCCGCCCACGAGGAAGGCGACCGCCACGATCACGGTGATCCAGGCTGAGGCCACCACCGGAAAGATGAGGGCCAGCACCCCCAGCACCAGCATCAGCACCCCCTCAAACAGGGTGAAGGCCTTCAGTCCTGCGCTATCGGGGGACAACAGACTGGAGCCCATCGTTGTTGCATCGACATCTCTCGGACCGTAGTCACGGCGGGCGACGCTGGCCACGGTGGGCGGCTGCGGCGAAATGAGCGGCTGCGACGAGACCGTGGGGTTCAGACCCAGCCGTGGTCGGCCAGCCAGGACGCGGTCAAAGGACTGTTGTACGCACTGTTTGACGCCTCTTCGGTTGGGGGGTTGGACATCCCCCGGGCCCCCAACAACCGCTCGGTGTACTTGGCCAGAAGATCGGCTTCCAGATTCACTGCATGGCCGACGGCCAGCTGGGCGAGGGTCGTGCTGGCCCAGGTGTGGGGGATCACGGCGATCCAGAAGCCGCCGCCCTCCGCGTCGCAACCCGCCACGGTGAGGCTGATGCCGTCCACCGCCACGCTCGCCTTCTCGCAGATGTAGCGCCCATAGGAGGGGTCGCTCCAGGCCAGCTCCAGGCGCCAGGAGGCCGGCTGACGGTCGATCGCCCGCACCACTCCCAACCCGTCCACATGGCCGCTCACCAGATGGCCGCCGAGGCGATCCGCCAGCCGCAGGGCCGGCTCCAGGTTCACCGCCCCGCCCCGGTCCGCCTTGGCCGCCAGGGTGGTGCGCCCCAGGGTCTCTTCGCTGACATCCGCCCGGAAACCATCGGCCAGGCGCTCGGCCACGGTCAGGCACACCCCATCCACCGCCACGCTGTCGCCCAGGGCCAGCTGGGCTGGCCCCCAGGCCGCCCCCGCCATCGGATGCCACTGCACCTGCACCCCCTTGGGACTGCGCCGTATCGCACCGATTGCCTGCACCAGCCCGGTAAACATCCGCTGCCCAGCCCAGGACGAACCAATCTGGCCATAATCGGGCAAAGGGCTGCGCTCGGCCATGGTGGAAATGCGCGTTGCCGGAATTGCCCTGGATGCGGCGAGCCGGAGTCCGATCGTGTTGCTGCGCGATCCCTCGGGCCGCCGCCAGGTGCCGATCTGGATCGACCAGGCCCAGGCCCAGAACATCCTGGCCGGCCTCAGCGACGAGGCGCCGCCGCGGCCCCTGAGCCACGACCTGATGGCCTCCCTGCTGGAGGCGGGGGGGCTGCAGCTCGACCGGGTGGTGATCCACACGATCGAAGACAGCACCTTCCGCGCCGTGCTGAAACTCAGACCCATCGGCTCCGGCCCCACCAACGGCGAAGTCCCGGCAACCGAGCCGGCCGTCCAGCCCCCCCCGGCCGGCCTCGAGCTCGATGCCCGGCCCAGCGACGCGATCGCCCTGGCCCTGCGCACCGACAGCCCGATCTGGATGCTGGAGGAGGTGGTGGCCGATGCCTCGATCCCGGTGGACGCGGAGGCCGATGCCCAGGACCAGGACAATTTCCGCCGCTTCCTCGACAGCACCAGCCCCGCCGACCTGGTGCGTCACCTCAAGCAAGCCCACCCGGAGGCCGAGCCCCCCGACACGCCGGCGCCATGACAGCCGTGACCCATGACAGCCCAGACCCATGACGGCTGAGCGCTGTCCAGGAGTGTGTACCGATGGACAACCTCCCTGAAGAGGCTGGCAACCTGGCCCCCGCCCTGCACCCCTTCGGCGACGGCCCCCCGGTGTCCGCCTTCACCCTGGGCACGATGCGGGCCCTGGGCAGTCCTGCCCAGATGGAGGCCGTGCTGCGCGCCGCCCTGGCTGCCGGCATCAACCACCTGGAAACCGCCCCGGCCTATGGCCCGGCCGAAACCTTCCTGGGTCAGGGGCTGGCGAGTCTGCAGCGCAACAACCTGGCCCCCCCCGGCGGCTGGCGCATCACCAGCAAGCTGCTTCCCGGCTGCGATCTCGCCACGGGCCAGGAGCAACTGCGGGCGATCCTGGCGCGCCTGGGCGTCGCCCGGCTCACCACCCTGGCCGTCCACGGCCTCAACACGCCGGAGCACCTGGACTGGGCCCTGCGGGGCCCCGGTGCCGACCTACTGGCCTGGGCCCGCGGCGAAGGGCTGGTGGGGCAGGTGGGATTCACCAGCCACGGCAGCCCCGAGCTGATCGAGGCGGCCCTGGCCTCCGGGGCCTTCCGGGTGTGCAGCCTGCACCTGCATCTCTTCGACCAGACCCGGCTGCCCCTGGCCCGCGCCGCCTTGGCCGAGGGCCTCGGCGTGCTGGCCATCTCCCCAGCCGACAAGGGCGGTCGCCTCTACGACCCGCCACCGGAGCTACTGGCCGACTGCGCCCCGTTCCACCCCCTGGAGCTGGCCTACCGCTTTCTGCTCGATCAGGGCATCTCCACCCTGAGCCTGGGGGCCGAACAGCCGGGCGATCTGACCTGGGCCGCTGCCATCAACGGGCCCTCGCACCGGCTGAGTGCCGCGCAACTCGCCGCCCTGGAGCGGCTGGCGGCCAGCGGCCGCGAGCGCCTGGGGACGGAGCGCTGCGGCCAGTGCCGCGCCTGCCTGCCCTGCCCCAACGGCGTGCCGATCCCCGAACTCCTGCGCCTGCGCAACCTGGCCGTCGGCCACGGCATGAGCGCCTTTGCGAGCGAGCGCTACAACCTGATCGGCCGCGCCGGCCACTGGTGGGAAACCCTCAACGCCGAGGCCTGCGGCGGCTGCGGCGCCTGCCTGCCCCGCTGTCCCCACCAGCTCCCCATCCCCGCGCTGCTGGCGGACACCCACCGGCGTCTGGCCGCCGCTCCGCGGCGGCGGCTCTGGGGCTGAAACCCAGATGGGGGACTCAGGACCTTGGGGCGGCCGCATCCCAGAGGTTCTGCTGGGCCAGTTGCTGGGCCAGTGTCAACGGCGGCAGGCTCCAGCAGCGCTGCAGCAGGGCGTCACCTGGCAGTAGAAACTCGGCCATCGCCGCCGGAAAGCGCCGGGCCACCGGCGCCAGCTGGGCCTGGGGCAGGGGCGGCACCCAACCGCGGGCCAGCAGCCCCTCCAGCAGGGGCGGCTCCAGCACGGCCCCCAGCCACTCCAAGGGGGGCTGCTGGGGTGGGCTCGCCGCCGGTCGCAACAGCAGCTGCCAGCTGAGTGGCGCTCCCGACTCGGGCCAGATCACGGCCAGGCGCTGGTCGCGGCGCAGCAAAGGGATCAGGCGCTGCAGGGGCAGCACCGCCGCGTCGGCCTTGCCGCTGAGCAGCAGATTGAGACCATCGCGCTCGTCGTAGGCCAGGGCCTGGGCCCGCAGCCGCTCGAGACGCCCGAGGTCGCCCCGCATGATCTCCAGGCTGATGCGGGGGCTGGAGGGCAGCACCAGCCGGCCCCGCAGGCTGGGGTCGAGCAGCAGCAACCAGCCCTCCTGACGCCTGGCCGCCAGATCGGGGCGGCTGCGCAGGGCGATCACCCAGGGGCTGTAGGCCCAGGGAAAGGCCAGCTCGCCAGTTCCGGCCGGGCCAAACAGCCGCGCCACCGCCGCGCTGAAGGGCGCCAACCGGGCCCACAGCCGCGGGACCCCAAACGGCTGCAGCAGGTTGCGGCTGAGGCCGCTGGCCCAACCGTCGCTGAGGGCCACCAAGCCGGGCGCCATCAGGCCAGCCGCTGGCCCAACAGGCGGGATACCCTGTTCCACACCCGCCTGAAGCTGCTGCTGCACCGCAGCGGGGTCCGCCAGCTGCCGCGAGCGCCAGGGAGCCGGTAGTTGCTGGAGCCAGGTGGCCGGCAACTCGCGCTCGGCCAGCAGCAGCTGGGGGCCATCGGCGGGACGGCAGGCGGCCAGCAGGCCAGCGCCCACCCCCAGCTGCAGCAGCCGGCGACGGGAGAGCGAGGCAGGGAACAGGGCCATGGCAGCGACCCTAGACACCGATCTCAACAGACACCGAGCTCAAGCCGGCAGGCCTCATCGCAGGCGGCCGCCAGGACCGCGGGGGACCGGCCGGCCAGCTCCCAGAGCAGGGCCAGGCCTCCGGCCCCCACCCCCTCCTTGACGTAGCCGCGCTCGTAGTCGCGCAGGGCCGCGCTTCCGCAACCGTGGAAGCGCAGGGCCGCCACCTCCAGCCGCGGCCGCACCTGCCAGTGCGCCCCGATGCGCTCCAGCAGCAGAGCCAGATCGCTGCCGGGCTCCTCCGCCACCCAGGCCGTGGTGGCAAGCCCCACCTGGCTGGCGAGCTCCTGCCGCCGAGCGGGCTCGGCCAGGGCCAGGGCGAGGGCGAGCACCGCCGCCATCTGGCTGCCGCCGGCCAGCAGCACGGGGGTTCCCCGCGCAGTGGCCGCCCCCACCAAACCAGCCGCCAAAGCCTGCATCGGGTCGCCCACCGCTGCCAGCACGGCCCTGGGATCGGCCCCTCCCGCGGCCGCGACCACGGCCAGCCCCCGGTGCACCAAAGCCGCCTTGAGGCCATGGGCCGGCTGGCGCAGGCTGCCGCTCACCAGCCCAGCCGCCTCCAGCCCCAGCCCCTGCAGCACCGCCAGGGCCGTGGTGGTGCCCCCCGGCACGCACTCAGCCAGCAGCAGCGGCTCCGCCGGGTTCCAGCGCTCTCCCCAGGAGCGTCCGCGCTGCAGCAGCGCCGCCACCCGGGCCGGATCGAGGGCCAGGCCGGTGCTGAGACAACGGGCCGGACCGGCGCTCTCGCCAGCGGGCAGGCGCAGATGCGGGATCGAAGGGGCGACGGCACAGCCCAGGTCCACCACCCGGGTGCGCTCCAGCAACCCCAACTCCCGCAGCACCACGTGGCTGATCAGGGCTGGGCTCACCCCGGCGGGCAAGGGCGGCAGGGCATGGGCACGCCCGGCGCCGGGACCCTGCAGCAGCAGCTCAGCATCGGCGGCCGCCGTGCCCAGCCGGGCTTCGGGGGTGGCACCGGCAGCGGAAATTCCAGGCACCGCCGCCGTGTCGGTGGCGGCCAACAGCAGCAGGGTGCGGCTCGCCGGCCAGCCCTGCTGCAACGCCGCTCGCCACCGATCAGGGGCCATCGCCGGGCTCAGAGGGGATCGAGGGCCACCAGGGCGCGCAGGGCCTGGGGAGGCTCGGGGATGGGGGCCCGCAGACGCGGAAAGATCCAGTAGGCCACCGCATGCAGGGCCAGCACCACGATCCCGTTCTGCACCCAGACCAGCGCCACTGCGGCCAGCTGCACCTGGGCCAGGTCGATGCTGGCGGCCAGGCCCACCCAACCGGCCAGCTTCTCCAGCAGACCGGCGGCCGCGCTGGTGATCACCACCCAGAGGTTTTCACCCACCAGCACCGACAACACCGCCACCCGCACCAGAAAACCGACCGCACCGATCAGGCTGCCGACGCCCCAGCTCAACCACCAGCTGGCCCGCCAGCCCGATCCCCGCCAACACCAGCCCAGCCACAGCGCCAGGGAGCCGTAGGGAAAGATCACCAGGGGGCCGCGGATCGGTCCCATCAGGGCCACCAGCAGCAGGGCCGTCACCACCAGACCCTCCACGGCACAGCGCCAGCCGTGGCGCAGCTGCAACAGGGCCAGGGGCAGGGGCAGGGCCAGCCGAAAGAGGGGGCTCCCCACCGGCAGGTAGTAGAGCGCCACCCACAGCAGGGCGGTGGCCGACGCCAGATAGGCCGTATCCATCAATTGGCGGGCCTGCCCCCGCGTGAGCTGGCCCCGACTGGGCCGACCTCGACCGGGCTGGCCTCGATGGGGCAGGCGGGCTGAGGCCGGGGGGACCGACGCCGGGGGAACGGGGGCTGGCATCAACGCGGGGCCGGGGCCGGGGTGACGGTGGGAGCCGGCTGGGCCGCGGGAGCGCGCGGGGCGGTTGGGGCTGGTGTGGGCGTGGAGGCTCCGATGCGCTCGATCATCTCCACTTCAAAGCTCACCCCTGCCGCGCGCAGGGCCTCGGTGACGGCCTCAGCGGGGGCAGCGGGGTCGGCCGCGGGCAACTGGATCGTGATCCGGTAAGGGGCCGGCCGGGTGGGCGAAGCCACCTGAGGCAGCGGCCGGGCGATCGGCGACGCACCGGGCTTTGCCGTGGCCTGGGCACCGGGGGTCTTGGGGGCTGCCCCATTCGGGACTCCGGGATTGGGGACTCCGGGATTGGGGGCGGCCGGACTGGGGGCCACGGGCTGGGCTGGGGGGGCCGAGAAGCTGCGGGACAGCTGATCGCCAAAGCGGGTGCCGCTGCAACCGGCCAGGGCCATGGCGCAGGCTGCCAGCGCCAACCCCGACCGCAGGGGGACCCAGGCCGTGGCGACCATCAGCTGTCGGCCGCCTTGATCACGCGCACCGCACTGGCCCGCAGGCGACCGGTCTTGGTGGTGGTGGGGGTCTTCGGAGCAGCGGACTTGGCAGCCGACTTGGCAGCGGCCGGCTTTTTGGCAGCTGGCTTTTTCGCAGCCGGTTTCTTGGCCCCGCCGGCTGCCGGCTTACGACCCTTGGCCTTGCCCGCAGCAGCCTTGGCGGCCAGCAGCTCAACGGCCTGCTCAAGGGTGATGGTGTCGGCGGTGGCGCCCTCCGGCAGCGACGCATTCACGGAGCCCTGCTTCACGTAGAGCCCATAGGGACCATCAAACAACTGGATCGCCTCATCGCCCCCCTCGGGGGTGCCGAGATCCTTGAGAGCGGTGCGGCCACCGCGGCCTTTCTTGGGCATGGCCAGCAGTTCCACGGCCCGGCTCAGGCCCACCATCAGGACGTCGTCCTCGGCCTTGAGGGAGCGGTAGTCCTTCTCGCCCTTGCCCTTGTGATGCACCACGTAGGGGCCGAAGCGCCCTAGCCCTGCTTCCACCTTGCCGCCGTCGGGGTGCTCACCCAGCTGCCGCGGCAGCCGCAGCAGGCCCAGGGCATCCTCGAGGCTGAGTTCCTCCGGCTTGACGCCCTTGGGCAGGGAAGCCCGCTTCGGCTTTGGGTTGTCGTCGCTCACCTGGCCCCGCTGCACATAGGGCCCGTACTGGCCGAACAGCAGATAGACCAGGTCGCCCGTTTCCGGATCCTCGCCCAGGGATTCGGGGCCGTCGGCCTTCTGCTTGAGAATCAGCTCGGCCTTGTCGGCATCGAGATCGGCCGGAGTGATCTCCTGGGGCAGGGTGGCCTTGAGCAGCTCCTCGGTGCCGTCGTCGGCGACGCGCTTGGTTTCCAGGTAGGCCCCGAAACGGCCAATGCGCACCACGCAGGGCAGACCCTCCAGCTCCACCGTGCGGGACACCCCCGGGTCGATGTCACCCTCCCGCTGCTGCACCTGGGTTTCCAGGCCCTTCTCGCCCTTGTAGAAGCTCTGGAGGTAGGGCAGCCACGGCACCTGTCCGTGGGAGATCTCATCGAGGGTGTTCTCCATCCGGGCGGTGAAGCTGGTGTCCACCAGATGCGGGAAGTGCTCCTCCAGCAGGGCCGTCACCGCGAAGGCCGTGAAGCTGGGGGTGAGGGCATTGTTCGCCAGGGTGGCGTAGCCCCGGTCGACGATCGTGCCGATGATCGAGGCGTAGGTGGAGGGCCGACCGATGCCCTCTTTTTCCAGCATCTTCACCAGGGCCGCTTCGCTGTAGCGGGCAGGGGGCTGGGTCTGGTGGCCGAGGGCCTCCACCGCCTTGCAGGCCGGGCTGTCGCCCACTTTGAGGGCGGGCAGGAGCACCTCCTGGCCCTCCAGGGCGGCATCGGGGTCGTCGGATCCCTCCACGTAGGCACGGAAGAAGCCGGCAAAGTCGATGCGCTTGCCGGAGGCGCGGAAGCTGGCAGGGCCCAGGGCGCCGCCATCAGCCTGCAGTTCCACCGACAGCATGGTGAGTCTGGCGTCGGCCATCTGGCTGGCCACCGTGCGCTTCCAGATCAGCTCATAGAGGGCCAGATCCTTGTCTTTCAGGCCCGTTTCATTGGGGGTGCGGAACGCTTCACCGGCAGGGCGGATCGCTTCGTGGGCCTCCTGGGCATTGCGGGCCTTGGTGGAAAACTGGCGCGGCGCCGGGCTCAGGTAGTCGTTGCCGTACTTCTGGGCGACGCAATTGCGGGCGGCATGGATGGCCTGGTCGCTCAGATGCACCGAGTCGGTGCGCATGTAGGTGATGAAGCCGCGCTCGTAGAGCCCCTGGGCGGTGCGCATCGTTTCCCGGGCCGAGAGCCGCAGCTTGCGGTTGGCCTCCTGCTGCAGGGTGCTGGTGGTGAAGGGGGGCACCGGCTTGCGCACAGTGGGCTTCTCCTCCACCTCCGCCACGGTCCAGGGGGCACCCTGCACCTGGGCCTGCAGGGCCCTGGCCTCGGCCTCGCTCAGCAGCTTCACCTTGCTGCCGGCCTTGAGGGCCCCGGTGCTCTCATCAAAGTCGGAGCCACCGGCGATGCGCTCGCCCTTGAGATGGGTGAGCTTGGCCTCAAAGCCGCCGCCGGCCTGCTCCAGCCGGGCCTTGAGGTCCCAGTAGCTGCCGCTCCTGAAAGCCCGGCGGGCCCGCTCGCGCTGCACGAGCAGGCGCACCGCCACCGACTGGACGCGGCCGGCGCTCAGCCCCCACGCAACCTTCTTCCACAGCAGCGGTGAGAGGGTGTAGCCCACCAGCCGGTCGAGGATGCGGCGGGTTTCCTGGGCATGCACCAGCTCCATGTCGAGCTCGCGGGTCTGCTCAAGAGCGCGGCCGATAGCTTCTTTGGTGATTTCATGAAACACCATCCGCTTGACCGGCACCTTGGGGCTGAGCAGCTGCAGCAGATGCCAGCTGATCGATTCGCCTTCCCGGTCTTCGTCCGTGGCCAGCAGCAACTGGTCGGCGCCCTTCAGAGCGTCCTTGAGTTCCTTCACCACCTTTTTTTTGTCCTTCGGCACCACGTAGAGGGGCTCGAAGTTGTTGGCGGTGTTGACCCCCAGGTTGGCCCACTTCTCGCCTTTGTGGGCCGCCGGGATCTCACTGGCGTTGTTGGGCAGGTCGCGCACGTGCCCCATGGAGGCTTCCACCTTGAAGTCCTTCGGAAGGAAGCCGCGGATGGTGCGGGCCTTCGTGGGGCTCTCGACAATGACCAGGGTGTGACCCACAGACCAGCGCATAACCGCTTCCCTCTTTATCGCATCCAGTGACCGGGTTGGCTGCAAGGCGCCGCTACAGTCCCCCACAGCACAGATCCCACCTCGCCGCCGTCTCCCTGATGTTTCTGCTCGGCGTCCTCTCGACCGTGGCCGATGCGATCGGCAGTGGTGCCGGAACCGGGGGGCTGAATCTGCAGCTCAACGCCGGCGCCATCGCCCCGGAAGCAGCAGTGCTGATCGCCCTGCTCACCTGTCTGCTGGTCGACCTGGCCGGCGAAAAAGCCGCCAGCCGCTGGGTCCCTCCGATCTGCTACGCCGGCCTGGGCAGTGCTCTGGTGCTGCTGGCCCTCCAGTGGAGCGCACCGGATCTGCAGCCCTCCTTCGTGGGTTCGTTCCTGGCCGACAACCTGGCCATCGCCTTCCGGGCCGTGGTGGCGGCCTCCACGCTGATCTCGCTGATGCTGAGCTGGCGCTACGTGGAGCGCAGTGGCACGCCGGTCGGCGAGTACGCCGGCATCCTGCTGGCCGCCACCCTCGGGGCCATGTTCCTGTGCGGCGCCACCGACCTGGTCAGCATCTTCGTATCGCTCGAAACCCTGTCGGTCTCGAGCTACCTGCTGTCGGGCTACATGAAGCGTGACGCCCGCAGCTCGGAGGCCTCCCTCAAGTACCTGCTGGTGGGCTCGGCGGCGGCGGCCGTGTTTCTGTACGGGGCCTCCCTGCTCTACGGCCTCACTGGTGGGGCCACGGGTCTCGACGCGGTGGCACTGGCCCTGCGCACGAGTGCCTCCCCCGTCACGGCCCTGGCCCTGGTGTTCGTGCTGGCCACGGTGGCCTTCAAGATCGCGGCAGTGCCCTTCCACCAGTGGACACCAGACGTCTACGAGGGGTCTCCCACCCCCGTGGTGGCCTTCCTGTCGGTGGGCTCCAAGGCGGCCGGCTTTGCCCTGGCCCTGCGCATCCTGGTGGGCTGCTTCGAGAGCTTCGATGCCCAGTGGAAGCTGCTGTTCACTGTGTTGGCTGTGCTGAGCATGGTGTTGGGCAACGTGGTGGCCCTGGCCCAGACCTCCATGAAGCGGATGCTGGCCTACAGCTCCATCGGCCAGGCCGGCTTCGTGATGATCGGCCTGGTGTGCGGCACCGAGGACGGCTTCGCGGCAATGGTCCTCTACATGGCGGCCTACCTGTTCATGAACCTGGGCGCCTTTGCCTGCATCATCCTGTTCTCTCTGCGCACCGGCAGCGACCGGATCGCCGATTACGCCGGCCTCTACCAGAAAGACCCTCTGATCACCCTGGGGCTCAGCCTCTGCCTGCTCTCCCTCGGGGGCATCCCGCCGATGCTCGGCTTCTTCGGCAAGATCTACCTCTTCTTTGCCGGCTGGGCCGACCACCAATACCTGCTGGTGGTGGTCGGCCTGGTCACCTCGGTGGTCTCCATCTACTACTACATCTCAGTGATCAAGATGATGGTGGTCAAGGAGCCCCAGGAAGCCTCCGATGTGGTGAAGGCCTATCCGGCGATCAGCTGGAGCGTGGCCGGCCTGCCCGCCCTGCGCACCGCCCTGGTGGGCTGCGTGATCATCACCGCGGTGGGCGGCATCCTCTCCAACCCTCTGTTCACCTGGGCCAGTGAGGCCGTCACCGGCACACCGATGCTGGTCCAGGCGATTGGCTGACCTCCGATGAGCGCCCCCGTTGCCCAGCTCCAGGGGGTCAGCAAGGTCTACGGCAGTGGCGAGATGGCCGTTAAAGCCCTCGATGAGGTCAATCTCACCGTCAACCGGGGCGACTACCTGGCGGTGATGGGGGCCTCCGGTTCGGGCAAGAGCACCGCCATGAACATTCTCGGCTGCCTCGACCGGCCCAGCGGTGGCAGCTATCGCCTCAATGACACCCCGGTGGAAGGCCTCAGCGACGATCAGTTGGCCGACCTGCGCAACCGGGATCTGGGCTTTGTGTTTCAGCAGTTCCACCTGCTGCCCCAGCTGAGCGCGCTCGACAACGTCATGCTGCCGATGGTCTACGCGGGGGTGCCCGCGGCCGAACGGCTGCAGCGGGCCCAGGCAGCTCTCGAACGGGTGGGGCTGGCGCAGCGGCTGCACAACAAGCCCAACCAGCTCTCAGGTGGCCAGCAGCAACGGGTGGCCATCGCCCGGGCGATCATCAACCAACCGGCCCTGCTTCTGGCGGATGAGCCCACCGGCGCCCTCGATTCCCAGACCACCGCCGAAGTGCTGGACATCTTTGATGCCCTGCATCGCGGTGGCATGACCGTTGTGATGGTGACCCACGAAGACGATGTGGCAGCACGGGCCGAAAAGATCGTGCGCTTCCGTGACGGTCGCATCCTCAGCTGACGGATCTTGAGCTGAAAGATCCTCAGCTGACGGGGCGGGGCCGCTCCAGGCTCTGCAGCAGCTGGCCCATCAACAGGGCGATGGCATCACTGCCGGCGGCTCCCTGGCCAGGGTCGAGGTCGCCGGGATCCACCGCCACCCAGCCGCCATCGCCGGGTAGCCGCAACTCAAAGTGCAGGTGGGGACCACTGCTCAGGCCCGTGCTGCCCACCCGGCCGATCACTTCGCCCTGCCGCACCCGATCGCCCTCCTTCACATAGAGCTCGCTGAGGTGGCCGTAGAGGGTGCGTCGCCGCGGCCGGTCGTGCTCCACCTCGATGGCCAGGCCATAGCCTCCCGCCAGACCACTGCTCACCACCCGACCGCCCAGGGCCGCCACGACCGGTGTGCCCTCCGGGGCCGCCAGATCACGCCCGGCATGCATCAGCCAGCTGCCCAGGATGGGGTGCAGCCGGTAGCCGAAATTGCTGCTGGTCACCGCCGAGCCGATCAGGGGAAACAACAACTGGCGGTTGCCGTTGCCGCCGATCGGCGCGGGTCGGGGGGTCACACCGAACACATCGGCCAGCTGGAAGCTGCCGCCGGCCCCCGCCAGCAGGGCCGACACCGGCACGGTGAGCGGCGGCAGCGGCTGGCCATCGAGCCCGAGGCGGCTCGGGTCCGCGACGGCCCCGGCTGCGTTGTTGAAGCGCCCGCGCCAGCGCACCACCAGACCACTGCTGCACTCCTGCTGGGACAGGGCGCCGCTGCTGCAGGCCTGCTGGTGGGCCGGCACGTTGAAGGGGGCCATCCCGCCACTGGAGCGGATCCGGGCCCGCTCGGCCGGACTCACCACACCATCGCGCACCAGGGCGTCGAGGGAGGCATCAAAGCGAGCGGGGGAACGACTGGGCAGGGCAGCCGGATCGAGCCGCAGGGGCTGGGCCATGGGCACGGGTTGGGCCAGGGCGCGTGGTGGGGCCGGGGGCGCGGGGGGCACTGCTGCGGGAGCAGCGGCAGGTGGCGCAACCTCCGGACTCACCGGCACCGGGGCGAGCTGGTCCTGGCCCCAGGCCAGACCCACCCCCAGCAGCGGGGCCGTCACCGCGGGCAGCAGCGCCATCAGCGCCCTGGCGTAGGTGGAATGGCGCTTGCTGCTCAGATCGCTCATGGGGGCGATTGTAAAATTCCCTTCCGACTAGCTAGGCCTGACGACGGGGCCTCAGAAGCGGCGCCTCAGAAGCGGCGCCTCAGAAGCGGCCCCTCAGAAATAGCGCTGCAGAGCGAGCTCCTGGCCACCGCGGGCCAGGCGCAGGCGCCCATCGGCAGCCAGGCCACGCACCTGCCAGAGCTGACCGTCATGCCGCCAGCCGGCCGCCGGCCGCCACAGACGGGCCTCGGCAGCAAACCGCACGCGCTCCGCTTGGTGGGCGTGGGCGGCGGCCCAGTCGAGGCCAGAGAGCACGAGGGCCAGCAGGCGCTGCGGTTGGGCCTGGGGATGGTGGCGTCGGGCGCCGAGAGCCTGTGCCACCGAGATAGCCCCAGACGGCACCCGGTTGCAGCCGTTGAGTCCAACCCCCACCTGGGCCCAGCGGATCTGCTGGCCCCGCAGCCGCAGACGCGGCAACAGGCCGGCGAGCTTGCGCTCCTGAACCAGCAGATCGTTGGGCCACTTGAGCTGCACCGGCAGCCCCAGGGCCTCCAACTGCTGGGCCAGCCCCACCGCCACCGCCAGCCCCAGGGACGCTGAGCCCGGTAACGCCTCCGCCCAGGGGAAGGCCGCACTGAGCCAGAGCCCGCCAGCTGGAGACAGCCAAGGACGGCCCTGTTGGCCATGGCCAAAGCGCTGACGCCGGGCTTGCACCGCCAGCCGGGCCAGCAGCACCGGTTCAGCAGCCTGGCCACCAGCCAGGTCACGGGCCTGCCGCTGCGCCAACCAACGATCCAGCTCGATCTCAGTGCTGGCACACACCGGCCAGCGCCGCAGCTGCCAGCTCAAAGGCTGGCCAGCCAGACACCGATGCGGGCCGCACCGGCTTCCAGCTCCTCCACTGGGTGCACCAGTGCCAACCGCAGCCAGCCCTCCCCGCCGGGGCCAAAGCCATGGCCAGGCGTCAGGGCCACACCAGTGGCCTCGAGAAGGGCCGCGGCGAAGGCCTCGCTGCTCCAACCCCTGCCGTGCGCCTGGGGCGGCAACGCCAACCACAGGTAGAGCGCCATCGACGGCCGCCGAACCGGCCAGCCCACCGCCTCCAGGGCCGCAGCCATCCGATCGCGCCGCTCCCGGTACACGGCCTGAAGCTGGTGGGGCCAGTCGGGCGCCTGTTCCAGGGCGGCGATAGCGCCGGCCTGCAGGGCCAGCGACTGGTTGAAATCCACCACCCCCTTGAGCTGGCGCAGGGCGGTGATCAACCACTCCGCGCCGATGGCGAAGGCCAGGCGGTAGCCCCCGAGGCACCAGCTCTTCGACAAGGAGAAGAATTCGATGCCGCAGGCCCGCCAGTGGGGCGAGCGGAGCAGGGCCGGGGCCTCGCCATCGAGGGCCAGATCCACATAGGGGTTGTCGTGGGCGAACACCAGCCCATGACGAACTGCCCGCTCAGCGGCTGCGTCCACCCAGGCCTGCTCGCCGGTGGTGGCCGTGGGGTTGTGGGGGAAACCCAGCACCATCAGCTTCAGGGCATCCCACTGCTCGGTGCTGAGGGCCTCGAAATCGGGCCGCCAGCCCGCCATCGGATCGAGCGGCAGCAGCACCGGCTCGGCCGAGGCCAGATGCAATCCGCCCATGTGGGAGGGGTAGTAAGGATCGAGCAGCAGGGCCCGATCGCCTGGATTGAGCACCGCCAGGGGCAGATGGGCCGTGCCCTCCTGGGATCCCACCAGCAGCAACACTTCCGTTTCTGGATCCACCGCCACCCCAAAGCGGCGCAGGGCCCAGGCGGCGACCGCCTGGCGAAAGGGGAAGGTGGCCCCGTGGAGGCAGTAGGCGGCGCTGGCAGGCGCTCCGAGCTGGTCGGCGATGGCCTGGATCGCCGCAGCCGGGGGTTGCAGGTCGGTGGACCCCAGTGAAAGATCGAGCAGTGGGGGCAGCCCTTCCGTGGCGGCCCGGGCCATGTAGGCCGATTTGCGCTGGTCGTTGCGGGCGAAAACGCCGCTGCCGAGCCGCGACAGCCGCTCAGAGATGGGCATCCACAAAAGCCTGCAGCTGGGGTTTCGCCATGGCCCCCTCATGGCGAGCCAGCTCCTGGCCATCCCGGAACAGGATCAGGGCAGGCAGACCCTGGATCTGCAGCCCATCACGGGTGACAGGGTTGGTGTCGGCTTCCAGCTTGCCCACCGCCAGACGGCCGGCGTATTCGGCCGCCATCCACTCCATCATCGGGGCCATCAGCCGGCAGGGGCCGCACCACTGCGCCCACACATCCACCAGCACCGGGGTGGCCGCATCGCGCACCTCGACTTGGAAGTTGGCATCAGTGAGGTGAACGACAGTCACGGCAGGACCCTGAAACGACGGAAGCGTGGGGGGATTGTATGGAGGGGATCCGGTGGGCGGAGCGCCCAGCCTGGAGTCCAGCTCAGAGCTTGTCGATCGACCGCTTGAGCTCCTCGAGCTCCGGATCCACCTCGCTCACCTTGACGGGCTCCAATTGTGGCGCGACCACGCCACCAGCCAGGCGATTCTTCATCGCTGCGAGTTCGTCATCCACCTCCGGTGCCCCTTCGAGGGCCGCAAACTGGCTTTCGAGATCGGCTCCCGCCAGCTCGGCAGCCGCCTGGCTGCGGGCCTCCAAGGTCTGCACCTTTTCCTCCATGCGCTCGAAGGCGGCCATGGAGTTGTTGGTGCCGAGGCTGCCGACGGCACTCTGCAGCTGCTCCTGGGCCTGGGCCGCCTGGGCCCGCGCCTTGAGCATGTCCTTTTTGGTCTTGGCCTCGGCGATCTTGCTTTCCAGCGCCACCAGGCTCTTCTTGAGCTGCTCCACCTGACCCGCCTGGCTCTGCAGCTGGGTGTTCAGGGCCGTGGCGGTGTCCTGACAGGTCTTGCGACGCCCAAGGGCCTCGCGGGCCAGGTCCTCCTCGCCCTTCTTGAGGGCCAGCTCGGCCCGCTCATACCAGGTTTTGGACTGGGCTTCAGCCTGTTCAGCCTGGTTCTGGATGCGCTTCTGGCTGGCGATGGCCGTGGCCACCGCCTGACGCAGCTTCACCAGGTCCGACTGCATGTCGGCCACCGACTGGTCGAGGATCTTGGCGGGGTCCTCCATGGCTCCGACCGCCGCGTTGGCGTTGGCGCGGATCAGGCGGCTGAGGCGATCGAAAAAGCCCATCGGAGACGGCGGGGGCAAGGACCCGAGGGTAGCCAGGCCCGACTGCAGTTCACCAGCGGGATTGCCGCACCACGAATAACCTCGACTCATGGCCAAGGCCCCCCGTCAGCAAACCCGCCAGATCGGCAACCTGAGCCTGCTGGTGCCGGCGCCGCGACCGCCCGCCAGTGGCCTGGCCAGTTGTCTGCGGGAGCTGGAGCAGCGCTGGCGACAGGGTGGGCATCTGGCGGCGCTGTGGCAGGCCTGGCCGCGCATCGCCGGCGCCCAGCTGGCTCCCCACTGCAGGCCGCTGCGGCTGCATAGCGGCCTGCTCACCGTGGGGGCGGGCCCCGGACCCTGGCTGCAGGCGTTGCAATACAACCGCCACCAGCTGCTGGGGGCCCTGCGCGCCCAGGGCTTCACGGTGCGCGACCTGCGCCTTGAGCAGCACCACCCCAGTGCCGCCGTCCCTCCCGGCGGCGTGCAGACCATGGAGGTGTGGAACGCCCACCCCAGCCGGGTGGATGTGCACGGCATGGCCACCTGCCCCTGCTGCGGCAGCCCGGCACCGGGCGGCGAGATGGGCCTTTGGGGCCACTGCAGTTTCTGCCGACAGAAGCAGCTGGCGCAGCCACAGGAGCCGGCGCCGGCTCAGTAGCGCTCGGGCCGGGGGTCGCTCCAGTCGGCCGCCACACCCTGGCGGCGCAGCTGCTCGGCCCGCCCCTCCAGCCGACGGCGATCAAGACGCCAGAGGCCGTAGATGCCACGACGCTCGAGCAGCTGGGGGGTGAGGCCCTGCCAGTAGGGCTGCTCCGCGGTGGCGGCATCGATCACCACCAGCACGCTGGGCTGCTGCTCCGGCCTGCTGGCAGGCTGGCCCGGGCGGCTCTCGCGCCGCAGCCGATCAGCCAGGTTGACCAGGTTGTGGGGCTCGGCCCCCTCGTAGATCACCACCCGGCGGCCGTAGTAGTGCAGCGAGGGCTTGAGCATGCCCACCATCGCCACCGGTTCAGCAGGACGGGCCTGGCGCCGCAGGGCCGCCGCCATCTGCCGCACCGGCTGGCCCCGCAGGCGATCGCCCAACTCCCAGGCGGGCTGGAGCACCAGCGGCACAAAGGCCAGCAGGGGCAGCTGCAACCCCACCAAGGCAGCAGCGCCGCTTCGCTCCAGGCCCCTGCTCGGGCCCAGCCCCCAGCCCCTCCCCAGGCCGAGACTCAACCCCACAGCGGCCCCGTACAGCAGCCCGCCCAGCAGCAACCAGCGGCCCGCCAGCAGGTCCGGCACCAGGCCGGGCATCTCCGGGGCGACGATCAGCGGCACCCAGAGGGGGGAGGCCAGCCACCCGGCCGCCATCACAGCGGTGACAAGCAGGCTGAGCCGCCAGGGCCAGCCCAGCCCCCGCTGGGCCGCCAGGGCCACCAGCAGCCCCGCCGCCGGGGTGGCGGGCAGCCAGTAGCTGGGCAATTTCGTAGCCGCGACGGTGAAAAACAGCAGCACTGCCAGCAGCCAGCAGGCGGCAAAGCGCTGCAGGGACAGCTCAGGAGCCAGGGGCTCGGCGAGCCTCCACCAGAGCTGGGGCCCCCGCCAGCGCAGCCGGCCCAGCCCCTGGACCAGACCGGCCAGCAGCAGGGGTGTGAGCGGCAGGCTGGCGATCACCAGCACCACGCCGAAAAACCACCAGGGCTGCTGGTGGTTGTTCACCACCGCCGTGAAGCGCTGCAGGTTGTGGTAGCCGAAGAAGCTGCGCCAGAAGGGCTCCCCCTCCACCAGCAGGGCCGCGCCATACCAGGGCAGGGCCACCGCCGCCGTGATCGCCAGCCCCGGCAGGGGGCGCAACCGCCGCCAGAGACCCGGGAGATCCGCCTGCAGCCAGCCAAACAGCAGCAGGGTCAAGCCCAGCAGCAGCACTGCCACCGGCCCCTTGGCCAGCACCGCCAGGCCCAGCAGCAACCAGGGCCCCCACCAGCCACCCCCCGAACCGCCGCTCCGCCCCGGTGCCGCATAGGCCCGCCAGCTCAGCAACAGACTGCCGGCCAGCAGCGCGGAGAACAGGGCATCACTGACGGCGATGCGGCCCCAGAGCAGCACCAACGGCGAGAGTCCAAAGGCCAGGGCGGCGGTGAGCGCCGTCAGAGCCGGGCGCTGCTGGCGCTGGGGCCAGCGCAGCAGGGTGTCGGCCAGGGTGAGCATCACCGCCCCGCAGGACAGGGCCGAAGGCAGCCGGGCCGCCCAGGTACCCAGGGGGTTCCACAGCTCCTGGCCGGGCAGGGCGTAGAGCACCCCCATCGCCCAGTAGATCAGTGGCGGCTTGTCGTAGCGAGGCAGGCCGTTGACGCGGGGGATCAACCAATCACTGGTTTCGGCCATCGCCCGAGCCGAGGCTGCGAACAGCGGCGGCGTTTCATCCACCAGGCCGGTGCTGCCGAGGCGCCAGAGAAACAGCAGCAGGGCCGCCGCCGTTATGAGCCACAACACCTGGCGGCGCCGATGCGGGGCAACTGGCGGCAGGGCCATCCGGCCAGGGCAAGGGATTTGAACCTATCCCCTCCGATCTCGCCAGATCCTGGCTGCTGGCAGCGGCAACCCCGTCATGGGGATAGAGATCGGGGCCTCAGCGTGTGTTGAACAAACCGCTGCACAAACGCAAACCTGCAAAACACACCCCGGGAAAACGCAACCACCCAACACGGGGCCCAGCTCAGCTGCCGATTTCAGATGCTGATGTCAGCGCAGCCACGCAGCAACCAAGCCTCCACCCGCTCCGCCAGCACCGCCCGTGAAGCATTGGCCTCCACCCACTGCCGGCAAGCGCGCCGATCGAGCATCCCCACCCGGGCCACCGCCGCCGCCAGGCCCGCCACATCGTCGGGCTCCACCAACCACCCGTTCAACCCTGGCTTCACCAGCTCCCCGGGCCCGCCGCGGCGGTAGGCCACCACCGGCACCCCGCAGGCCATCGCCTCCACCACCACGTTGCCGTAGGCCTCGTTCCATTTGGGGGTATTGAGCAGGGCCCGGCAGCGGCCCAGCTCCACCTGCAACTGGGCCGTGGGCAGGAACCCCCGCCATTGCAGGGTGCCGGGCGGCACCGATGCCTCCACCGCCGCCGCATAGGCCCTGTCTTCCACCAGGCCCCACACCGCCAGGGGCAGCCCCAGCTGCGCCGCCGCCGCCGCCGCATCCTCCAGGCCCTTCTCGGGCGCCACCCGTCCCGCCCAACCCAGCAGCGGCTCGGGCTCAGCGCAGAACCCATAGGCACTGAGATCGAACCCATTGCCCAGCACCACCGGCGGCAGGGGCAGGGCGAAATCCGCCGCCTGCACCGCGGTGTGGAAAGCCAGACGCCGCTGATCCCAGGCGGCCAGCTCGGCGATCGCCCGATCCATGGCCTCACTCACCGAGCCCATGCTCACCAGATGAAACAGGGGCAGAGGCGCCGCAGGCGTCAGCCAGAACGGCAACCAGTCGTAGGCCAGGTTGACAACCACCTCCAGACCCGCCGCCGGCGCCTCCAGCAGCACCCGGCGCCAGAACGCCTGCAGCAGGCCGTCGGCCGGCATCGTGATCGGGGCGTCGCGGTCTTGATGCTGGGCACTGGGCTGGGAGCTGCCGCTGCAGGTCCACAGCTCGGCGGCGGCACACGCGGGCGGCAACACCGAACCCGTGGCCGCCAGCACCGTCACCCCATGGCCCCGCTCCAGCAGGCCGGCAACCAGGGTGCAGGCCGTGAGCTCCACACCGCCGCCACGGCCGCTGCCCAGGGCCCCCACCGGGGTGCTCACCACCAGGATCCGCATCAGGGCTGCTCCAGCAGGGGCGTGCCCTGCCACAGCTGCTGGCGCCTGTTGATCAACAGCACCGATACGAGGGCCAGCGCCGCTCCGAGCCACTGCAGCGGCCGCAACTGCTCATCCAGCAGCAGCACGCCACAAAGCAGGGCAAACACCGGAGTCAGAAAGGTGAGGGCGGTGAAGCCGGTGAGATCGCCGCTGCTGGCAAACCAGAAAAACAACCCGTAAGCCAGGGCGCTGCCCAACACCGTGGCGTAGGCCATCAGGCCCCAGTCGGCGGGGCTCCAGGCGGGCAGCAGAGGCCCCTGCAGGGCAACGCCGCCCAGCAGCGGCACACCGCCCAGCAGCAGGTGCCAACCGGTGATCGCCACCGGGTCGCTCTGACGGCTGGCGTAGCGGCTCAGCACCGTGCCCAGGGCCATGGCCGCCGCCGCCGCCAGCATCCACAACTCCCCATGACTCCAGGCCCGCTCCCCCAGGGCAGCCGGGCCCTCCAACCACCAGTGGCGCAGCAGCGGCGCCGGCAGACCGAGGCAACAGATCCCCAGCAGGCCCACCAGCAAACCCACCCAGCCCACCGGGTTGATGGCCTCGCCAAACAGGCTGCGGGCCAGCAGGGCCACCAGCAGGGGCTGGGAGTCGATCAGCACCGACCCCAGGCCTGCCCCGGTCTGACCCAGCCCCTGAGCCAGCAATCCCTGGAACAGGCTGGCGTCCACCAGGGCAAAAGCGAGCAGCCAGGGCCAGTCGGTGGCAGCGATGCGCAAGGGGCGACCCAGCAGCACCGCGGCCAGCAGCACGAGGGCTCCGGCGGGCAGCAGGCGCAGGCAGGCCACCTGCAGGGGAGTGCCGCCATCCAGGAGGGGCCGCATCGCCGCCATTGCCGTGCCCCAGAGCGCAAAGGGCAGGAGCATCAGGGGCCAGCGCAGGGCCTGGGGCATGGTGCTTCCTGGCCGGTGAAGGCTGTCTTTTTAAGATCCAACCACTTCACACCGCCGCGATGCCCTGGCCCTGGCGCCGTAAGACCCGTCGCACCCTGGCGCGCATCGCCATCGAGGGCCCGATTGCCGGCCCCACCCGCCAGCGGGTGCTCAAGGCCCTCCGCCAGGTGGAGCAGCGGGAATGCCCGGCCCTGCTGCTGCGCATCGACAGCCCCGGCGGCACCGTGGGCGACAGCCAGGAAATTCACAGCGCCCTGCTGCGCCTACGGGACAAGGGCTGCCGGGTGGTGGCCAGCTTCGGCAACATCTCCGCCTCGGGCGGGGTCTACATCGGTGTTGCCGCCGAGACAATCGTGGCCAACCCCGGCACGATCACCGGCTCCATCGGGGTGATCCTGCGGGGTAACAACCTCTCCAAGCTGCTGGAGCGGGTGGGGGTGAGCTTCGAAACCGTCAAGAGCGGCCTCTACAAAGACATCCTGTCCCCCGATCGGGCCCTCACCGATGGCGAACGAGAGCTGCTTCAAAGCCTGATCGATTCCAGCTACGACCAGTTCGTCGCAGCGGTGGCCAGTGGACGGGGGCTCAGCCAGGAGGCGGTGCGCGGTTTTGCCGATGGCCGGGTGTTCAGTGGCGCCCAGGGACGGGAGCTGGGGCTGGTGGACGTGCTCGGTGACGAGGAGACGGCACGGCGGCTGGCCGCTGAGCTGGCGAACCTCGACCCGGAGAAAACCCGCCCGATCACCTTCGGCAGCCCCCCGAAACGCTTTGGTGGCGTCCTGCCCGGACGCAGTCAGCTGCGTGGCCTGCTGGCCGCCCTCAGCCTGGAGCTGGCCTGGAGCGGCCAACCCCTGTGGCTGTACCGGCCATGAGTCAGGGGTTTGTTCTACGGGCCCTGCGCGGGGCCACCACCGCCGACGCCAACACCGCAGAAGCAATCCAGACGGCGGTGGCCGAACTGGTGGAGGCCCTGGTGGCCCGCAACGGCCTGGAGGGGGAGCAGTTGGTGTCGGTCACCTTTTCGGTGACCCGCGACCTCGATGCCTGCTTCCCGGCCGCCATTGCCCGACGCCAGGCCGGCTGGGAGCAGGTGGCCCTGCTCGATTGCCAGCAGATGGCGGTGGCGGGCGATCTGCCCCGCTGCATCCGCCTGCTGGCCCATGCCTGGCTGCAACCGGAGCGCGCTCCGGTTCACCCCTACCTGCGGGAGGCTGCCCGCCTGCGCCCCGACCGGGCCCAAAGCTGATCGCGCCGATCCCGCCACCTGTGGGTCCGGCCACCATGGTCACCGGGGCTGCTTCCGGCTGAAGAGAATTGTTGTCTTGATCGGTATCGCCCTGATGGGTTTCCCTTCCCTGCGCCCCATGCTGGGCCTCTCCTCCCGGGCAACAGCAGCAGCCCTGGCCACCAGCGCCGCCCTGGCCGGTGTCGGAGCCGTCGCCTTCAGCGCTCAGCCGGCAGCGGTGCTGGCGCAGGGCACACCGAGCCTGATGGAGTTCCGCTGGGATAACACCAAGGACTACCGCAAGCTCTACTACTTCATGACCGACACCCAGCGTCTGAAACGCTCGGAGTATTACCTGATCCTCAAACCGAAGGATCGCAAAACGGCCATCCTCAAGCTGAGCATCACCATCCCCAGCTATTTCGACGCCAAGATCGATCCCAAGCGGGTGAAACTCTGCAAGATGAGTGAGGGCGGGATGATGTCGCGCACCAAGTGTCAGGAAACGATCCCGGCCACCGTTGAGATCGCCGAAAACGGCAGTGCCATCGAGATTTTCCCGGATACCCCCGTCCCTGATACCGGCACGATCGGGGTGTACATGAACATCTTCAACCCGTTCAACATCGGCATGTATCAGTTCAATGCCCTGGCCCAGGCCCCCGGTGACGTGCCGATTGCCGGCTACCTGGGCTCCTGGCTGATTCAGATCGATCCGCCGGCCAACTGAGCCAGCCTCCAGCCCACCCTTCCAACCCCGCCAACCCCGCCTGATAGGTTGGCACCAACGCCCATTACCGACGCGACGAGCGCAGCGAGCAGCCAGCCATGACCAAGCGCACCCTGGAAGGAACGAGCCGTAAGCGCAAGCGTGTGTCGGGCTTCCGCGTGCGCATGCGCAGCCACACCGGCCGTCGTGTGATCCGCACCCGCCGTCGCCGCGGCCGGGCCCGTCTCGCCGTTTAAGGCCCTTGGCCCTGCCCCAGCGCCACCGGCTCAAGGGGCAACGCGTCTTTGATCGGATGTATCAGAAGGGTCGACGCTTCCACGGCCCTTTTATGGTGCTGCGGATTCTGGAGGCCCAACCCCAGCTCCTTCCCGCCCAGCAGCGAGCCTCCACACCCAGCCCCTGGCGTTGTGGCGTGGTGGTGAGCAGCAAGGTGCACAAGCGGGCCGTCCGCCGCAACCGTCTGCGTCGCCTGCTCCACGCTCACCTGCTGGCCCAGCCACCCGCTGCCGCTGAACGCTCCCTCTGGCTGCTGCTGAGCCTCAAACCCGGCAGCGCCGATCTCGCCCCCGGGGTCCTGCTGGGAGAATGCAACCAACTCCTCCAACAAGCAGGTCTGACGCCATGAGCACGGGCACCGGCGCCACCATCCAGGAAACCGTGTTCTACGAGGGCGGGCCCGCCAAAGGAGATCTGGTGTTCAACCTGCTCTTGGGCCTGACGCTGATCGGCATCCCCTTCGCCGTGGGCGCGATTGTGCGGGCCCTGTGGCTGCGGTTCCGCATCACCAGCCGCCGTATCGAAGTGAATGGCGGCTGGCTGGGCCGCGACCGCACCCAGGTGGTGTACAGCCAGATCCGCGAGGTGCGCAGCGTGCCACGGGGCTTCGGTCTGTGGGGCGACATGGTGCTGGTGCTCACCGACGGCTCCAAGCTGGAGATGCGCGCGGTGCCCCGGTTCCGCGAGCTCGAGTCCTACATCGCAGAGCGCCGCCAGGCCAAGAGCTCCACACCGAAGGGCATGGCCGCCTAGACCATCAGTCACACTGAGCCCACGCTCCTTTCCCCTACCCCCAGAGCCCCTCTGCCGTGATCGGCTACATCTCCGACAACCTGCTGCTCCCGATCCTCGATTTCTTCTATGGATTGGTGCCCAGCTATGGGCTGGCGATCATTGCGCTCACGGTGGTGATCCGCCTGGCGCTGTTTCCCCTGAGCGCCGGCTCCATCCGCAACGCCCGTCGCATGCGGATCGCCCAGCCCGCCATGCAGAAGCGGCAGGCCGAGATCAAGGCCAAATACGCCAACAACCCCCAGAAGCAGCAGGAGGAACTGGGGCAGTTGATGAAGGAGTTCGGCAGCCCCCTGGCGGGCTGCCTGCCCCTGGTCGTCCAGATGCCGATCCTGTTCGCCCTGTTCGCCACCCTGCGGGGCTCACCGTTTGCCGATGTGCCCTACACCCTCAACCTGAAGGTGCTGCCGGCTGAGCAGATCGCGGCGGTGGAACCCAAACCCTTCAACAGCGCCAGCCATTCGATCTTCATCACCGAAACCAGCCATGTTCCGGTGATCGCCAGCCTCGAGGGTGGCACCAAGCTCGGCGTGGGCGATTCGGCCCAGGTGAACCTGCACACCAAGCAGGGTGACAGCTTCGCTGCGGTGTTGGGTGGCATCGACAACGGCGATGCCTTCGCCCCCACCTGGAGCGTCACCAAAGGTGATGGCGTGGTGAGCGTGGCCGCCGATGGCACCATCACCGCCCTGGCCACAGGCGATGCCACCGTGGAGGCCAAGATCCCCGGCCTGGCAGCCCGCAGCGGCTTCCTGTTCATCAAAGCCCTGGGCCAGGTGGGCTTCATGACCGACGGCGCGGTCAACTGGGACATCGCCATCCTGGTGGCCGGCTTCGGCGCCAGCCTGTTCGCCTCCCAGATCCTCTCGGGTATGGGCATGCCGGCCAACCCCCAGCAGTCCACGGCCAACAAGATCACCCCGGTGATGATCACGGGCATGTTCCTGTTCTTCCCCCTGCCGGCCGGGGTGCTGCTCTACATGGTGGTGGCCAACATCTTCCAGGCGCTGCAGACCTTCCTGCTCAGCCGCGAGGCCCTGCCCGACAACCTGCAGGCCATCCTGGATCAACAAATGGCCCAACAGCCGGTCACCGTCAGTGCCAGCGGCGGCCGCCTCCCCTTCGAACCGAAGGGCAAGAAGTAACCCGCAGAGTCCCGATTGCCGTGTCCAGCGTGGCCGACCTGCCCCAGGGCCCATCGTCCGAGCCAACCCAGCCTGGGCCAGGAGATCCTCTGCGGCCGGTGCCCCTCCAGGAGCTGAGGCACCTCGACGCCGGACGCCATTGGCTGATCAACCAGCCGATCGCTGGCCTGGACAGCCTCACACCGGTGCGCGGCCAGCTGCACGCCACCCACCGCGGCAACGTGCTGGAGGTGGAAGGCCAGGCGGACACGATCGTCACCCTCTGCTGTGACCGCTGTCTGCAGCACTTCAATCACCCGCTGCGGGCCACGAGCCGGGAGTTGCTCTGGATCGGCGAACCCGCCCACGACCCTGGCGATCCGGTAGCGCTGGAGGGCGAAGGCGATGACAGCAGCCTGATGGAGCAGCTCGACCCCCGGGGCAACTTCGATCCGGAGCACTGGGTCTTCGAGCAGCTCAACCTGCAGCTGCCGATCGTCAGCCACTGCGGCAGCGACTGCCCCGGGCCAGCCACCTGGACCAGCAGCAGCTCCGACATCGATCCCCGCTGGCAGGCCCTGCAAGGCCTGCGCTCCTAGGCCTGCCGCCGTGACCGACAGCTGGGCCGACCAACTCGATCTGCTGATCCGCGCCCGTACGCCGATCCTGTGGATCCGCAGCCTGGAAGAGGAACGGGTCGACATGCTGCTCGAGCAGGCCGCCCAACGGCTCGGGGGCCGCACCCTGCTGCGCTGGGACTTCATCGACGGCCTCAGCGGCGCCCCCAACCGCAGTGGTGAAGCGGCCCGCAACCCAATGGCGGCGCTGGCCTGCCTCGACCCCCTGCCGGCGGAGCAGGGTGCCCTGCTGATGCTGCGGGATTTCCACCGCTATTGCGACGACGCCGGCGTCTGCCGCCGGCTGCGCAACCTCGCCTCCAGCCTGCGGCAGGCCCCCCGCACCCTCGTGATCACGGCCCCCGACTGGGCGGTGCCCCGGGAGCTCGAGGACAGCATCACCCTGCTGGATCTGCCCCTGCCGGATGCCGAGGAGATCCGCCAACTGCTGAGCACGATCGCCAACGCCAGCGGCCAACCCCTCGATCCGGCTGTGGCCGCCCAACTCACTGCCGCCTGCCATGGCCTCAGCGAGCAGCGGGTGCGGCAGCTGGCCGCCCGGGCCCTGGCGCGCCGCGGCCAGCTGGGGGAAGCGGACCTGGCCGAGGTGTTGGAGGAAAAGCGCCAGGCGATCGCCAAAAGCGAACTGCTGGAGTATTGCCCCAGCGAGGCCACCCCCGCCGACATCGGCGGCCTCGATGCCCTCAAGCACTGGCTGGAACAGCGCCACATGGCCTTCAGCGAGGAGGCGATGCACTACGGCCTTCCCTTGCCCCGAGGCGTGCTGCTGGTGGGCCCCCAGGGCACGGGCAAGTCGCTCACGGCCAAGGCGATCGCCCACAGCTGGGCCATGCCATTGCTGCGCCTCGATGTGGGCAGGCTGTTTGCCGGACTGGTGGGCGCCTCCGAGGCCCGTACTCGCGACATGATCCAGCGGGCTGAAGCGATGGCCCCCTGCGTGCTCTGGATCGATGAGATTGACAAGGGATTCGGGCTGGGCGTTGGGGGTGATTCCCGCAGTGACGGCGGCACCAGTCAGCGGGTGCTGGGCACGGTGCTCACCTGGATGGCGGAGAAAACCAGTGCCGTGTTTGTGGTGGCCACCGCCAACGGCGTCGACAAACTGCCAGCCGAGCTGCTGCGCAAGGGGCGCTTTGACGAGATCTTTCTGCTGGATCTACCCAGTCCCGCCGAGCGTCGCGCCATCCTCGATCTGCAGCTGCGCCGGCGCCGCCCCGAGCACACCATCCCCCTGGATGTCCTGGTTGACCGCACCGGGGGATTCTCGGGCGCCGAACTGGAGCAGACCTTGATTGAGGCCATGCACCTGGCCTTCGCGGAGCAGCGGGAGTTTGGCGAGGCCGACCTGATCGCCGCCGCAAGTCAGGTGGTTCCCCTGTCGCGCACCGCCCGGGAGCAGCTGGAGGCCCTGCAGGCCTGGGCCAGTGGTGGCAGGGCCCGACCTGCTTCCCGCGGTTAACTCCGGCGGGCGGAGATGTCGGGGCGTAACGAACTCCGACGCCAGGTAACAAGCTCAGCGCCAGGCCAGGATTTAAAGGGAAATCACCCTTACGTTCTGGCCCAAGTCGCCAGAGCCACCGTGAGCCCCACTCCCAACAGCCGCCCTGAAGTGCTCAACCAACTGGCAGTGGCATGCCTGGGAGCCGGGATCGTGACCACCGTGGCGGTGGCCCAAGGACAGAACCCGCTCACCGCGATGGGCATCACCCTGTTTTCTGCAATCGCAGCGGTGATGGTGGGTCAAATCCTCTGAACTGACCCTAGGAGCGAGTCGCACGTTGAAACGAACCCAGAACGCCAGGAGTGAGCTCGGGTGATTCCAGAACATCGGATTTCAACCGTTGCGACATGGACCCGGCTCAGGCCCTCAGGCTGTGGCCATCAGCGCGCATTCCCTGTTCACCTTCTCCAACCCGCTCAATCGGAATCGATCCAGTCCCCTGGCCCCTTTGATATGGCCAAAAACTGGATACACCAAGGTTTTGCGCAGGGCATAGACAGCCTGGCATCCGGGCCTTTGGGCTGCTGATGGAGATGCAGGCATCCAGCAACTGACCGGTGTTGGTATCGATGCGCTCCAGCAACCGCTTCGCAGAAGCCGGGGTTAGGGCAGCAGGTGCACGGTGTCGCTGGGCCGGTTACTGATGCCGATCGCCACGAACACCTGGGGGTCTCCATCGACCGCGCCCTAGCAGTTGTAACCCTGGATCCAGCCGTCAGGGCCTTTGAGGAGGTTACTTTCAGGATCGATGAATTTTCTCTGGGCCTGCGGCTTGGAGTTGCCGGCTGCATCGGTCAGGAGCTGTGGTTGCGGCATTGCCATGGGATCCAGATCTGCCATTAGTACTGTTTATGCCAGTCCTGCTGTTTCTGCTGTTTTGATCGTCAGCGCCTAAGCGTCATGCGCTCGCATGGAGCACCACAGCTGAGGCGCGATGCGCGCTTGCTGAGCTGGGCGACGCCACTGGTTTCTGCCGAAGCGGCTTCAACTTCTGCCTCCATCGCTTGCTCTTGGTGTGGATGAGCCTTCGCATCAGCGACTTACACCTCAAGTTCAGCTACTCCTGCGGAGCAGCCTTCCGGCTGTGGCCTTGCGGATCCACTCCAACCGGCTGGAACGCCGCTGCAGATCCGCTAGCAGTTCATCATATCGATTGTCTTTACCGTACAAGCCGTCCTCCAGGGCTTGTATGATCGATGCCTTGCGCAGCAGAGCGCGCGTCTCAGCCTCAAGCTACCGGTCGCTGTTGAGCATCCGTTCGTGGCTGATGGCTTTGTGTTTGCTGGCATTGGTTTTAGCCTTGGTGACATTGAGGGCTGGCACTGGATCCGTGACACCCAGTAAAACGAGTACGCCCACCGCAACCGGTGCAAAGCCGCTGGAGCCATGGCGACGTTGCGCACGGCAGCCATAACCTGCTGCTGACATTTTTCTGTCGATTCGAGCTGGCATACAGGCGGTGATGCACAACATCACGGCGCTGCTAGCGATGGCGATGCGTCAGCCAAAGCCCAAGATGTGCTGAAACTTTGAATCGAGCCTGGACAGCCGTGCGTTTGAGCTACCTACGCACTGCTATTTGGCTGAAATCGGATCCGGTGTGCGGGTCGCTTTTCAGCAGTCTCTAATTAGGGCCGCTTATCGGCAAACCGCCTCGGTTTGCCGATAAGTTCTAGGTGAAATACTGCCTAGATGGGCTGCAGCACAGCAGTCTTAGCCATTCTCAGGAGGCGCAAAGCAGACCATTACAACCTCCAGGCTCTATAAGCAATTACAATCTAAAGCGTCAGTCCATCTTTGAAATACATGCTTATAGTGTCAAAAATTTTCTTGATTACCCATAAGCCTCCGCGACCCTGAGATCACGTTCTGTAAGCGGCATGCAGCAGCAGACCGCATTGGCGATCCGCTCTGTCATCCCAGACATCGAGAAGCGACGATTGAAGCGGAA
>JBILUH010000052.1:0-15087 GCA_044371095.1 Cyanobium sp.
GGTGGTACAGGTTGTAAAGGGGAACACGCCTCCGGGCACCGGGCTCCAGCGGCCAGCCCTGGGCATAGCCCTTGAAAAAGGCGTTCGGAAAGCCACCGAACAGCTGTGCCATTGCCAGGTCCACCTCCCGATCCCCCCAGTAGCAGGCCGGATCGAAAATCGCCCCGTGGCCATCGGCGAGAAGGGCCGCATTGCCGCACCACAGATCGCCGTGCACCAACACCGGCCGGCAGCAATGGCTGTTCAACCAGCGCGGCACACGCTCGACCAGAGCCTGGGCACCACGCAGGGGCTGGCCGCGGCGAGCAGCCCAGACCAGCTGGGGCGCCAGACGGCATTCGGCGAAAAACAGCCCCCAATCGCTCCGCCAGCTGTTGGACTGGGGAGCTGAACCCAGGAAGTTGTCGACCGGCCAGCCATAGCCCTGGGGTGGGGCGCAGCTGGCACTGGAGCGGTGCAACCCAGCCAACCCCTTGCCGAGCGCGAACCAGGCGTTGTCCTTGGCTGCGGCGCCATCCGGTCCGCCCAGCTCCAGCCAGCCCAGCACCAACACGGCCTGCGCGTCGGTCTGAACATCAGCCTGATCGCCGGTCTGGCCCAGGGCGAGGGTCTTGGGGATCACCAGACCAGTCGGGGCATGGCGAGCCAGCTGCTGCAGCGCCTCGGCCTCCGCCTCCAGCAGGGGCAGACAGGCGGCCGTGTTGGTTTTGGCAAACACCGTGCCCCCGCCTGCGATCTCGAGGCGCCAGGCCTGGTGAATGCAGCCACCGCCCACCGCGGTGCGGCCCACCACGGCCTGGCCCAGCTGGCGGCGCAGCCAGAGGTCCAGGGGATCCGGGGGCTCAGTCGCCATGACGCGCTGCGGATCAGGCACCTGCCAGCATGCCGGCATGGATGGACCCAGTGATGTGGTGGTGGTGGGGGCGGGCATCGCCGGCCTCACCGCCGCGGCCCTGCTGGCCAAGTCCGGACTGCGGGTGCAGCTGCTCGAGGCCCACCACCAGAGCGGCGGCTGCGCCGGCACCTTCCGGCGCGGGCCATACGCCTTTGATGTGGGCGCCACCCAGGTGGCGGGGCTTGAACCCGGGGGCATCCACGCGCGGATCTTCCAGCACCTCGGCGTTTCCCTCCCCCAGGCCAGTCCGCTGGATCCCGGCTGTGTGGTGGATCTAGGCGATGGCCGTCCGCCGGTGCAGCTCTGGCGCGACCCTGCGCGCTGGCAGGCCGAACGTCAGGCGCAGTTTCCCGGCAGCGAGCGGTTCTGGCAGCTGACCGCGGCCCTGCACCGGGCCAACTGGAGCTTCGCCGCCCAGGATCCGGTGCTGCCCCCCCGCAACGCCTGGGATCTGGCCCAGCTGCTGGGGGCCCTGGGCCCGGCCAACCTGGCCAGTGGCCTGCTGGTGGGCTCCACCATCGCCGACCTCTTGCAACTCTGCGGCGCCGCGGGCGATACCCGCCTGCGGCGCTTCCTCGACCTGCAGCTGAAGCTCTATTCCCAGGAACCCGCCGACCGCACCGCCGCCCTCTACGGCGCCACCGTGCTGGCCATGGCCCAGGAGCCCTTGGGGCTGTTTCACCTGGAAGGGTCGATGCAAACCCTCAGTGCCCGCTTGGAACAGGGCCTGCACCAGGCCGGCGGCCAGCTGCACAGCCGCCACCGCGTCACGGGCCTGAAGCGGACTGCCGGTGGCCCACCGGAGCGGTGCTGGCAGGTGGAAGGCCTCGGGCCGGGGGATCGGCCTTTCCGCTTGCAATGCGGCGATGTGGTGCTGGCCCTGCCGCCCCAAACCCTGCCTGCCCTGCTCGGGCCACAGCTGCCCGCGGGCTACCGCCAGCGGCTGAGCCACCTCGGCGAACCATCCGGGGCCCTGGTGCTCTACGGGGCCGTGGCCCGCCGCGACCTGCCCCCCGAATGCCCTGCCCACCTGCAGAGGGCCTGGGACGAGCCGGGATCGCTGTTCGTGTCGGTGAGCCGCGAGGGGGACGGCCGGGCCCCGGCCGGCGAAGCCACCGTGATTGCGAGTGTGTTCACGGCGGCCCGCCCCTGGTTTGAGCTCAGCCCAGAGGCCTATGCCGCGCGCAAGGCCAGCGTTCAAGCGAGCATGGAGCGGGGCCTGCGGGCGTTGCTGCAGCTGCCGGAGCAGCCCTGGCTGCACTGCGAAACCGCCACCCCCCGGGGCTTTGAGCGCTGGACCGGCCGCCCCTTCGGCTACGTGGGCGGTCTGGGGCAGCACCCCAGCCGCTTCGGCCCCTTTGGCCTGGCGAGCCGCACACCCCTGCCGGGGCTCTGGCTCTGCGGCGACGCGATCTATCCCGGCGAAGGCACCGCCGGCGTCAGCCACTCGGCCCTGATGGCCTGCCGCCAGCTGCTGGCCGCCCGCCAGCAGCCGCTCGTGCTGACCTAGCGCAAACGGGCGCCGGGCCTACAGAAACTCCGGCCGCAGGCTCTGGCAGTGCTGCAGGGTCTGCTGCAACCCCTGCCAATCCGAATCCCGCACGCAGGCCTCCACCTGATCAAGGGCACTGCGGTAGGCGCCCAGCGCCGCCAGCAGGGACGCCTGGTTGCAGCGGGCCATCAGGGTGCCGAGCTCCGGATTCCCCCCGCCCACCCGGGTGGTGTCGGCAAATCCACTGGAGGCCAGCTGCCGCACCAGGCCGGGATCGCTGCCGCCACCAGCAGCGGCGGCCTGCAGCAGGGATGCACCCACCAGCACCGGCAGATGGGAGATCAGGGCCACCGCCCGGTCGTGGGCATCGGCCCCGCAGCAGAGCCACTGGGCGCCCACGGCCTGGGCCAGACCCTGCACCAGCGCCAGGGCCTCCGGGTCGGTGGCGGCATCCGGCGTGGCCACCCAGGGGCGATCCCGAAACAGCCCCAGCTGACCAGCCTCCACCCCCGCCTGGGCGGTGCCAGCCATGGGATGGCTGGCCACAAAGCGCGGCACCAACGCCGACCAACACGCCAGCACCGGCACCTTCACCGAGCCCACATCGGTGATCACCGCCTGCGGCGGCAACGCCGCCAGCAGCTCGGCGGGCGGGTCCAGCAACCGGTCGAGGGGCAGGGCCAGCACCACCAGCCCGCAGCCAGCCAGCACGGCGGAATCAGTGCTCACCTGGGTGGCCAGCCCCCGCTGCCGGGCCCGCTCGGCCGTGGCCGGGCGATGCACCAGGGCGCGCACCTCCACCCCCAGCTGCTGCAGATCCAAGCCCAGGGAGCCGCCGATCAACCCCAGGCCCACCAGGCCCACCGGCCGTTGCCGCCACAGGGCAGGAGCGGCGGTCGTGGTCGCCGCGGGGTGCGGCAGGGGAACGAAGGTCATCGCGGCAGGGCCATCCAGCCAGCTTCCTACGCTTTGAGTCTGTTGGGCGCCTGGGAATGCTCGAAGCCCGCGCCCACCAGCAACTCAAAGCCCTGCTGCTGCACGAGGGCTGCGAGCCATGGCCACACCATCTGACGCTCAGCCGCCTGGTGGCCCGCAGCCTGCGCCGCAGCGACCACACCCTGGTGCGACTGGCTCCGGGCAGCGATCCCAGCTGGTGGATCAGCCTGCTGGTGCCGCTGGCCCTGAGCGAAGAGCCCCTGGCCCTCGTGGTGAGTGAAGCCCAGCGGCAGCGGTTGCTCCAGGTTGAGTTGCCGCGCCTGGGACGGGCCGACCCCAGCCTGGCGCTGCCGTGCTTCGAGGGTGACCAGCCACCGGTCGGGGCCCGCGTCTGGCTGCTCAACCACCGCCAACTGGTGGTGGCCTGGCAGCGGGGACTGCTGGGGGAGCGGCAACTGGTGATTCCCGAGGCCGAACAGCTCGATACCCTGCTCCGTCAGGCCCTGGAGGTGGTGGTGACGCCCCAGCATTGGGACCAGTTGCGGCGGGCCCAGCCGGCGGCGGAAGCCAGCCTGCTGACCCTGCACGAGCGGCTCAACCGCCAGGTGCTCGGCCATCCACGCCGTCCCAACCAACTGGTGGCCCTCGCACCGGAAGACGAGGCGCCCCTGCGCCACCTGCTGCAGCTGCTGAGCCCCCTGCCCGAGCCGTGGCCCGCCTGGCTGGCCGCCAAGGGCGACGTCTGGACCAGCTGGGCCCAGGTGAATCCCCAGCTGCTGCAGTGGCAGCTGCACCGCCAACCGCTCGAGCCGCTGAACGTGGTGCAGGGCCTGCTGGAGCAGCGCGGTGCGGTGCTGCTGGGCCAGCTGGCCAGCCCCCGGGCCGCCGCCGGCCAGCCAGGGCCGGACGTCGCCCTCGGACTGCAGCCAGTGGTGAGCGTGAGCCTGGGGGATCCGCCGCTGGCCGATCCCCTGCCCCTCTATGCCCCGCTGCGACAACCCCTGCCCAACAGCCCGCACTACGGCCAGCACCTGCTTGACCAGTGCCGCCGATTGGTGCTGGGGCAGACCGGGCTCACCGTGGTGCTGATCGATGACGACGCCCTGCGGCGGGGACTCACCAGTGGTCTGGCGGCGGAATTCGGCTCCCGCGTGGTGCACGAGAGCACCGCACCTGACGGCAACGGCGTGATCTGCGCCCGCTGGAGCTGGTGGCTGGAGCAGCAGCAGCGGCTGCCGCTGCCCGGCCAGATCGTGGTGGCCCTGCTACCCCTGGCCAGCCTCGAGGATCCCCTCACTGCCGCCCGGGTGCTGGCCCTACGCCAGGACGGTCGCGACTGGTTCCGGGAATGCCTGCTGCCCGACGGCCTCAACCGGCTGCAACTGGGGGTGGCCGGTCTGCGCCGTCAGGGGGGCGGACGTCTGGCCGTGCTGGACGGGCGCCTGCGGGGCCGCAGCTGGGGGCGGCAGGTGCTGGTCGCTCTCGAACCCTGGGTGAGCCTCAGCCGGCTGCTGCCTCACTAGCGTGAGTTCTTTACCGCACCGGCAGCCAAGAGAATGGGGGAAGCCAAGCGCCGCAGCATTCAAGGCCTGCCGCCCAAAGTGATCAAAACCGACCGCAGCGCGTCGGTCGACACCTCGCCGCGCATCGCCGCTTGGCTGCCGCTGACCCGCAACCAGGCCGATCGCTTCGTGACCCTCACCACCAAGGGGGCCTGGGTGGGCATCGCAGCCCTGGTGATCTTCTGGGTGACGGTGCGCTTCATCGGCCCTGCTGCGGGCTGGTGGACCCTGGCGGATGGCTGAGCTCCGGCCCTGAACCCAGTGGACAGATCCGGGACCCCGGCCCCAACGCGCCAAATCCTGAAGAAAACATTAGGATTTGAAGACCTTCAGGTTGCCGCCGTGTTCCCACGCCTCGCCGAGCAATACCGATCCGTGGTGCACGACCTGGTGATGAGCCTGCAGGCTCTGGCCAAAAGCCTGCAGGATCGGGGCATTGCCGCCACCTGTTACATCTGCGGCGACGGCCGCGATGGTCACGGCGCCTCCTTTGTGGCCAACCTGGACGCCAACCACATGGTGCGGTTTCTGGTGTCCGACTTCGGCATCAGCTGGGTGGAATCTCGCAACGGCCACGAACTGGTGAAGCTCGAAGGCGCCGAAGCCATCCAGGAACTGCAACGGGTCGCCCAGGTGCTCCAAAACCCCGGAGCTGCTCGCGGATCCCAGTCCACCAACCTCGCCGCCAAACCCAGGGGCGCGTTCACGCGCCCCTGAGCCCCGACCGGTCAGCCGGCCTCCGACAACTCAGCCAGGGCGGCTGCCGACTCCCCCAGAGCAGACGACGGCGTGGCGGCAGCCTTGGCAGCGGCAGCCAGGGGCTTCATCGAGTTGGCCGTCACTTCTGAGCCCTCCTTCAGCTTCTGGCGGGTGAGCTGTTCGATCAACTCGGCCTGCACGGGGTTCTGCTCCAGCCAGCCGATCGTGTTGTCACGCCCCTGACCGATGTTGTCGCCCTCGTAGCTGTACCAGGCCCCCTTGCGGACCACCACGCCGGTTTCTTCGGCGAGGTCGAGCAGGCAACCGAGGGTGCTGATGCCGCGACCGAACAGGATGTCGAATTCAGCGATGCGGAAGGGAGGGGCCACCTTGTTCTTGGCCACCTTGACCTTGGCGCGGATGCCGTATTCCTCGGTGCCGCGCTTGAGGGTCTGGATGCGGCGGATATCGAGGCGCACCGAGGCGTAGAACTTCAGGGCGTTGCCACCCGTGGTGGTTTCAGGGTTGCCATAGGTGACGCCGATCTTCTGGCGCAGCTGGTTCAGGAAGATCACGGTGCAGCCGGATTTGCCGATGTTGCCGGTGATCTTGCGCATCGCCTGGCTCATCAAGCGGGCCTGGCTGCCCACCGCCAGATCCCCCATTTCCCCCTCGATCTCGGCGCGAGGCGTCAGAGCCGCCACCGAGTCAACCACCACGATGTCGACGGCGGCCGAGCGCACCAGCTGATCGACGATCTCCAGGGCCATCTCCCCCGTATCGGGCTGGGAAACCAGCAGGTTTTCGATGTCGACCCCCAGGGCGGCGGCATACACCGGATCCAGAGCATGCTCCGCATCGACAAAGGCCGCCACACCACCGCGCTTCTGCACCTCGGCGATGGCGTGCAGGGTGAGGGTGGTTTTACCGGAGCTCTCCGGGCCATAGACCTCCACCACCCGACCTTTGGGGTAGCCGCCACCGAGGGCGAGATCGAGGGTGAGGGCTCCAGTGCCGATGGTTTCCACCCGCATGCGGGAAGCGTCCCCGAGGCGCATGATCGAGCCCTTGCCGAAGTTGCGCTCGATCTGATTCAGCACCAGCCCCAAGGCTTTATCCCGCTCGGCGGCAGCCCGGGCATCGGCCGGCGACGTGGCCGCCGTGGTGCTGGCGGCGGCGCTGGCTGACGCGCGGGAGGAGGAAGGGGCAGGAGACACGGAAGAGCTGGTGGCGGAATCGGCGGGCATGGCAGCAATCAGAAGCGATGGGACAGGCCGCAAGGGCGGGAACCGGAACGGGGAGCGGGCCGAAATCGGCAGGCCCCGCAGGAACAGCCCCGGGAAACCCCGAAGGCAGCCATCCTGCGACCTCTGAGCAGCAAGTGCCACCAAAGAGGACCGGCGTACCAATTGCTAGTAGTACGCGCGTACTCTAGCCCACTAGGGCCATTGCGCCAGGGGTGCCGCAAACCGCTCGGGGGTGAGCCAGGCGATGTCCGCCGGTAGACCCTGGGCGTCCTGGGGGCCGAGATAGCCCCAGCTCACCAGACAGCAGCGCACCGCGTCCAGGCGCGGATCGGCCCGCACCGTCTCCAGGGTGGGACGACGGTCTTCCACAAACCACAGGGGACGCTGCTCGGCCAGCAGCCGCCGCAACACCGCGGGCTTCGTGCCCTGTTCATGGCCGTAGAGCGCCCAGGGCTGCAGCCCCGCGGCCGCCAGCAGCCGCGAGGCAAACGCTGCCCCCTTGGTGGTGAGCACGGCCCAGTCCGCCCCTTCGTCAGCCAGCCGGACCAGGCGCTGCTTCACCCCTGGATACAACCGGTGGCGCGCCAGCCAGGCTGCTGGGTCGGTAGCGATGGCCGCAGCACGCACCTGCTCGAGGCGCTGCTGCAGCTGCTCGGCATCCCAGCCCCAACGCGCCAGAGCCGCAGGCAGCGCCGCGTCGTAGTGAGCCAACAGGGCCTCCAGATCGAGGGCAGCCCGGCCCAGCTCAGCGGCCATCAACACCATTTCCCACCCCTGATGGATCAGGGGCCGCAAGCGGACAAAAGCTGCGGGGGCCTGCTCTGGCAACACCAACTGAGGGGCGAGCTGCAGAGCCGCCGTCCGGGCCGCCCACCAGTACTCCGGCATGCCATCCATCAACACGCCATCGAAGTCGAAGACCACAAGGGGGTCGACTTCAGCCAGGGGAGCCGCTTCGGCACAACTGGGCTGCGTGGGCATGGGAGGAAAAAACTGGGTCGCTAGGATTCGAACCTAGGAATGGCGGGACCAAAACCCGCTGCCTTACCACTTGGCGACGACCCAATGCGTCCGGCTGTGACCGGTGCCTAGATAGTTACCCATAGCGCCCGGTCCTTCGTCAACCGCGACCGAACCACCGCCCCTCCTTCAAGCCGGAAACACCCGCAGCCGCTGCTCAGATCCACGGCCGAACACCGCCGTGCGCAGGCGGTAACGGCTCGCCAGTTCCGCCTGCATCAAACGCACCCGATCGCTGCGGGGCAGCAACTCAACGGGCTGGCCTTGGGGCAACACCACTTGTTCCACCGCCAGGCGGCATTCCTCCAGGCCGGCCAGGGCATCGTCTCCCTGGAAAGTGGCCGCCGACAGCGCCGCCGGATCCTGGGCGACATGGCCCTGGCGATGGCGTTCCTGCAGCCGCTCCAGGGCCCGCTGCAGCTGGGGTGGTGCCGCCGATTTGAGCACCAGGATGGGCAGGCCGAGGTCCTGGGCCTGGCGGCGCACGTGGGGGTCCCGGCCGAGCTGTTGCCGCAGGCTCAGCACCGCATCGGCCAACTCCACGCTGCCCACCACTTCCACGGGCCACTGGCGGGCCCGCACGACCTGCTCCAAGGCCCCCCGGCTGATGCCCGCCCCGTACACCCGCAACACGGGCAGGGGCTCACCGACGGGGCTGGGTTGCCCGGCTCCAGGCTCATCGAGCACCGGCAGGGGCCGGGGCACGATGCGCGGCCGGGTCGCCAGGGATGTCGCCGCGGAGGGCACAACCATGGGTCGCCCCAGCTCGACCGGAGCGCTGGGGGTGACCTCCTCGACCTGCAGGTGGCCATCAGCACCGATTTCGCGGACCTGGGGCCGGGCGCTCTGGCCGCGCAACAGCAGATCCACCGTGCGGGCCACATCGCGGTGCACCAGCCAGCGGTGACGGCTGTGCATCTCCACCGCCAGGGCGAAAGTGGGTTCGGCGGCGCGCTCCAGCACCGTCTTCTGGGTGCGGCGGCGGCGAGCCTCCTCATCCCCGAGAGTCACCGACTGAATCCCTCCCACCAGGTCGGAAAGGGTGGGGTTCTTGATCAGGTTCTCGAGGGCATTGCCATGGGCTGTAGCCACCAACATCACGCCTCGCTCGGCGATGGTGCGGGCCGCCAGGGCCTCCAGCTCGGTGCCGATTTCATCGATCACGATGACCTCGGGCATATGGTTTTCCACCGCCTCAATCATCACCTGGTGCTGCAGCTCCGGCCGCGCCACCTGCATGCGGCGGGCACAGCCAATGGCGGGATGGGGGATGTCACCGTCGCCGGCGATCTCGTTGCTGGTGTCAATCACCACCACCCGCTTGCCCAGGTCGTCAGCCAGCACCCGGGCGATTTCACGCAGGGCCGTGGTCTTGCCGACGCCGGGTCGGCCCATCAGCAACAGAGACTCGCCGGAATCCAGCAGGTCGCGCACCATCGCCACCGTGCCGAACACGGCCCGCCCCACCCGGCAGGTGAGGCCCACAATCTCGCCGGTGCGGTTGCGGATGGCACTGATGCGGTGCAGGGTGCGCTCGATGCCGGCGCGGTTGTCACCACCGAAGGCCCCCAGGCGCTCCACCACCGCCGCCAGATCGGAGCGTTCCAGGGGCACCTGGCCCAGGGCCCGAACCTGGCCGGGGTAGCGGGCCTCGGGCACCCGTCCCAGATCCAGCACCACCTCCAACAGCTGCTCCCGCGCCTCCTCCATCGCCAGTGACGTCTGCACCACCTCAGGCAGCACCTCCAGCAGACGATCGAGATCGTCGGTGACACGCTGGGGAGCCGTCGGGGCAGGGCTGGACACCGGATCGTCGGGCACTAGGTCTGTTCTAGCCAGGGAGCCACCAGGGCCTGGGCCAGCGCCAGGGCCTCGGGCCAGAGGGTCCCATCAGCCAGCAGGGGGCGTCCGCGGCTCTGGGCTTCCAGCAGCAGCGGTTGCAACAGCCGTCGGGCCACCCCACCAAAAGCCACGCCGGCGATGTGGCATCGCAGGGCGGGCGAGGCCTGCAACTGGGGAAGGGTATGGGCATTGGTACCCCCCGCCACCTGCACGGGGCCAGGGGGTGCGCAGGCCAGCACCCCTGCAGCCAATTTGACGGCGGCATGGGCCGTGCCGGCCCCCACATCACCGCTCATCGGTCGGCCATCCAGCTGCCAGAGGGGTCGCAGGCCCTGGGCGCGCAGCAGGGCAAAGCGCTGCCACAGCTCGCCGGCCAGGGCTGCTGGTGACTGGGCCTTGCCCTCCAGGCCAGCGCTCACTGACAGCCGCTGCAGCGGCACGCCACTGGCCACCACCTGAGCCACCCGACCGGCAAAAGCCGCCTCCCGACCAGGCTGGGTGTGGAGTTCCACAGCGTCGGGCCGCAGGTGAGTCAACAGGGGGGCCACTCCGCCGACCTCCAGCACCTGGTCCCGCTCTTCAATCAGGCCATGGGGACAGGCCGGCAAGCAGCGGCCGCAGCCGTAGCAGCGCTCGGCCAGAACCCCTGGTGCGCCAGTGGCAGCCACGCCAATCGCCAGAGCCGGGCAGACCCGCTCACACGGGCGGGGACAGGCCGGCGGACAACGCTGAGGGGCAAACCAGGCCTTGCGAAAATGGGGGTCGGCCCCATCGCTGAGGCTCACCATCAACCAGGGCCGGGCCGCGCCCCGCGCCTCAGCCCAGACGATGCCGCGTCGGGCGGCAGCAACCACGGCCCCATCGGCGGCCACATCGATGCAGTGCACGCCGGCCAGGGCGAACACCCCGCAAAGGTCTTCAATGGCCGCCAGATCCTGGTTGCTGGCGCCGCAGATCAGCTTGACCCAGCTGCCGCGGGCAAGGGCCGCCTCAGGCGTCAAGCAGCTGCTCAAGGGGCTGCCAGCGCAGGGCCCGCGCCCCACCCATCTCCACCACCAGCTTGAGCCGCGGCTCACGCCGGCAGAGGGACACCAACGACCCCAGCTCGGCCCGCGACAGCACCTGGCCTTCAAGCAGCCAAAGCAGGATCGGCTGGGTGCCCTCCAGCAAGCTGGCCAGCTGGGGCATCACCCGCTGCACCTCTCCGACGGCCGCCCCCCGACCCACGCTCTGATGGCCGAGGTGGGGCGGACGCACGCCATGCAGCTGGAACAAGAAGGCTTCCGGATCTCCCAACCCGCGGGCCGAGGTGAGCTGGGCGCGGTATCCGGCCGCTCGCATCCGACGCATCAGCCGGGTTTCCGCCCCACCTTCCAGGGGGGCGAAGAGAGCAAGGGCCCCAGCCCGCTCCAGGTCCTGCCGGAAACCGCGCCCGGAGAGCAGCAGAGGCATCGCAAGGGGTCACAAAGCTCGAAGGCAGTCTGACAGCTCACGCCAGCCTCCGAACGCAGCTGAAGCCCATCGCCCAAGCGCGGCCCAGGGAGATGTTTCAACTGATGAGCTACGATTAGTGGCTGTGCCATTGAACTGTGCCCGTCCGCTAGCCGGGCCTCCAGTTCACGGCACACGGTCGCCAGTGGTGGTGGCCGTCCTCGGCCAGCACGGAACAAGCAGCTGTCACAAGTTGCCTGGTCCGTCGGGAAACTGCCTGAACGCGCCGCGTCTCCATTGGAGATTTCGGTCCGGTTCTGATAAGTCCCAGCCGCGCTGATCCAATCCAGATCAGCCTCGCTAGCCCTTGGAAATCGCAGCAGCGTCCGCCGGAGTTACGTCTCAGGTCACGCCAAGCGGCCACCTCGGCCGAGTCAGGCAGTTCATTGATTAGTTCAGCTTCACCGTTGTGCATGAGCCGAGAGCTCCTGTACCGCGGTGGTCCAGCTGGCGTTGTTTCCCCTCCTATGTCCATCGGCATTCTTGGGAAGAAACTGGGCATGTCCCAGTTCTTCGATGAAGAGGGCAGGTCCATCCCGGTCACCGTGATCGAGGCTGGCCCCTGCCGCATCACCCAACTCAAAAGCACCAGCTCCGACGGCTACAACGCCGTGCAACTTGGTTTCGGCGACATTCGCGACAAACTCGTGAACAAGCCTGCCAAGGGGCACCTGGCTAAGTCGGGCGATGAAGTCCTGCGTCACCTGAAGGAATATCGGGTCGATAGCGTCGACGGCCTCGAGCTGGGTGGCTCCATCACTGTCACGGCCTTTGAGGCCGGTCAGAAAGTTGATGTGAGCGGCGACACCATGGGTCGTGGTTTCTCCGGTTTCCAGAAGCGCCACGGCTTCAGCCGCGGACCCATGACCCACGGTTCCAAGAACCACCGTGAGCCGGGCTCGATCGGCGCCGGCACCACGCCTGGCCGCGTCTACCCCGGTAAGCGCATGGCAGGTCGCTACGGCGGCAAACAAACCACCACCCGCGGACTCGTCATCCTGAAAGTGGATGTGGAGCGGAATCTGTTGGTGGTGAAGGGCTCAGTGCCCGGAAAGCCCGGCGCCCTGCTGAACATCCGCCCGGCGAACCGGGTGGGCGCCAAAGCTGGGAACTGAGGAGGACACCCATGGCTAACTGTGTAATCCGCGACTGGCAGGGCAAAGAAGCCGGCAAGGCTGCCCTCGACCTCAAGGTCGCCAAAGAATCGTCCGCCACCGACTTGGTGCATCGCGCCGTGGTGCGTCAGCTGGCCAACGCCCGCCAGGGCACCGCCAGCACGCTCACCCGGGCCGAAGTCGCCGGCGGTGGCCGCAAGCCCTACAAGCAGAAGGGCACTGGTCGGGCCCGCCAGGGTTCGATCCGCACCCCCCTTCGCCCCGGTGGTGGTGTGGTGTTTGGTCCCAAGCCCCGCAGCTATGCCGTGGCGATGAACCGCAAGGAACGTCGCCTGGCTCTGCGCACCGCGCTGATGAGCCGCATCGACGACATCACCGTGGTGAAAGGCTTCGGGGCCGGGCTCGACACGCCCAAAACGAAGGAGATCACGGCTGCCCTGGCCCGCTTCGGCATCGAAGACGGCGCCAAGGTGCTGGTGGTTCTCGATGGTGCTTCCGAGGCGGTGCGACGCTCGGTCCGCAACCTTGAGAAGGTCAAGCTGATCGCCGCCGATCAGCTCAATGTGTTCGATCTGCTCCACGCCAACAAGTTGGTTGTGAGCGAGGAAGCACTCGCGAAGATTCAGGAGGTCTACGGCGATGGCTGAGCGTTTTTCAAGTCGGCTTGCGGATGTGATCCGTCGGCCCCTGATCACCGAGAAGGCCACCCGGGCCCTCGAGCAGAACCAGTACACCTTCGAGGTGGACCATCGGGCTGCCAAGCCCGACATCAAGGCTGCCGTTGAACAGCTGTTCGACGTCAAAGTCATCGGCATCAGCACCATGAATCCTCCCCGCCGCTCCCGGCGCGTGGGACGCTTCGCCGGCAAACGTGCCCAGGTGAAGAAAGCGGTGGTGCGCCTGGCCGAAGGCAACGCCATCCAGCTGTTCCCTGAGTCCTGAGGGATCTGAAACGACATGGCTATCCGCAATTACCGCCCCATCACCCCCGGCACCCGCACCCGCGTCGCCAGCGACTTCTCTGAAGTCACTGGCCGTGGAAGGGAGCGGGGCCTGGTGGTCGCCAAACACCGCCGCAAGGGCCGCAACAACCGCGGTGTGATCACCTGCCGCCACCGCGGCGGCGGCCACAAGCGCCTCTACCGCATCGTCGACTTCCGCCGGGACAAGCACGGTGTGATCGCCAAAGTGGCAGCGATCCATTACGACCCGCATCGCAACGCCCGCCTGGCCCTGCTCTTCTACGCCGATGGCGAGAAGCGCTACATCCTGGCGCCGGCCGGCATCGAAATCGGTCAGCAGGTGGTGTCCGGCCCCGAATCGCCGATCGAAACCGGCAACGCTCTTCCCCTCTCCGCCATTCCCCTCGGCTCCAGCGTCCACAACGTGGAGCTCTATGCCGGTCGGGGTGGCCAGATGGTTCGCACCGCTGGGGCCAGCGCCCAGGTGGTGGCTAAGGAAGGCGACTACGTCGCGCTCAAGCTGCCCTCCACCGAGGTGCGGCTGGTACGCCGCGAGTGCTACGCCACCCTCGGCGAAGTGGGCAACTCGGAGGTGCGCAACACCAGTCTCGGCAAGGCTGGCCGCAAGCGCTGGCTGGGTCGCCGGCCTGAGGTGCGCGGTTCGGTGATGAACCCCTGCGACCACCCCCACGGTGGTGGTGAGGGCCGCGCCCCGATCGGTCGCTCCGGCCCTGTGACCCCCTGGGGCAAACCCGCCCTGGGACTCAAAACCCGTAAGCGGAACAAACCCAGCAATCGGTTTGTGCTTCGGAAACGTCGCCGCACCTCCAAACGGAGCCGTGGCGGACGCGATTCCTGATGATCCACACCGCTTTGCTGTTCGCTTAATCCGCCATGGGACGTTCACTCAAAAAAGGACCGTTTGTTGCCGACAGCCTGCTGCGCAAGGTTGAAAAGCAAAACGTTGCCGATGACAAGTCCGTGATCAAAACCTGGTCACGTGCTTCCACCATCCTGCCAATGATGATCGGCCACACCATTGCCGTTCACAATGGCAAATCCCATGTTCCCGTCTACGTGACGGAACAGATGGTGGGTCACAAACTCGGGGAATTTGCCCCCACCCGCACCTTCCGGGGCCACATCAAGGACAAGAAAGGAGGCCGCTAACGCTATGGCAAACACCCCTTCCAATCAGGCCCTCGCCCACGGGCGCTACATCCGCGGTTCCGTCTCGAAGGTGCGCCGGGTTCTCGACCAGATCCGTGGCCGCAGCTATCGCGAGGCCCTGATCATGCTCGAGTTCATGCCCTACCGCTCCACCGGGCCCATCACCAAGGTGCTGCGCTCTGCGGTGGCCAACGCTGAGCACAATCTGGGCCTGGATCCCTCCACCCTGGTGGTCGCCACGGCAAACGCCGACATGGGTCCTTCCCTGAAGCGCTTCCGCCCCCGCGCCCAGGGTCGTGCTTACGCGATCAAGAAACAGACCTGCCACATCAGCATTGCTGTGGCTCCTTCCGCCTGACCCCGAGGACACCGACCGATGGGACACAAGATCCATCCAACCGGCCTGCGCCTGGGGATCACCCAGGATCACCGCTCGCGTTGGTACGCCCCAAGCAAGACCTACCCGACCCTCCTCCAGGAGGACGATCGGATTCGCAAGTTCGTTCACAAGAAGTACGGCGCAGCTGGAATCAGCGATGTGCTGATCGCCCGCAAGGCTGATCAACTGGAAGTCGAACTCAAAACCGCCCGCCCGGGCGTGCTCGTTGGCCGTCAGGGCAGCGGCATTGAGGAGCTACGCACCGGCATCCAGAAAA
>JBILUH010000102.1:0-4081 GCA_044371095.1 Cyanobium sp.
CGCCCCCGGGGCAGCTCCTCCTTGATCACATCCAGCAGCACGCTGCCGACGCTCTCGAGGAACTTGAGCAGCACGTTGCCGGTGAAGCCGTCGCACACCACCACGTCGAAGTTGCCCGAGAGGATGTCGCGGCCCTCGCAGTTGCCGGCGAACGCAAAACGCTGCTCCTCCGCCAGGAGCGGATAGGTGCGTTGGCAGAGCTCGTTGCCCTTGCACTCCTCTTCGCCGATGTTCACCAGGCCGATGCGGGGGCGGGCCACCTGCAGCACATCGCGGCTGTAGATGTGACCGAGCAGGGCCCACTGGTGCAGGTAGGCCGGCTTGCAGTCCATGTTGGCGCCGACGTCGAGCACCAGCACCTGCTGCTCGGTGTCCTTGGTGGGGAACAGGGCGCCGATGGCGGGACGATCAATGCTTTTGAGCCGGCCGAGCCGGAAGATCGCCGAGGCCATCACGGCTCCGGAGTTGCCGGCGGAGTACACCGCGGTGGCCTGGCCCTGCTTCACCAGATCCATGGCCATGTTGATGCTGGCGTCGCGCTTTTTGCGCACCACCGTGGCCTCCTCGTCCATGCCCACCGAGGGGCCGCTGGGCACCAGTTGGATCAGGCCTCGCGCCATGGCTGCATCGAGCTGGTTCTGGAGGCCCATCTCGGCCACGGCGGCCTCCAGACGGACTGTTTCGGCCACGAACCGCACCCGCAGGGGCAGCAGCTCGACCGCCCGCAGGCAGCCCTCCAGGATCGGCCCCGGGGCATAGTCGCCGCCCATGCCGTCGACGGCTACCCAGAGGCGGTCGGCGTCGTTGATGGGTTTGTCCTCATCGGGGCCGCCCAGGCCCCGCTGCAGGCGCCGCAGCGGATCAAACACCAACGGCTGCAGCACCGTGTTGGCCATGCTGCCGGCCGCGCTGGTGGCCGCTCCGGCCGCCCCGGCCATGCTGCCAGCCATGGTGCCGGCCGTGCTGGCGGCAGACGTGGCGGCGGTGGCGGCGGTGTCCACCAGGCTGGTGACCGCCGCGTTGCGGCGGTACCAGATCACCAGCCGGCGGATGGCCCGGCTGGGCTTGGTGCGCTTGTCAGGTCCCTTCGGAGGCAACGGCGTCAACGATGCGTTGGAACAGATACCCGGTGCCGCGAGCCGTGAGGATCAGCTCGGGGTTGGCCGGATCGTCCTCCAGTTTGGAGCGCAGCCGGGAGATGTGGACATCCACGACCCGGGTGTCCACATGGCGCTCGGGGGTGTAGCCCCAGACGTCCTTGAGGATTTCGCCGCGGCTGAACGGCTCGCCGCTGCGGCTCACCAGCAGCTCCAGCAGGCTGAATTCCATGCCGGTGAGGCGGATGCGCTCGTCGCCCCGGTACACCTGGCGCTTGTTGGTGTCGATGCGCAGGTCGCCCACGGCGATCACGCCGGAATTGGGGATGCCGGCGACGGCTTCCTTCTCCACCCGGCGCAGCACGCAGCGGATGCGGGCTTCCAGCTCCTTGGGGCTGAAGGGCTTGACGACGTAGTCGTCGGCGCCGAGCTCCAGGCCGGTGATCCGGTCGGCCACATCGCCGAGGGCGGTGAGCATCACGATCGGCACATCCGATTCCTTGCGCAGCTCCTGGCAGACGCCGTAGCCGTCCAGCTTGGGCATCATCACGTCGAGCACCACCAGATCGGGGTGGGTCGTCTTGAACAGTTCCAGGGCTTCGACGCCATCGCTGGCCGTCACGACCTGGTAGCCGATCATCGACAGTCGGGTCTCCAGGATCCGGCGGATGCTGGCTTCGTCATCCACGACCAGGATGGTCTCTTTGCCGTGGTGGGTTCCGGAGGTGGTGGAGGGGGCGGAAGCCGTCATCGCCGCAGCCGGGCTGCTACATCAGATAGCCCCTACTGAAAAGGGCTGAGGGGCGAACTTTTCACTCAACGCCACCTTTCTTCATACAGCCCTTCCTTCGAAGCCCTGCCCGTGGCCAAGTCCAGTTCCGTTTTTGTGTGCACCAGCTGTGGGGCTCAGGCGCGTCAGTTTTTCGGCAAGTGCGCCAGCTGTGGCAGCTGGAACACCCTGGTGGAGCAGAAGGCCGCGCCGGCTGCCGATAGCCGGCGACGACGCCCGGTGGCTGAGGCGTCGGCGGGGGTGGTGGCAGCCGGCCAGCCGCGGCGCTCCGAGCCGATCCAGGCGGTGGGGGAACGGCCGTTGCAGCGGCTCAGCAGTGGCTACGGCGAGCTGGATCGGGTGCTGGGCGGCGGGCTGGTGCCGGGGTCGCTGGTGCTGGTGGGTGGTGATCCGGGCATCGGTAAGAGCACCCTGCTGCTCCAGAGCGCCCGTTCCATGGCGGGCCGGGCATCGGTGCTTTACGTGAGCGCTGAGGAATCGGCCCAGCAGGTGAAGCTGCGCTGGCGCCGGCTGGCCCAGGCCGCCGCTGGTGAACCCGAGGCCGGGGCAGATTTTCAGCTGCTCTCAGAAACCGACCTGGAGCTGGTGCTGCAGGAACTGGAGGCGTTGCGGCCGGCGGTGGCGATCATCGACAGCATCCAGGCCCTGCACGACGCCGAACTGGGCAGCGCCCCCGGCTCGGTGTCCCAGGTGCGGGAATGTGCGGCCGCCCTGGCCCGCATCGCCAAGCGCCAGGACACGGCCCTGCTGCTGGTGGGTCATGTGACCAAGGAGGGGGCCCTGGCGGGCCCCAAGGTGCTGGAACACCTGGTGGATGCGGTGCTCACCTTCGAGGGGGACCGTTTCGCCAGCCACCGGCTGCTGCGGGCGGTGAAAAACCGCTTCGGTGCCACCCACGAGCTGGGCGTGTTTGAGATGCGCGATCGGGGCCTGGCCGAGGTGACCAACCCCAGCGAGCTGTTTCTCGGCAGCGACGAACCCAGCGCCGGCACCGCCACGATCGTGGCCTGCGAGGGCACCCGCCCCCTGGTGGTGGAGCTCCAGGCCCTGGTGAGCACCACCAGCTATGCCAGCCCGCGCCGCAGCGCCACCGGTATCGCCGCGAACCGCCTGCACCAGATCCTCGCGGTGCTGGAGAAGCACCTGGGCCTGCCCCTGTCGCGCTTCGACTGCTACCTGGCGGTGGCCGGCGGCCTGGAGGTGGAGGAGCCGGCGGCGGATCTCGGCGTGGCCGCGGCGGTGGTGGCCAGCTACCGCGACCTCACCCTGCCGCCCGGCACGGTGCTGGTGGGGGAGCTGGGTCTGGGCGGTCAGCTGCGGCCCGTGGGGCAGCTGGAGCTGCGGCTGCAGGAGGCGGCGCGGCTGGGTTTCACCCGGGCGGTGGTGCCCAAGGGCTCCGGCCTGGCCAAGGCGGCCGCAGGGCTGGGCCTGCAGCTGCTGGAGGCCGGTGCCGTGGCCGAAGCACTGGTGGCGGCGCTGGGGGTGAATCCGGCGGATGATCGGGCTTGAACCGGCTCAGAAATACACGTCGACGCTGCCGCGGCCACTGGTCTTGAGCCAGTTCTGGGCTTCGATGTAATTGTTGGGCGCCAAGCGGATCGCCTTGCCCCAGAAGTCGGCGGCCTGGTCGAAGCAGCGGTCGGCCTCATCGGCGTCGCCGCGCTCCTCGGCGATCGAGCCCAGGTGGTGGTGGATCACCGCCATGTTGTTGAGGGCCTGGGGCATTTTGCTGTTGAGATCCAGGGCCTGGCCGTAGAAGGCGAGTGCTCTGGCGTGTTCACCGTTGCTGGCGAACACCAGGGCCATGTTGTAGAGGATGAAAGCCTTGTCGTTGGGATCGTCCTCAAGCTTGAGGGCTTCCTCGTAGTTCTCCAGCGCCTCGGCGTATTCGCCGTCGGCCTGGGCGCTCATGCCGTCGCGGTAGTAGGCGAAGGCCTCCTTGGCGCGCCGGTTGGTGGGCAGCACCTTGAGGATCAGGTCCGCCATCACCGTGAAGCTCTTGTCGATGAAGTTGTCGTTGCGTTGGCTGCGGGGCACGGTGGCGTCGTTGGTCTGCGTGGAGCCCATCCTGGCGGATCTGCCTAACGTGAGCCGATCGTTGATTGCTGCAGGCCTTGCCCCCGCTCCAGGAGCCACGCCCGCTGGAGCCCCTCACGCTGGAGCCGCTCCTGCTGGAGCCCCTCCTGCTGGACAT